>BBBM01000012.1 GCA_001311565.1 Desulfothermus okinawensis JCM 13304
TCGATTAGCTTCCAAGATGTTTGATATATTCAAAGTCAAGACCATGGAGAACATAATGTCTGAACAAGATATGAGAAAATACCTCCTGGGATCTTCTCCAGAATACTTGTAGGGTAAATTTCCTCACTTTTGATTTTATAATCTACTAACTTTAAAGCCTTTTTGCCTATTCAACTGTCAAAGTCGGGAAATATAGGTCAAAAACCTTGGCCCCCTTTACAGCTTTTTTTCTTCATTTGCTCTAGAAAAAGATCAACGGTCTTGACTGTAAGTCTTAGCAGCGGCATAACTTCCGCAAAGCTCCTCAGATAATTCTTTGTTTCTTCTGAGGTTACTCCCCTTCGGGTTAGCACTGCTGTCAACTCTATTAAATTCTGTTGAGTAAGCACAGCAGATTGCTCCTCCACCAACATGGCTAAATTGTCCCTTGCCTCTTCATGAAATGGATTGTCCTTGTTTAAAAAAATAAAATAGAACATTGGTATCAATACCGACCTTCATAAATCTCCTCTCGAGTGATGGAATTCTTGCCTAGTGAGAGTCTCGGCAGTTTTCGTATTTTTTTCAGCCGCGCTTTTTTTTGATTTTCTCTCCCAGGTATCTCTCTAAGGCTTCATCTAGCAGTTGTGTTAACGGCTTGTTTTCTTCTTTGCTGAGTCTGCGAAGGGTTTCCCATATTTCCTCTTTTACCCTTATTGATTTTACTATTGTGCTCATAAGATCCTCCAGAAAATTTACATGTAAGCTTACACAATTTTAAGCTCTTCCCCCAAAAAATCAAGGCCTGAGACCGCTATCTGTGTATGTTATCTGTGTCTGTGGTTTGTGTATGTTAAAAGAGAAAATTCTTTTACAAAGAAAGATATGGAGACCTGCCCCTATCGAGCATTATTCGCCTGCCCCTTTTTTTGTCCGTGATTAGTGATTAGTGAGAAGGGTAGAAGGGAGAAGGATGAAGGCTATCTTGAACGTTGAACTTTGAACCCTTCTATCTTCTACCTTACCCAATCAATAATTGGAGCTAAAGAAATAGGCAGATAATGGAATAAGCAGATTTCTTAAAATGGTGCCTCATCTATCCCGCTGGCTTCAGATGGAAATGCAGGTCCCAAATCTTCCTCTTCTGAAAATGGGTCATTGGCTGTTGTTTCTTTAGATTGTTCAGTCTCCTGGACTACAGATTGTGACTCCAGGAAAACCACCCTCTGTGCCCTAATTTCAGTAGTATACCTATCCTGTCCCTGGTTGTCTGTCCACTTTCTGGTTTGCAGGGAACCTTCTACCAACACAAGTCTTCCTTTACTTAAGTAATTTGCAACACTTTCTGCCTGCTTTGCCCATACAACGATTCTATGCCACTCTGTTTTTTTCCTGCCTATTTCCATCCTTGTCCACATAGGTCTCACTCGTAGCCAGGGGAAAATTGGCCACTGGGGTGCCAGATGTTGTGTATCTTAATTCTGGATCCTTTCCAAGTCTGCCAATAAGAATAACTTTATTGTAACTTCCTGCCATTAATCTTTCTCCTTTTTTTAAATTTTTTTATGAGTTCTTTCTGTATAGTTACACAGAGCTTATCCAGGGTATATTCTTGTTTTCTTGTTAGGTTCAAAAACTCACAACACACAATGTGCTCCTTATGTATTCTTTTGATCTGAGCACGTATGTCTTTTAATACAAAGTTTCTCCTGAATACTATAGACATGTAGATTATGTCATTTATACGGAAACTATCGGTGTATTCCTGTGCAAAAAAAGGCAACTCCATAGGTACTAATATCTTTTACATGGAACAATTTTTTTCCCTCTATCTTCCAATGTTACTATTATATTTAAATCTTTGTGATAGACCCTATAACATCTCCTTTTACCAATTTCCCCTTTAAAAATTAAGGTTAGATTTTCTAGTTCCATTATTGTACTTCTCTCTCCAATACGATTTCAACCCTTCTGTTCTTTTGTCTATTTTCAGGAGATATATTGGGAACAATGGGTCTTGTATCAGCAAGGCCAGTTGCAGTCATACGATCAGGATCTATACCCAGGGCCAGAAAGTATCTAAGTACATTTAATGCCCTGAGGGCTGAAATTTCCCAGTTATCCTTAAAACGGGAATTTTTTTGGCACGGGGGTATCATCTGTATGTCCAATAATATTTATTCTTTCATTGGGATGCATTATTAAGAAATCTCTGATTTTTTTTAGAATTTCCTTTCCCCTGGGTGAAAGTGTTACCTTTCCAGGTGGAAAAAGTACGTCTCCGCCTATGGCTATTATTATTTTTCCTTTATCAAATTTAGCGCCAACTACTCCTTCTATTCCCTTCCTGGTATAATAGTAGTTAAAATCAGAGAATATCTGCCTTTGTTGCTTTATGATCTCATGTTTTAGTTTGGCCTCCTGCAAAAGCACCCCTTCTTCTTCACTGAGATTTACCTTTACGCTTGCTATCTTTGCGTTACCTCCTCCAATAAGAGCCTTTTTTTACTGACATCAAATAGGTATTAAATATTTTTTTTATCAACAGAGGAAAATGAATACATGAGAATAAAAAAAAGTTAATAATAACATAGACATATCAGCAAATGTCTGGAGCCATGTCCCCTGGGATTCTTCATTTGATAATTGGTCAATCTCTGTGTGGAGTTTGTTTTTATCTTTCATATTTGCGTTCCTTTGGTGGTACAAAGGAAGACAATTTTTCGTATACAAACCTTGGGTTGTTATTTTGCAAAATACACTTTGCACCTTCAAATATTATTTGTAGGTGAAGGACCTCTTGTGTTGTCCTGCTCTTCAATTTGCCAGCAACGGGTAAAAAGACCAGGTTTGATAAAACTGAACCGTAGAATGTAGTTAAAATAGCCACTGCCATTGCAGGACCTATGGCATCAGGGTTTTTTTAAAGAAGCCAGCATCTGGACAAGTCCAATTAAGGTCCCCACCATTCCAAAGGCCGGTGCATAGTTTGCCATTGTTCTAAAGACCTCTTGTATAAGAAAATGTCTTTGTTTTAAAGAGGTTATTTCAATGTATAAGGTCTCTTCAATTAGTTCTGTATCTGCATTGTCTGCAATAAGTTGACACGTCTTTTTTTAAGATGTTGTTATCTGTTTCTATATTTTCTAAGGCAAGCAGCCCTTCCCTTCTGGAAATATCTGCTATTCTAACCATCAAGTTTACTACCTCATTGGCACTCAATTTTTTTTGTTACAAATATCTTTAGTGCAGCTTTGATGGAGTTATATATCTCTGGCACAGGGAAAGTTATACAGGTGGCTGAAAAGGTGCCTCCCAAAACTATCATCAGGCCAGGTATGTTGAGAAATACATCGTATTGGCCACCTAAAATAATGGCACCGATGAGCAAGGAAAATCCGATTATGAGTCCAAAAAAAGGTTGCAATGTCCATGGGTTTATAGCTATTAGGAAGAACGAATATATTTTTTTTATTTGTATAATGAGGAGAGTGGACATGTCAAAGGAAATATTAAAAAAAATAAAACAGGCCAGGGATTCAATAGAAGATATACTCAAAAAAAACGAAAATTATGACGTACACAAGGCACCATTTTCTATAGGGATAGTGCTAGGTACTGGCTTAGGGGACATTGCAGATGAATTGGATGGAAAGATAGAAATTCTATACAAAGATATTCCCAATTTTCCTGTGTCCACTGTGGACACCCACAGGGGAAAGATGATTTTTGGAAATATTTCAAATAAAAATATAGTTGTGTTGCAGGGAAGGGTCCATTTATATGAGGGATACAGTGCACAGGATGTATGTTTTGGAGTGAGACTCCTTGGGCTCCTTGGAGTCAAGACCATTATTTTGACCAATGCTGCAGGTGCCATAAATCCTCATTTTAAGGAAGGGAATATAATGGTTATTTGTGACCATATAAATTTTCAGGGTACAAATCCCCTGGTGGGGCCTAATATTGATGAGTTAGGCGAAAGATTCCCTGATATGTCCTGTGTATATGACAGGGAATTAGTGGAATTGTCCCTGGACGTGGGTACTGAGCTTGGAATGAGGCTGGAGAGGGGTGTATATGTATCAGTCTTAGGTCCAAGTTTAGAGACTCCTGCTGAGACCAGGCCCTTAAGAGACTAGGTGGTGATGCTGTTGGAATGTCCACTGTAATGGAGGCTATAGCTGCTAGACATATGGGGCTAAAGGTGTTAGGTCTTTCTTGTTTGACCAATAAAAATTTACCAGATTGTATGAAAGAGACTTCCTTTGAATATGTTGTAAAACAGGCAAGTAAGGCTTCAGAAAATTTGAAGAGTCTTTTGATTGAGATGGTTAAAAGAATATAAGAATCCAATAGAGATAGGAGATGTAATATGAAGGACTATAAGGATACCTTAAATCTGCCCAGGACAAAGTTTCCAATGAAGCTAATTTGCCCAAAAATGAACCTAAGATGTTAGAATTTTGGAATGAAATCAATGCATATGAAAAAATGGTTCAAAGTAGTGATAAAGATAAAACTTTTATTCTCCATGATGGTCCCCCCTATGCCAATGGGAATATCCATCTAGGAACTGCAATGAATAAGATTTTAAAGGATATTATTGTTAAGTACCACAATTTAAAGGGTGAAAAGGCTGAGTTTGTCCCTGGATGGGACTGTCATGGATTGCCAATAGAGCTAAAGGTTGAGCAAGAATTAAAAATTTCCAAAAAAAGAAGTACCTGTTATTGAGATAAGGGATAGATGCCGTCAATACGCAAATAAGTATCTAAACATCCAGAGGGAAGAGTTTAAGCGTTTAGGTGTTTTTGGCCGGTGGGAGAACCCATACATAACAATGGACCCTAGGTACGAAGCCCAAACTGCAATGGAACTTTGCAATTTTATGAAAAATGGTGGTGTTGTAAGGAGTAAAAAGCCAATTTACTGGTGCCCATCTTGTGAAACAGCACTTGCTGAGGCAGAAGTTGAATACTATGACATCAAGTCTCCTTCGATTTATGTGAGGTTCCCCTTAAAGGATCCAAAGTTACAGAAAATTATTCCAGAAATAGATGGTCCTGCTTATATTGTAATCTGGACCACAACACCCTGGACCTTGCCATCCAATATGGCAGTAGCAGTCCATCCTGATTATGAATATGCTGTGGCAGAAGTAGGTGGGGAGTTTTACATAATTGCAGATAGGCTCCTTGGTGTGTGTGTGGAGATTTTTAATTGGGAAAATATAAGAAAAGTAAAAAAAGGTAAAGGGCTCAGAGCTTGAAGGACTTAGGGCCACTCATCCTTTTTATAATAGGGAATCCATAGTGGTTTTAGCAGAGTATGTGACCCTTGATACTGGTACTGGTTGCGTCCATACGGCACCAGGTCATGGGCGAGAAGACTATGAAACTGGCTTAAAATATAATCTGGAGATCCTCTCCCCAATAGATGATTCAGGGAGATTTTTAGATGAAGTAGAGTTTTTTTAAAGGGCTTACAGTCTTTGAGGCCAATCCAAAGGTTATTGAGAAATTAGAAGAGGTTAAAAATTTGCTTCATCATGGTTCAATAGAACATTCTTATCCCCATTGCTGGAGGTGTAGAAAGCCCGTTATTTTCAGGGCAACTTTGCAGTGGTTTATTTCAATGGAGAAAAATGACCTGCGAAAAAAAATCTTTGGATATAATTGAGAGAGATGTTAAGTGGATTCCTTCATGGGGAATGCAAAGGATATATAACATGGTAGCTACCAGACCTGATTGGTGCATCTCCAGACAGAGGTCATGGGGTGTTCCAATTATTGCTCTTATCTGTAAAAAAATGTGGTGAGGCCTATTTTGATCCAAAATGGGTAGAGGATATTGTTAAGAAATTTGAAACCCATGAAAGGGGGGCTGATTACTGGTTTGAGGCGTCTTTATCGGAAATAGTGCCGCAGGGTCTCAGATGTGAGAGATGTGGAAGTGGGGAGTTCAGGAAAGAGACCGATATCTTGGATGTGTGGTTTGATTCAGGTACAAGCTTTGCCGCTGTGTTAGAGAAAAGAAAAGAGCTTGGTTTTCCAGCAGATCTCTATTTAGAGGGTTCAGATCAACATAGGGGTTGGTTTCACAGTTCTCTTTTAGCTTCTGTGGGTACAAGGGGTGTTGCTCCATATAGGGCAGTTCTTACCCACGGTTATGTGGTGGACGGAGAAGGTCGTAAGATGTCAAAGTCCCTTGGGAATGTAATAAGACCCCAGGAGATAATAGAAAAATATGGGGCAGAGATTTTAAGGATGTGGACATCTTATGAAGACTATAGGGATGATATCCGCATATCAGATAAGATAATAGCACAACTTGTGGATTCATATAGAAAAATAAGGAATACATGCAGATTTATCCTGGGCAATCTTTCGGATTTTGATCCAAAAAAAAGACCTGGTGGAATTTGACAGGATGCTTCCCTTTGACAGGTATGGGTTATCCCTTATTTTAGATAGACACAAAAATATTCTAAGGGCATACGATAACTATGAGTTTCATAAGGTATATTATGCTCTCCATAACATGTGTGTTGTGGATTTGAGTTCCTTTTATTTAGATGTGATAAAAGAAAGGCTATATGTATCTCATCCAAAATCCATTGAAAGGCTATCAGCCCAAACTGTTCTATATTATCTTTTAAAGATATTAATTTTAGACATGGCTCCAATACTTAGTTTTACAGCAGAGGAAATATATCAAAAGTTGCCTGATAGCTTTGATGTAGATGCAAAAACAGTTTTTGAGCTAAAATTTGATGACCTGGATTTTAAAATAGATGCAACAGAGAGAGAACTTTGGGATATTGTAAAGAAGATAAAGGGAGAAGTAACAAAGGCAATAGAGCCCAAGCGTAAGCAAGGGGTAGTTGGCCATTCTCTTGATTGTGACATTACCCTACACCTTTCTGATGACCTGTTTAATCTTATTTCTCCAATAAAGAAATATTTAAGAGAGGTTTTTATTGTATCCAGTGTGGAGATAAAAAGGGCATCAGCTAATACAGATGAACTATTTAAGAGTGAAGATGTGGACGGGTTATATATTGGGGTAGAGAAATCAAATGGGATCAAATGTCCACGTTGTTGGGTATACTTCACTCCTGGGTCAGAGGAAGAAGAAAATAAAGGTGTGTGTCCAAGGTGTATTGAGGTTCTAAAAAGACTATGATGTTTTCTGGAAAAAAAAGGAATTTCTTATTCATTTGTTGTTGCATTTTTAGTTGTAGTAGTGGACCAGGTGACCAAATTTTTAGTCAAGACAAACATGCCCTTGTATTCACAAAAGGTTATTATTCCGAAGTTGTTAAACCTGGTCCACATAAAAAAATAAGGGAATTGCCTTTGGAATTTTTAATGGGGCTGGGGGGATTGATCCTTATATTTTAACTTCAGTAACCGTTATAGCCATTTTTTTTTATTGTTTATCTCATCTTTACCGAAGGTAAAAAAAAGTCTGATTACTTCTATTTCCCTTGGACTTATTTTAGGGGGTGCAATTGGCAATTTAATAGATAGAATACTTTTTAAACAGGTTACTGATTTTATTGACTTGTATATGGGGAAATATCATTGGCCTGCCTTTAATATTTCAGATTCTGCTATCTCAATAGGTGGACTTTTGATTTTATTTTCTATTTTTAAAGGAAAAAAAAGATGCATCCAGTTCTGATTAAAATCGGTCCAATTACAATTTATACATATGGGTTTTTTATTGCCTCTGCCTTTTTGCTCGCTTTGGGTTATGTATCCAGGGAAGCAAGAAAACAGTATTTAGATACAAAAATGGTATCTGATGTGGGATTTTACATTATTATATCTGGAATATTAGGTGCAAGGGTCCTTTATGTTTTAATGAATTTAAAATATTTTTTTAAACCACCCTCTGGAAGCATTAATGGTGTGGAAAGGGGGGCTGGTTTTTTCTGGAGGGGCAATTTTAGGTGTGTTCACAGCAGTATTATATCTAAAAAGCAAAAAAACAGGATATATGGCAGTGGGCTGATTTGTTTGCACCAGGAATAGCCCTTGGACAATTTGTTGGTAGGTTTGGATGCCTCATGGCTGGGTGTTGTTATGGTCGTTACTGTACCTTGCCCTGGGCAATCACATTTAAAAACCCAGACTCTTTGGCACCAATTAATATCCCCCTTCATCCCACCCAGTTGTATCACTCAATGGCTGGACTTGTGACATTTTTTTATTTTATGTTTTGTAAAAAAACAGAGTAAGGGGCAGAGGCTTGTTGTTTGGATTTTTTTTGATTCTGTATGGGGTATTTAGATTCTCTATAGAGTTTTTTAGGGGAGATTTTAGACCTATGCTTTCAATATTTTCCTATACCCAATGGGGGGCATTGCTCTTGGCAATAATGGGGGCTTTAATTGTCTCTTTTAGGTGGAAAAAGGAGAACTGATAGATGATAGTTAGCCAAAAGGTCCTTTTAAATATTCTCATATGGTTTGTAATTTTAATTATACCAATCTTGCCCAATTTGTGGTCAATATGGCATATATTTAAAAATGATTTTAAGACATCCCAGGATAAGATGACCTGGGTCTTAATTGCTACCTTTATCCCTGTGATAGGCGGAATCCTTTATATTTTTTTGGGGACGAAAAAAAGGTGATTTCGTCTTCTATATCGCAGAATTGAGGGGAAATATGAAACGGATTGCGGCTGTTTTATTATTATCTTTCTTTGCCTCTTGTGCCTCTCAAAAGGATGTTGATCTTTTGAAATGCAGATAGGCCAGCTAAAACAACAACAAGAAGTTCAAAAAAAAATATTATAACCTTCAAATCGAGAAATTAAAAAAAAGATTTTCAAGAAAAACTTTCTACCAGTAACTTTTCAGTCAGGTCTTCACAAGCAGATATAGTCTCAAGGATAGAATCTTTGAAGATAAAAGTAGCTGAGCTTCAGGGGGATCTTGATCTATGTCAAAAAGAAGTTGGAGAAAACAAGGAGAGCTATTCACACTTGAAAGAAGACATAAGCTCTATGGATAAGGAAATCCAGGATATAAAAGGGGATGTGGCAAAACTCAAGTCCTTTTTTTGGATTGTCAAAAAAAAATACCCAGGAAAAAAAGAAACAAAGGGGACAAAGACAAAGCCAGTTGAGAGGAAAAATAAACAAGTAGAGGGATCAAAACAAAAAAAATATGAGCTTTCACCAAAACTGCTCTATAACCAGGGTCTGAAAAATTACAGAGAGAAAAATTACTATGCTGCTGCCCATTTGTTTTCACTTTTTATAGAAAAATTTCCTAAAAATAGCCTGATTCCCAATGCATATTTTTGGAAAGGAGAATCTTATTTTAAACTGGGACAGTATCCAAAGGCAATTTTGAGTTATCAAGTAGTATTAGATAAATACAAAACATCCAATAAGTACCCCTCTGCTATGTTAAAAGAGGGAATTGCCTTTTTCAGACTTGGAAAGAAAAAGGCTGGAGAGATTTTACTAAGAGATGTGATTAAAAATTTTCCAACTACTCGCCAGCCAAAGTGGCGAAAAAGTTTCTCAAAAATTCCAAGTAATCTTGGTATGTTCTATGGATGATAGAAGAAAATATTTGAGGGTCAAGACCAGGGTAAGTGTCTTGCTAAAAAAAAATTGACCACGAAGATTTATATCCCACCTTTAGAGTAAATACAGACCTATCATTGGAATCCAACTTTAATTATAAGGAACTAGGGCTCCCAGAGGGGTTAAACCTGTTTTTCAAATACATCGACGGAAAACTTGATCTTATCTTAAGCTTACTTGGCATAGACATGTTGGATAAAGAGTTTGACTTTAAGACAACTGGTGTTGAATTAAGTGAAGGAGCTGTTAAGTGCGTACGTGATTTTGAAGGGTTAAATGATGGAGACCTAGTTGAGGTGGTAATTTACCTTTCTCATATACCTTTAGTTTTGGTGTCTGCCATGGGGAGGGTGGCTCGGCTTGATAGGGAAAATGACAGGGAGTATTTTATTATTTTTTTTGAAAAGATTAGGGATAAAGACAGAGAGCTTATAGTGAGATTTGTTTTTCAAGAGCAAAGGGAAAAAAATAAGGGCGGGAAAAGAAGACAATTAATGAAAAATAGGAGGGGATTATATGGCAACTAAAAGGAAAAAAAAGATTGTAAAGACATCCAGCGATGTTTTGAAAATACTTTGCGATTCTATAAAAGATACCCTTTCAAAGGCAACTCTTTCTGATGTCAATTATTCCAGAACCTTTATAAAGACCAACAGGACTTGTATTAGACCGGATATAGGATGCTTTGTATTATTTGACGGAGGTTTTACAGGATTGGTTGCCATGAATTTTACCGCAGAAGCAGCTCTAGAGCTCTATAAAAAAATACAATACCTGCATGGGTATGCCTGAAGATGAACTCTCAACCCACCATACTTCGTCATATGTTGCAGATACCATTGGAGAGCTCATGAACCAGTGTATGGGACAATTTCAGATCTCATTGAAAAAGAAATTAGGCATAGGGGTAAACCAGAATCAACCTAAAATGGTGGCTTTAAATCAGGCAATGAGAATTTCTTTAGAAACTGAGATAGATCACCCCCAGTTTATGCGTGTTGAATTCAGGACAATGGAAAATAAATTGTTTTACCTTGAGACAACAATAGAAAAAGTGGATTTTATAATGGAAGAGTCACCGGGTGTTGTTAAAAATAAAGACATTAATGTGGATGAACTTATAGAAAATCAAAAAAAAGAAGACAATGGGCCAGTGAGCAGAAGTCAAAACAAGTCGATGAAGAGTTCATGAAGAAACTTGGACTCTAAAATATAATTAAGGAGGAAATTGTGGAAACTCAGATATGTTATTGCTTTGGGTATACAGATAAAGATATTGAAAAGGATGTAATTGAAAACAAAGGACAATCCAAAATATTGGAAAAGATTCAAATGGAGAAATCAAAGGGAAATTGTAATTGTAAAGAGTTAAATCCAAAGGGCAGGTGATGTATAAAAGATATTCGCCAGGTGGTGAATGAGACTTTAAAAAAAATACCAATTTAAACCTAAAAGTGTAATTCCTTCTATTAATAATTAGAGAGGAGATTTAAGTCATGGACATGTTTCATATATTCCTTGGGTTGTCTGTTCTAGCAGGTTTTTTTAATGGCCTTTAATTTGGGTGCAAATGACGTGGCTAACGCAATGGCATCTGCAGTAGGGGCCAGGGCAATTTCCGTGAAACAGGCAATTTTTATTGCAGGGATCTTAAATTTTGTTGGTGCAGTATTTTTTTGGCTCCCATGTTACAGCCACAATAAGTAAGGGAATAATAAATCCAGGGTTTATAAGTGATCCAAAAATATTTATGCTGGGGATGTTTGCATCTCTAATATCAGCAGCCCTATGGGTATTTATTGCTACTTTAACTGCCCTTCCTGTTTCGTCCACACATTCTATAATAGGGAGTATCCTTGGGTTTGGGATTGTTGCAGGTGGACCAAATGTAGTAAATTGGAAGGTTTTGGGAGGAGTGGTACTCTCCTGGATCATTTCCCCTTTTTTTTGCTGCTACAATATCATTCATTGTTTTTACCCTTATTAGAAGAAATATTTTAATGAGAAAGCAGTTTATAAAACACACTATCTTTTGGGTGCCAATATGGATTGTACTCACCTGCGCCCTTGTTATTCTCTCATTTTTTTTATAAAACCCCCTTTGGAAAAAAAAATTGGGACTTCCATTTAGTGTTAGTATTTCTCTCGTCTTATTGCTTGGACTGGTTATATATCTACTTAGTAGAAGATGGGTTTCTAATTTTGTTAAAAATGTGGAACAAGGGGCACACTCTGTAGAAGAAGTCTTCAGGAAGATACAGATAGGAACTTCCTGTTATGTTGCAATGTCTCAAGGGGCCAATGATGTTGCAAATGCAATCGGGCCAGTTGTTGCTGTATATTCTATAGCTAAATACCACGCAATATTGGCAAAGGTAGAAATTCCTACCTTTTTCCTGGCATTAGGAGGACTTGGGATTGCAACAGGTATCATGTTATTTGGGAAAAAGGTAATTTCAACAGTGGGGGAAAAAATAACCACCCTCACTAATACACGGGGGTTTGCTGTTGACTTTGGAACTGCCACAACAGTATTACTGGCATCAAATATGGGACTTCCAGTCTCCACCACTCATTCAGCTGTGGGGGGTGTTGTTGGCGTGGGGGTGGCCCGGGGATTTAGTGCTGTTGATTTTGGAGTTTTGATAAAAATAATAATATACTGGGTGCTTACAGTACCAATTGCAGCCTTTACCAGTATATTCATATTTCAATTTTTAAGGTGGACTTTACTTGGATAAGGATCACATAAATTTTTAGTTGAAAAATATTTAAAAATTAATAACATAAAAGTTTCCCATGTGTATGTGAAAAAAATAAATAAGGAGATATAGCGCGATGTTAAAAAAAACTTCCATTTTTTTGGTTTGGTTACTCCAAGATCTCCAATGAATGGTCTTGTGGAGCATTATGAAAAAAATAATTGAGGGAGTCTCCATTATAAGGGAGGCTTTGGAATGCTATATTTCAGGGTCAGGAGTATGCCGTGAATTTAAGGAGCTTACAGCTGAAGTGGATGCAATAGAAGAACATGCAGATAAGATTAAGAGGAATATAAGGAACCATTTGCCCAGGCGCCTTTTTATGCCTGTAGATAAGACCCTTTTTTTTGAATTACACCAGGGGGCAGGACAATATATTGGACTATGCGCAGGAAGCATTGCACTGGCTGGGTATGCGTAAAATGACCATTCCAGATAAAAAAACAAAAGCCCCTGGTAGATCTTGTGGAGGAGGTTACCTATGTTGTTGAATTGGTTGGTCCTGCTGAAGAAAACCATAGGATTGGTTCACGGGGAACATATAGATAGACTTGGCTGCAAAGAGCTCTATCGAAAAATCAGACGTGAAAGGCAGAAGATTATGAAAATGCAACGTGCCCTGGTCGCAGAGGTCTACAATTCAGATATGGATTTCAAGGACATTTATCAGTTGATCCATTTTGTGGGATGTCTAAATGATACTGTAAAAAAACTGTGAGACCTGTGCAGATACCCTTAGGGCAATGATTGCAAGATAAAATGCAAGAAAAGATTACAGAGAAACAAGCAATTGATCTTTTAAGAAGATATGCTTCAGATGAACATGCGTATAAAAAGGTCATGGAGCATTCAGTGCGAGTAAAAAAATATAGTCCTAAAACTCGTTGATGGAATTACAAAGGGAGTTGATTTAGATTTTTTTAAAAACCGCTGCTCTCCTCCATGATATTGGCAGATTCAAGTACCCTCCTGGATCTAAAGATTCAATAAAACATGGTATATATGGTGGAGAAATTTTAAAAAAAACATGGTCTTTACAAACATGCCAGGGTCTGTGAAACACACATTGGTGTTGGCATAACCAAGGACGATATCCTCGCCCAAAATCTACCCCTTCCTTTAAGAGATTTTGTCCCTGAGAGTGTTGAAGAAATTTTAATTGCCTATAGCGACAATTTGGACTCTCCTGGTATCTCAAGCGAAAGGGATGTTGAAGAGCGATTTGCCAGAGAGGTTGGTGAAGGGTATAGAAATAGGGTGCAGCTCTTCCACAAAAAGGTCCATGAGATACTGGAGAAATTAAAGACATATTAGCCTAAGTTTATCTTTTTTTATAAACATGGGCTAATATGGAAAATTTAAAAAATAAATTAAAATTATAACAATATGTTACCCCAAGTTTTCACACACTTGGGTTATAAGATGAAAATAGGGAAACAAATTTAAAGAAGTTGACTACCAGACAGGTGTCAGGACGTCTTTGTTATTTTTCTGATCCTCAATAAAGTTTTCAAAAAACAGTTTGTAGAATTTTCCAGGCTTACCATCTCCAACATCCTTACCCTCAAAATTTGTAATAGGCAAAACATCCATTGTGGTTCCAAAGACTAAAATTTCTTTTGCCCCTTCTAAGTCTTTTGGATAAAGATCGCAGGTTTTAGCACCCTTTAGAATTCCTTCTGCTACCATCTCCTTGGCAAAATCAATGGCCCTTAGGATAGTTGTGCCCCTTAAGATATTATTAAAGGAAGGGGTTAAAAATTTTTCATCCTCTGTGATTATGGCAAAATTTTCAGTTGCCCCTTCCCCTATTTGCCCTTGCTCAGTTAAATTAATTACATAATCCACACCATAGTGGTAACACTCCATTTTCATTAGTACATTTTGTAGGTAATTGCACGATTTTATGGTGGCAAAAAGGAATCCTTTGAAACCACTTTACTTATTTTAAGGGAACATCCAGTTTCCCTTTTTCTTGCTTCTGTTGGCTCCATTTTGGTTACCACCACATAGAGTTGCGGGTTTATGGATTTTTCAGGTTTTGGAGAAAAGTCCCCTGGTCCCCTTGATATGTACAACCTTATGATACAATTTTTTTTCACCACTGGCCCTAATGGTCTTAATTGCTATGTTTTTTTTATTTCTTCAAAAGAAAAAGGAGGCCTTAGGTTGATTTTTTTTGAGAGAATTTTTGAGTCTATCAATATGGGCATCCAGTTGGTATATATTACCATCCACACATTTAAATGCTTCAAACACTCCATCTCCCCTGTGCACCATGTGATCGTCTATGGGAATTAACATTAACTTGGGATCTAGAATTATACCTCCAAACCAGGAAGAATACATTGCCAGGTAAGCTTCTTGATGGGGAAATAGACTATCTTTTAATTTTCTAATGGTATCATTAAAACTCAAGATAGGGACTTCCATTAATTTGTCCTCCTTCTTAGTCAGAATACCTCTTTTTTTGCCATATTAATTACTTCGATATTTTCAAAAAAAAATATCCACCAACTGTGGGTCGAATTGTTTTGCCCTTTGGTTTGCAATCTCTTCTATGACCTTTTCTTCTGGCCACTCATCTTTATAACACCTTTTTGAGGAGAGTGCGTCATATACATCTGCCAGAGATACTATTCTTCCCCATATGGAAATTTCGTCCCCTTTTTTTGGTCCTAATTTTACTATTTTTCCATTCTTTTCCTGGATTTTCCCTGGATAACCTCTTCCATCCCAACGTTCATGGTGTTCCAAGGCAATTAATCTGGCTATTTTTTTCAATTTCAGAAGTGGGATTTTCAAATAATCTAGCACCAATATATGTATGAGATTTTATTTGCTCGTATTCGTCATCTGTAAGTCTGGATTCTTTTTTTTAATATGGTATCTGATATTGCCACCTTGCCAACATCGTGCAGCATGGCTGCAATTCGAAGCATGTCTTTATTTCTATCAATCTTTCTCTCAGGGATATTGTTTTTGTATGCCCAGGCTTCATATATTATTGCAGAGTATTCTCCAACACGGTTTACGTGGGTACCTGTCTCTTTGGGATCTCTTAATTCAGCCATTTTAATCATTCTAAGGACTATGGTTCTGAATAAATTTGCCCTCTCAAGGGCAATGGATGCACACTCACCCAAAAAGTTGGTTATTGGCACAAATTCAGGATTAAAGGGAATAGGGTTTCCAGTTGAAGGATCTTTAGCATTGATTAGCTGTAACACCCCTAAAACTTCTTTTTTTTGCTGAGGAGTGGGACTGTTAGCATTGACTTGGTCCTGTAGTTGGATCTTTTGTCCACATCCTTATTAAATTTATAGGGCAGGTCAGTTGGTATTGCATAAACATCATCTATATTCAGGGATTTTTTTTGTCTTTGCCACATATCCAGCAATGGAGGTTTTATCTATGGGAAATGAAAAAGTTTCATAGATTAGCTTTTTGTGTGCAGAGAGATTTTTTTTCAATTGTGTCGTTTTGTGCATATTTTAAATGGAGGAGGTTGGATTCTTTTTTTATATATGGAACCTGCATCTGCATTGGTTAGACGTCTTGCCTCGGACAGGATTTTTTTCCAGAAGAAAGTCCACGTCCTGTATCTGGGCCAGTAAATTTATAGTGGACAACATCTCCTGGCAGTATTTATTTAATAAATGATCCATTCATAACCCTCCGGGATATCTTGACAGTTTTTTTTAGCCCATTCTTTTTGTTTTTCAAACTCTCCAAATATAAGTCCCCTTGGGATAGCGTACTTTATGAATTGATAATAGGGATTGATGTCTCCAGTCATACACTTACCAAAAGGCGTACCAGGAAGAGGCATAAATGTGTGAGCGTGTATTTTAGCGCCAATTTTTGTGAGTTCATTCATTACTTTAATGCTATCCTCTATATCCTTTTGTTTCTCTCCTGGCAATCCAAAAATAAAATCTATTTTAGGGATTAAGTTGTTTTTTTATACACAATTTTGTTGCTTTAAACACGTCCAATACAGTATGTCCCCTATGGCATAAATCAAGGATTCGTTCACTTCCAGACTGACATCCAATAACCAGATTATTGTTATTTGCATATTTTTTTTACAAGATAAATTGTATCTTCATTAACATGCTCTGGCCTCACCTCTGATGGAAAACTTCCAAAAAAAAATTCTACCATTTTCTTTAATTATGGATCTCACACCTTTTAGGAGTTCTTCTAATATGTTAAAATTAATATCCCTGCCACTTAAGGAACCATATGAAAATGCATTTGGTGTTATAAATCTAATGTCTCTCATCCCCCTCTTATACAGTGTTTCGACTATGGTTAACACTGAGTCTATAGACCTATGCCTTGGTGTTTTGCCAAACATATAGGATGTCTCACAGAAAAAGCATCCAAATGGACATCCTCTTGTTATCTCTATTGGTCCATATTTTTTAAAAGTTACACTAAACGGAAAGAATTCATCAAGGTCTATAGCCGGCCTTTTACCAGTAAATTTTATCCCTTCATTGGACCTATAGTAAATGGATTTTATCTTATTTAGAGGCTTTTTATTTTCCAGCCACTCTATAATGTCTGTGATTACTTCTTCTCCCTCTCCCCTTGCAACTATATCAAACCCCAGGTTGATACAGGATAGTGGATCCCCACTGGCATGGGGGCCACCTGCAATAAAAAAATATTTGTGGCCAGGAATACTTGATTTGTTTGATTAATTTGTCTATTTCCCCAAACTGAGACGTAAAAAAAAGAAATTGCAATGGCTATTTTTTCGTATTTCTCCACTACCTTGCAAAGAATAGGTGGGAGATCTTTAGGATTTGATAGTAAGATATCTGTTTGGTGCAAGAATCCCTTTGTTTCTATTGCACCAAGTAGTGCATTGATAGAATATTTGTTGTTCTTTTCAAATACAAAGATTAGTGCTGGTCTTTTCATTTTTAGAATTCTTTGTGTGTGTATTAGATGAGATGAATAATATAAATATAAGGTTTAATATACAAGTTTTTTTAAGGGGTATTTTTTTATGTTTACCATTGGGGAATTTTTACAGAGCGAGGTAAAACCTGCCCTGGGGTGTACAGAGCCAGTATGTATAGCCTTAACATGTGCCTACGCTGCTTCTTTAATCCCAGAAAGAATTGTTGATGAGATTGAACTTACCCTATCTCCTGGTCTTTACAAAAATGGACATGGGGTCTTTTTACCAGGAGCCCCTGGGGAAAGGGGGGTTTTAATGGCAGCAGCCATTGGAGCTGTGGCTGGTGATCCAAAAAGGGATATGGAGGTTCTCTCATCTATATCTAAAAAAGATATTTTAGGGGCAAAGAAATTGATATTGGATAACAAGGTAAAGATCTCCATAGATTACAGTCGAATGGGTATATACTGCAAGGCAAAGATTACAGGTGGTGATAATGTATCAGAAGGGGTTATTGCTGGGCTTCACAATAAGTTGATCTCTCTTAAATTAAATGGACAGGAGATGGTAGATGGAAAAGACGAAATTGAGGGAAATAAAAACCATCCAAAATCCAGTATGACTTTGGATGGTTCAAATATTGTTGAACAGATAAAAAGACTCCCTTGTGATGATCTATTTTTGCTTTTAGATGATTTAACTTACGAGGATCTGGAATTTTTAAAAAAAAGGTGTTGAGATGAATGTAACACTTGCCATGGAAGGATTAAGAGGGAAATGGGGCTATGGTGTTGCAAGCACATTGGGTGATGGGAATAGTTCCAAAAAGAATATGCAAATAGGTACTGAGATCAAAAAATTTGTTGTTGCAGCCGTGGATGCAAGGATGGGAGGGTGTGATTATCCAGCTATGAGTTCAGCTGGGAGTGGTAATAATGGGATAGTGGCAACTATACCCATCTGGGTCGTTAAGTCTAATATGCAGATTCCAGAAGAAGATTACCTGAAGGCCGTGTGCCTGTCCCATCTATTCACTTCAAAACTAAAATCCCACATGGGAAGAATTACCCCTGTTTGTAGTTGTGGGCTCTCGGCTGGTGGAGGTGTTGCGGGATCTATTGCTTATATTATGACCAAAGATAGGGAAATTTCTAAAAAGGCTGTTAACAATCATTTGGCATCCTTCTTTGGTGTATTATGCGATGGAGCTAAGCCTGGTTGTTCAATTAAGGTACTTATTGCAATATCAAGTGTGCTTGACTCAATTGACCTGGCAAGAAGGGGTGTATCCATATCCAACCAAGATGGCATTTGTGGGGAAAATTTAGATGAGACCTTAAAAAAATATAGAAATGCTCTCTAAGAATGCATATGTTGATATGGATAGACAGATATTAAATATAATTTCCAGATAAATAAGACTTCTTAGCCCGAGTTTATCAAACTGATAAACTTGGGCTAAATAAGGAAGCCTGTAACTTAGTTACTTATTATCTTCAATCTCCATGCTGGCGATGATCTCATTTAATTGCTGAACCAGCATGTTTAATTGTTCTGTGGAACTGGCAGTTCTATTCATAATTTCAGTGGTATCCCTGGAGATATTATTTACTTCCTCTGTGGACCTGGTAATCTGCTCAGAGGCTGCAGACTGCTCTTCTGCTGCAGTGGCTATCGAGCGTATCTGATCCATGGATTCTGTTGATAGGTCCACCATTTCCTGGAGGAGTTTTTTTTGGCATCATAGCTTAGTTGCATATTCTCTTCAATGGCCTTTGCAACATCCCTTGTACTCATCATGTTGGTCTTGGCACTATTTTGAATTGTGTGGATATACTGTTCAACATCTTTTGTGGCTACCATGGTCTTTTCAGCAAGCTTTCTCACCTCGTCTGCCACTACAGCAAATCCTCTTCCAGCATCTCCAGCCCTTGCAGCCTCAATGGCTGCATTTAGTGCAAGGAGATTGGTTTGATCTGCAATATCTGAGATGGTATTTATTATCTCGCCAATGCCCTCTGCTTGCTTTTCCATCTCTTCCATATCTGATTGTAAGGCTCTGGCCTTTTCCTGAATTTGTGAGAGAAGAGATATGGCCTTATCAAGGGCACTTGATCCTTCCTGGGCCTTTTTTTGCTGAATGTTCAGCGGCTTCAGCTGCCTGAGCTGCATTTTTGGAGACCTCAAGTACAGTTGAGTTCATCTCTTCCATTGCTGCGGCAACTTCGTCTGTCCTTGCACGGAGCTGTTCCATGGAAGCGTTTACTTCATTTACCTGGCTGAATAGGTCACTACTTGTATTTGATAGTTGTTCGGATAATCCTTTTGTCTCTATAACCGCCTTTTTAAGGATTTCTGCCTGATGGGCTGTTTTTTTCTTGCTCTTGTTTTAACTCACTTAAATCTGAAAAAACTGCAAATGAACCCATTAAATTCCCCTGGGGATCATAAAATGGGGCTGCATTTACTTCAGTGAAAACCTTTTTTTCCCTTTCTTCCAGTAACTTCAGTCCTTACTCCAATAATTTTTTTTCTTTTCTTTATATGCCCTTCCTGTTATAGTGGGATGGTTGGGGTCTCCATAGAAGAATTCCGCTGTACTCATTCCTATAAAGTCCTCAGGTTTTCCGTCCTGTTCAACAAAGTCTATAATTTCTTGGTTAACATAGAGTATTCTGTTGTCCTTGTCGCAAATGATTGTACAAATGGGCATTTCATCAATTGTTCCTTGTTTCCATATGTATCTGTCGTATATGTTTTTCAAAAAGAGATTTACCTCTTCCCCAACTCGTCTTAATGTGGGATCCTTTATACCATTTACATTTAATTCAAAAGAATTTGTTGTAAGCAGTTCCCTTACTGCGTCAGTTAATTCTTCTACTGAGCTAGAAGACCTGGAAGCAAGTACATAACAGATCACAATTGCAATTAAAAATATCCCCCCTTCTACAATTAAGTTGCCCAGAAAAATCCTGGAACCTATAAAGATCAAGAAACAGAGCCCCAGGACAATCAGAATTTGATTGTTCAATTTTTTCATGCGTCCCCCCTTGTAAATTAATTTTTTTTCTGTAATTTTGTATCTGAAGCTTAAACATGGTGAAGGTTGTTTTGTCAACCCTCACAATAGCTACTTGAAATATATAAAGACAATCGTCAATTTTTTTTAATTAGTTATTTCCTTAATTTTTGTGAAACAAAAAAAACGCCTGCCCCAGAGATATGTTTTCGTCATTGGGGGAAAGTTCTCTGTTAAATCTGGGAATCAGCCCATTTTTTTTGAGTAGTTGCTCAAGATAGATAGATATGGTCTTATTTTGAAATACCCCTCCACTTAATGCAATAATTTTAATTCCAGTCTCCTTTGATATTTTTTTTGAAATTTTCGCCAATGCATTACAAAGCCATAAATGAAATTTTTTTACTTATGATGGATTTGTGAATACCCTTATCTATGTCCTTTGATATTTTATTTATTAGAGAAACAGTATCTAAAATGTATTTATTTGATTTTTTTTATTACTTCGGTTGGATACCATAGGTCAATGTGGTTAGCCTGAATATTTTCAAGTGCAATAGCCCCTTCTCCTTCATATGTTATTTTTGTCTTTATCCCCAAAATTGCTGAAATTCCATCAAATAATCTCCCACAACTGGTTGTATCTATACAATTTATGTTTTTTTTCTAGCATGGTTAATACGGTTTCCTTTTTTTTCACAGGGATTTTGGGAAGATATTTATCAATATCCATGATTCCTGCAGAGTAAAGAAGAGACACAGCTATTTTCCAGATGTCTTTTATGGCAGATTCCATACCTGGAAGCTTTATGGGATATAAATGACCAATCCTGTTATATGTAAGGTCCTTATACACAATTAAAATTTCTCCGCCCCAAATGGTATTATCATCTCCAAGTCCAGTTCCATCCAATGATATTCCAATTACATCTTCGCTAATTTTATTTTCTGCCATAACCGAGAGGATATGAGCATGGTGGTGCTGGATTTGAAACAGTGTCTTACCTGTCTGCTCCTTGGCATATCTTGTTGACATATAATCTGGATGAAGGTCACATCCAATTGCCTCTGGCTCTATTCTTAGTATTTCCTTAAAGTGTGTAATTGTATCAATAAAAAATTGTAGGTCTCTAAATTTTTTTAGGTCGCCAATGTATTGAGACACAAAGGCTTATCTTCTTTTATAATACATATTGTGTTTTTTTAATTCTGCACCAACCCCAAGGCATTGGGGATACTTTTGTCTTAGAAAAATTGGGGAAGGCACATATCCTCTGCCACGTCTGTAAAAAAAGCAACCTTTTTTTTATTTAGAATAGTTACCACTGAGTCGTCGCATCTGATTAAGATATCCCTGTTATGGATTAAAAAAATAATCCACATAATCTTTTAAACTGGAGATAGCCTCTCTATTGCCAATGGCAATTGGGTGGGATGAGAGGTTCCCTGAGGTCATTATAAGTATTGGCAATCTGTTTTTTGGGAGAGATTTTTTCAGGAAATAAAACAACACTTGATGCATGGGAGTGTATGGGAGCATTATACCAATATCCCTGGTATCTGGTGCAATTTCCCTTGGCAGTATACCTGATTTTTCTCTAATTACTACTATTGGTTTTATGTTTCCAGTAAGCATGGCAATGTGCTCATCTTCCACATGTACAATTTTCTTTACGTCTTCTAATGATGATGCCATCAAGCAAATGGTTTATTTGGCCTGTTTTTTAGTTTTCTAAGTTTTAAGATAGTATCTCTATCATCTGCCATGCAGCATATGTGAAATCCGCCAAGTCCTTTTAATGCTACAATATTTCCTTCTATTATCTCCTTTGCTGCGTATTCAATTGAGTTTACTCCCTGGGCAATAGCCTCCCCTTTTTTTGTTTAAAAGGTATACTCTAGGCCCACATTTTGAACAGCAATTTGGCTGGGCGTGAAAACGTCTGTTCAAGGGATCATTGTATTCTGTCATACAACTATCACACATTTCAAAACAGGCCATTGAGGTATTTTTCCTGTCATAGGGGATTTTTTTTGTAATAGTAAACCTGGGACCACAATTGGTGCAATTAATAAAAGGATATAGATGCCGCCTGTCATCTGGATCAAACAGCTCTTTTGTGCATAAATCACAAATAGCAATATCTGGACTTATTAATACGTCATGGGATGATGAGTCTTTACTTTTTTTTATTTCAAAGGATGTGATATGGGGAGAATACGGTACTATCTGTTTTTTTTATTTCTGTTATCTGGGATATTTCAGGTGGGTTTTCATAGAGCTCCTTTTCAAAACTTTGAATATCTTTATGACTTCCTTGAATTAATATTTGAACACCTTGAGAGTCATTTAATACATATCCACATAAATTATTTTTTTTTGCAATTTTATAGACAAATGGCCTGAAACCTACACCCTGGACTTTGCCCTTTACTCTTATTAATTTTGCCATTATATCTTTGTTCATAGTATTATTTTTTTGTGCTATAATTTTGTAAAAATTTTAACAAAATAGCAAAATTAAGTCTATTTTTTCTTTTCTGGGGGTTTTTCATGGGGAGTTTAGACTTTTTCTTTTATCCACAAAACATAGCAATAATTGGTGCAACTAAGGAAAAGTCAAGGGGTGGGAATATAATCTTAAATAATGTGAAAAAGGGATTCAAGGGCAAGATATATCCAGTAAATCCTAAATATAGGGAGATAGATGGACTTAAATGCTACAATATATCTGACCTGCCAGATGGTTTAGATATGGCAATTATATTTGTTCCAGCCAGGGTAGTAGTGGATGTGGTCTCTGAGCTTATAAAAAAAGGGGTTAAGGGAGTCATAATTGAGTCCGGGGGATTTGCTGAATCTGGTGAGATGGGCAATAAGCTCCAGAAAGAACTCATTAAGATTAAGAATGAATTTGGGATCAGGATATGGGGACCAAACTGTATGGGCATTGTGGATATGCATTCAAGACATGTGTTTTCTTTTGTGTCTCCAATTATCTGGGATTTCATGTACCAGGAGACATCTCTTTGGTTGTACAAAGTGGAATGCTCAGTGCAGGTTTTTTAATAGATAGTTGTTCCTCTGGACCATTTGGAATAGCCAAGGCCTGCTCCATTGGAAATAAACTTGATGTTGATGAGTGTGATTTATTGGAGTTTTTGTTAAATGACAACCAAACCAAAGTTATTGGAATGTATTTAGAGTCCATAAAAAAATGGGAAGAGATTTTTAGAATTAGTCAAAGGCGCCCAAAAACCCATAGTAATCCTAAAGGGGGGAAAGACCAGGGAAGGGGCAAGGGCCGCCCTGACCCATACTGCCAGTTATGCAGGATCATACAGAATAATTTCAGGTATTTTCAAACAGACCAATGTGGTTGAGGCATCTGATTTTAGAGAAATGATGGACCTATGTCTTGGGTTTTCATCTATTAATGGATATAGATTAAGGGGTAATAAAACTGCGGTTATAACCTACAGTGGTGGTGCAGGTATAGTTAGTGCAGACCTTTTAAAAAAATACATTCCTTGAACTAACAGAACTTGATAATGAGACAATAAGCAAGATTAAATCTTTTTCCCCTGAATGGTTGCCTATTTCCAATCCCGTTGATGTATGGCCTGCTGTTGAGAAAAATGGATCTTCAGCTTATTTACAGACATTTAAGGAAGTGTGTAAAGACCATGGGGTAGACCTGGTGTTTATGCATGTATTTTCCATGGGTCGAATGAAGGATTTGAATCTTAAGGAAATTAAAGATGTCTCAAGGGCTTTAAACAAACCAGTTTTTTTTGTGGGGAACTGGGGATGGTGAATCAAAATACAATCTATTTAATACCTGTAGGGAGTTAAAATTACCAATTTTTCAGGAAACCTCCAGGGCAGTGGAGGTTATGGATAAGATAGTTCGATTTTATAATAGAAGAAAATTATTTGACAGTATAATGGTTGAGATGGATGAAAAGTGGCCTGGAGCTGCACCTTTGTACTTAAGTAAAGGTATTTATGATGAGTTTGAGTCAAAAAAAAATTCTAGCAGATATGGGAATTATGACTGTTCAGGAATATCTTGTTTCTTCAGAGGATGAAGTTGTTAATTACGCAGAAAAAATAGGATATCCAGTTGTCTTAAAAGGGATTATTCCCCAGCTAATACATAAGACAGAACAAGGGCTTGTTAAGACCAATTTGTATACCAAAGAACAGGTTAAATATGCTTATCTGGAACTGGCAGATAAGGTTTTTGGTAAAGGAAAGGTCTTAATACAAAAACAGATAGAAATTGGATATGAATTAATAGCAGGACTCACCAGAGATGAAAATTTTGGACCAGTGGTTATATTGGGTTTTGGTGGCATACTTGCAGATATATTAGAAGATAAAATATTTAGAGCAGCCCCATTTTCATTACAAGAAGCATATCTCTATACTTATGATCTTAAAAATCAAAATATTTTAGATGGTTACAGAAAATATTCAAAGATAGATAGAATGGAATTGGCAAAGATCTTAAAGATTTTAGGTGACATTGGGTCTAATTCTCCTGAAATTCAGTCAATGGATCTAAATCCCCTGGTGGTCAATTCAAATGGCATATTTTGTGTAGATGCCACAATAGTGGTTGGTTAGGAACCCAAATATTGGTTCTTGATTAACCATGAATAAGCTGGTAGTTGAATAACTTCCCGAGTCGGACAAACACTTCATATTACCTGTCTTTAATCCACAAGGGTTTAAAATCTTTTTATAGGAGAAAATTTAATGTACAGGAAAAGCCCTCACATATCCATTGCCAATGTAAAATTGATTGAGCGTGTACTTGGAGTTTCAGAAGCGGAAATTTCCAAGTGGCCTGAATACACAAAAGAGACTGTTGAGAGCCTTTGCTCTGAAATATTTTTAATACGCTATAATCCATACATTCCCTCTGAAGTGGTATACAGGAGTGTGTTTAAACAGCTTGAAGATGAGAGGGGAGTTCTGGATGAACAGGTTTACGAACTTCTCGTAAATAGACTTAAAAAAATTTTGGGAAGAATATTTAGAGGACAGAGAATTTAGCAAGAAGGTGATATCCAGCCTAAAAAAAATATATTGATCCTGAACATATATATACGTCACCCAATCATTTAGTAGAGTGTTCCACAGATGCAACTGATCTTAGAGTGGAGCTTCCAATGTTTGTGGTGGCACCTGGCAGTAGTGAAGAGGTGAAAAGGGTTGTTGAGCTGGCAAATGAGATGAAATTTTATATTGTCCCAAGGGGTGGTGGATCTGGATTAACTGGAGGTGCGATACCATCTAGACCACGCACTGTGGTACTCAGTTTAAGTCGTATGAAAAAGATTTTAGAGATAAATAAAAATTCCATGTACATGTGTGCCCAGACAGGGGTGATTACACTTAATGCGGCGAAAGAAGCCGCAAAACAAGGCCTTCTTTTCACAGTGGATCCTGCATCTAAGGCATCTTCTTCTTGGGGGGAACATTGCAGAAAATGCAGGTGGTCCTTTTGCATTTGAATATGGAACTACCCTGGACAATATTTTGAGTTATAAGATGGTGCTGGCAAATGGAAGGACCATAGAAGTGAAGAGAAAGGCCCATCCAAGACATAAGATACTACCAGACGATGTTGCAGTGTTTGAAATCTATTCTGAAGACAATACATTAATGGATGTTGTTAAACTTAAAGGAGACGAGATCAGGGGAACAGGCCTTGGAAAGGACGTTACTAATAAATATCTTGGAGGGCTCCCTGGGGTCCAAAAAGAAGGAGTCGATGGAATAATTACTGAGGCATGTTTTGTCCTCTACAAACAGCTGCCCTTTTCATCCACTCTGTGTCTTGAATTCTTTGGTAAAACAATGGAAAACTCAATGTTGGTAATCAAAGACCTGGTTAGATTAAGGGATGAGATAAGAAGGAAAGGGGATAAAGTAAAGATGTCTGCCCTGGAGGAATTTGGTGCAAAATATGTCCAGGCAATAGAATACAAAAAGAAATCAAAGGTCTTTGAGGGTGACCCAATATCTGTATTGCTTATTCAGCTAGATTCAGAAGACATAGAACCCTTGGAAGAGGCAACTGAAAAAAATAGTAAAGATTGCAAAACAATATGAAAATGTGGATGTATTTGTTGCAAAGGATGCAAAAGAGGCTGAGTGTTTTTGGGAGGACAGACACAAGTTAAGCGCAATTGCAAGGAGGACCAGTGGTTTTAAGATCAATGAAGATATTGTTATCCCAATAGATGTAATTCCAGAATTTGCCAATTTTCTGGAAAAGTTAAATTTGTACTATGCTGCTTTGGCCTACAGAGATGCTCTACAAAAGGTATTAAAATTAGATGGAGTGGATCCAGGCGATGAGTTTATAGACATGGAAATTAATTTTGCATCAAAGATATTAAAGGGAAAAATTGATGTTGCCAAACTTCCAGAACAGGAATTTATGTTGCAGATCCATTTTTTTCTTCAGGGATTTAAAGAGTAGATATCCTGCCCAGGGATCAGAGATATCAGCTATAGAAGAGCATATGTTAAATACCAGAATAACAATTGCAAATCACATGCATGCAGGAGATGGCAATTGCCATGTGAACATCCCTGTTAATTCAAATGACCCCCAGATGTTGAAACTGGCTGAAGAGGCTGCATCAAGGGTATTTGAAAAGGTGCTATCTTTAGGTGGAGCAATTTCTGGTGAACATGGTATAGGTATAACAAAGATAAATTATCTGGACGCAAGACGAATTGATGAGCTCAAAAAAATATAAAGAAATAGTTGATCCCAACAATATCTTGAATCCAGACAAGCTCACTAGAAGATATCTTAATTTTGTACCATATACTTTTTCTTTTAATAAATTAATTGAAGACCTAAATAAGACATCTATTCCTTATAAGGATAAGCTCATTTACATCCTGAGAAATGTTCAGACCTGCTCAAGGTGCGGAAAATGTAAACAGGTCTGCCCAATGTATTATCCAGAAGAGGGATATCTGTACCATCCCAGGAATAAAATAATTTCCCTGGGTGCCCTACTTGAGGCCTATTATTATACCAAGATTGTGGAGAACAAGCCCAACAGGAAGCTGCTTAAGATGCTTAAGGTAATATCTGAAACCTGTACTTCTTGCGGCAAATGTATGGAGATGTGTCCAGTTAAGATTAATACAGGTGAACAAATACTTAATTTAAGGGCATTTTTAGAGGACAGGGCTGTGTCTGGTCACCATCCAATAAAGTCTTCTATATTGCGGTATTTAAATGAAAAAAAATGATCATATTCCAAGGGTTGCAAAGGCCCTGGCTGTGGGGCAAATTATCCAAAATGGAGTGGTTAAAATACTTCCTGATAAACTAAAAACAAAGTTTAAGCATCCTGTTATTTCAGGCCCTGGTCCAACTTTAGGTATATTTGATTTATATTCCAGGGTAAAATCAAAGAAAAATAATTATTTTAATTCTTATAAAACTGGAGTGAGAGAAGAGGTGTTCTACTTTCCAGGATGCGGGGCTGCACTGTTTTTTCCTGATATTGGTCTTGCATCCATATACCTTCTGCTAAAATTTGGTTTTAATGTGGTGATCCCTGAAGATCATATGTGCTGTGGATACCCTTTGCTTGCAAGTGGATTAGGTGAAGAATATGATAAGAATAAACTCAGGAACATAAAGAGGATAACGGCTGCAATTAAGAAAAACAATCTTTTGAAAAATCCCAATATCCAGGTCTTGACATCTTGTGGTACGTGCAGGGAATCCCTATCATCATATGGATTAGAACATTTTTTAGATAAGGAGACAAAGATTAAGGACTCCACCCAATTTCTAGTGGAAATGGTTATTTACAAGGGTGTTCCCATTCCCTTTATTGAGAAATTAAATACAGATTTTCTTGTGTATCATCAGGCGTGTCATGTGGAGTGGTCTGGTGTTCCAAAACTAAAGGCTGCTGATGTGTACAGGGAAAAATTGGAAAAATTATTTGGAGTTAAATTGAAGTTAAGCCCGGGATGTTGTGGTGAGAGTGGGCTTGGTGCCCTTACATCTCCGTCAATTTATTACACAATTAAAAAGAGAAAGAAAAAAAACAACTTGAGCAAGATTTATATGAATACAAAAATGACCTTCCAGTACTGGTTGGGTGTCCTTCGTGTAAGGTAGGGCTACAAAGAATTTTTGCACAAAAAGATGACCATAGGGAAGTTTTACATATTCTGGAGTTTTTGGCATACTTAGTTGGTGGCAAAATTGGAAAAAGGAACTGAAGTCCTTAATTAAAGGAAAAAAAGGGAGTGAATATATTTAACGGGATATTTTAGATATGAAATATCTGGGAATTGACTTTGGACAAAAAAAGGGTTGGCCTTGCTATCTCCACTAAGGATGAGAGGATTGTGTTGCCATACAAGACCCTAACATATACTTCCAGGGAAAAATTAATACTGGAGATCACCAAGATAATAGAGACTGAACATATTCAAGGGGTGGTGGTGGGGCTACCTGTTGGTTTAGATGGAAAAGAAACATTATCTACTAGACAGGCAAGAAATTTTATAAAACATCTAAAGAAACAAGTGGACCTGCCTGTAAATTTTGTAGATGAATCATATAGTTCATATGAAGCAGAAGATAGATTGAAATCAAGGGGAATGTCATCCAAAAAGATAAAGAAAGTAGTGGATCAAATGGCTGCAGTGGAGATTTTAAATACATATCTTTTGTCTAGAAATCCATGAGTGAGAAATTTAAAAATAATATAATAATTATATTCTTCCTGTGTTTGTTGGCAATTTTCGTATTTTTAGTTTGTGGTTACTACTATGTAAGCCATCTATGGAGCTCACCCATTAATGAAAATGGGACTCACCTTATTTTTGAGATAAAAAAAAGGAGAGTCTTTTTTTAGACGTTGTACAAAAACTAAAAAAAGGGGTATTTTAAAGGATACAAGACTCTTTTATTTAATGGGCAGGTTAACAAAGGCAGAAAATAAGATTAAGTCTGGAGAATTTTTGATAAATACAAGGTGGAGCCAGAAAAGACTTCTCAAATATTTAATCTCTGGCTCACCTTATTTACACAAAGTGACTATTCCTGAGGGCGAGCCCTGGTGGAGGGTGGGGACATTGCTGGAAAAAGAGGGGATTTTGAGATTTGTGGACTTTAAAAAAAGTGATTTTTGATAGGGATTTTTTTAGACAAAAACAATATACCAGGACCTTCAGCAGAAGGATATTTATATCCCAATACATATTTTTTTTGAAAAGGGAAATACCTTACAACATGGTAGAGAAGTTGTGGAGACAATGATCGATGAGTTCTGGAAAGAGGTGAAAAGATATGTATGGAAAAGATCCCTGCCAGACAAAAATGAGGTCTATAGGGTAGTAATATTGGCATCGATGGTGGAAAAGGAGGCTTTATATGATTTTGAAAAACCTATAATTGCTGGTGTATTTATAAATAGACTGAAAAAAAAATATGCCCCTGCAAAGCGACCCTACAATTATTTATGGATTGGGACCAGGATTTAAGGGCAATCTAAGAAAAAAAAGATTTAAGAAACAAAAAAAATCCCTATAACACCTATAGATTTAAAGGACTCCCTCCAACACCCATATGTTCCCCTACCGTTTCTTCTATTTTAGCTGTGGTAAATCCAGCTAAACACAACTACCTATATTTTGTTGCCAGAGGAGATGGCACCCATCAATTTAGTACTAATTTAAAGGACCACAATAGGGCAGTATATAAATACCAGATTGCCCCTTACAGAAAAAAATGCACGCAAAAAAATAAGAAATGGTTGTTTGTTCAGCTCCCTGTAATTTCTCATGACCTAAGGGAAAATTTGGCACATTGTCCCTACGCTGCTTGTGTGCTATATTTCTATTTACAAAAACAAATAAGACACATAGAAGTTATTAGGCTTGACAGAACAGTGGAGACATTTGGTTCTGATGATTTAATAATCAGAACTATCTTAGACATTGCACCAGATGTGCTCTGCCTTAGTCTGTATCTGTGGAATGTTGAAAGATCTTTATATGTTGCAGAGAAAATTAAGGAAAAACGGCCAGACACTATAGTTGTTATTGGGGGACCTGAAGTTAACTTAGATAATGGATTTATCTTAAAAAGGGGTGGTTTTGATATTGGCATAATTGGAGAAGGCGAAAGGATACTTTTGGAACTTGTAAGAGGTTTGGAATCTAAATCATGGAGATTGGATTTAGTAAATTCTTTTTTTTGAGGGTTCCTCTCTGATTAAAGGGAAAATCTTTTTGTCTGGCAAACCCACTGATTTGTCCAAAATCCCCCCAGTTTATCCTACTTCATCCTGTGTTTCTTATGATGGTTCAATATTGCTTGAGTCCTTAAGGGGATGTGTTCATTCCTGTAAGTATTGCTACTATCACAAGAAATTTAAACATGTAAGGTATTTTTCCCTACAAAAAGTAATACAAGAGCTTAAGTGGGCCTGGGATGTTGGTATTAATGAAATAAGTTTTATTGACCCATCTTTCTTAAGGAGGAAAAGACCGGGTGAGTTCTTAAATAAACTGTATGAGTTTTCCCACGGGGATGGTCCATCTATATTTTGTGAACTTAATGCTGAGGATGTGACAGGGGAACTTGCAGAGCTACTCAGAAAAATAAATGTGAACAAAGTGGAAGTTGGGCTACAAACCATAAATGAGGTTGCCCTGTCTTTAATAAACAGGAAATTTAATAGAAAAAAAATTTATCTCAGGGATAGAGGAATTAAAGACAAAAGAGATAAGTATCCTTTTGGATCTAATTGTAGGTCTCCCAGGGGATAGGAGCGAGGATGTCTTAAAAGGGGTTGAATTTGTCTTAGACAATGACCTTATGGACGATTTAGGGATTTACCCTTTATGTGTTTTACCTGGAACTGAGCTTAGGTTTGATGCAAATAGATTTGGATTAGATTATTTGGACTTCCCGCCATATCTGGTAAAAAAAACTAAGACTATGGACATGATGGATATTAAAGAGGTGTTTCTACAAACAGAAAACAAGACCCAAATTGATTTATTCCCCAGGGAATTTCCTATAATTGCTGGAAAGGGTGCTAATATATTTAAGGACAATGTATCTCTAATATATCTTTTAGATTTGACCAATAAGGGAATTTGCCTGGATGATTTTGTCGTGGAGTGTTTAGATCGTTTAATGTGTAGTATATTAATTTACGTATCCCATATTAATTGGCTTCTTAATAATGAAAAATTTTTTAAATTATATGATGTTATATTAAAAATAAATCCCCATATACTCATTGATATAGTGATTGATGATAACTGCTTAAAAGATATTAGCTTTGATAAAATCATGGATATTTTTAAACACATACTTGTCTCAAGAAATTTTTACATGGATAGAATATATGTGGACACCATTGACCCCATTAGGTCAACCCAGTTGTTTTTAAGATTGAACAGGCCTGGAGGTAAATTTGTACTGGTCTCAATTCCGTCAACCATATACTCTAGGAGAGAAGAAAGTGTCTTTTGGTTTAAGATATATGGAGAGGAAGATATGTCTTTAGAAGAGTACTTTTTAGATAAATTTTCATATGTGACTAACATTGAAGATTTTTCATACAGGATATCCTATGCACAGGACTATTTAGAACCTTACAGGTCTATTTTTCCACTTGGCAAAAGAGAAATATCTTTTTAAACTTAAAAGAAAAGAAAGGGGAGTAAAGATTATGTATTCAGAGGAATATTTGCAATCTAGACTGGAAAAGAGCTCAAAATATGTATTGGACCAGGAACTGGCAAAGATAGTGAGGATTTCAATGGCCCTGGAGATGCCACTTCTCCTAAAGGGAGAGCCTGGGACAGGAAAGACCATGCTTGCCCATGCTATAGCCGAGGCCCTGGATATGCCCCTTATTGTACTAAACGTTAAGTCATCAATGAAACTCATAGATGCCCTGTATCAGTATGACACACTAACCAGGTTAAATGACAGTAGATTTGGTGACTCAAAAAGGGATGTTAGCAATATTGAGGAATATATCAAAATGGGAAAAATTGGTCAGGCATTTGTAAGTGACAGGCGGGTGGTCTTATTAATCGATGAAATAGACAAGGCTGATTCAGATTTTCAGGACGACATGTTAGATGTATTGGATCAGATGGAATTCGACATAATTGAGATAGACAAAAAGATAAGGCAAAACACAGACCTGTTATAATAATAACATCCAATGCCAAAAAGGATTTGTCTGAACCCTTTTTGGGAAGGTGCAATTTTCATCACATTGCCTTCCCTTCAAAGGATATGATGAGAAAAATAATAAGGGTACATTTTCCAGATATATCAGATAAGCTCCTTGAAAATTGTATAAGCTGTTTTTATAAGATGAGGGAACTCCCATCCATTGAGAAAAAACCTGCAACTAGAGAGTTGATTAACTGGATAAGGGCACTGGAAACAGACCCTGATTTCAAACCATCTACATTGAAAAAGGACGTGCCATATTTAGGGGTTTTATTTAAAAAATCCAGAGACCTTGAGATTGCAAAAAACAGCATCCAGAAGATAAGAGCGTAAGACATGTTTGTGGATTTTTTTCTATCTGCTTAAGGAAAATGGGATCCCTGTTAGCCCAACCGCCTTTTTGAGACTCCAAAAGGCCCTTTATCTTGGACTGTTAAATTCTCTTTTTGACTTCTATACAGCCGCAAGATCTATACTCATAAAATCAGAGAAGTATTTTGATCTATATGATAGACTTTTTGCCCACTATTTTGAAGGAAAGGAATTTTTTTAAGACAGAAGGCATAGAATTGTCTGATACAATTAAGATGATGCTTAGGGAGTGGTTAAAGGAGCCAAAACTCCTTGCAGATGCCCTGGGAATTTCAGAAGAACAACTCTCAAAAATGACTCCTTCAGAGGTTGAGAAATATTTTTTAGACAGGCTAAAGGAACAGACAGAGGAACACCATGGGGGAAATCGTTGGATTGGAACAGGGGGTACATCACCTGTTGGGCATTCAGGGTTTCATCCAGGTGGAATGAGAGTTGGAGGTGCATCAAGGAATAACTCAGCAATAAAGGTGGCACTTGAGAGGCGATATAAGGACTATAACAGAGAAGGTCCCCTTACCACATCTCAGATTGGAGATGCCCTGCGTCAACTTAGAAACCTCCAGCCAGTGGGACCTAAGGACAATCTAAATATTGATAAGACCATTAGAGAGACTGTAAAAAATGCAGGGGAGATAGAGATAGTTTTTGACAGGTCCCTAAAGGACAAACTAAAGGTGGTACTTGCCATAGACAATGGCGGTTGGTCCATGGACCTATGTGGATATGGTGCAGATACTTTTTAATTATGCCAGGAATCAGTTTAAGGATTTAAAGGTATTCTACTTCCATAACACTATATATGACTATCTGTGGGAAGATCCACCAAGGATTCATAAGCCCTTTAAGGTAATGGATCTAACTAAGCTGGATCCTGATACAAGATTCATTATAATTGGTGATGCATCTATGGCCCCCTATGAGTTACTGGTTCCAGATGGTTCCATTTACTTTGGAGAGAGATCAGGTATCCCCAGTATTGATATCTTAAAATTTATAAAAAAAGACCTTTAAGTACAGCGTGTGGGTAAATCCCAAGATGGAGTACCAGTGGAAATACACCCAGACAATTTTGTATATCAGAGAAATATTCCCCATGTTTGAGCTAAGTTTACGGGGTTTGGAGAAGATGGTGAAGTATCTGTCAACAAAAAGGTGAGGGTGAGATTCAATAATTTTCAGGACTACAAATAAGGTGTAAATAGCCAGCAAATTGAATCCCTTAGTTTTTCCCAAAAAGGTCTAGAATCCACCTCGTGGAGGGTAACCTCCCTGGATTTTTCCATTGTCTTGTTAATGTGATCTGTGAGCCTTGTGGCCAGCTTTTTACAAAAGGTCTCAACTACCAATTCAAAATTAAGCCTCAAGCTCCTGTAGTCTAAATTGGCAGATCCTATTAATGAATAAAAGCCATCTAGGACAAATATTTTTGAATGACAAAATGGGGGGGTTGAAAATATACTTTTACTCCATACATAAGTAGTTCCCAGAGCATATTTCTAGTTGCCCAATGGACATATGGGATATTGTTTTTTTTCTGGAAGTATGATTCGTACATCTACTCCCCTTAGTGCAGCTGATTGAAGAGCACCTATTATTTCTCTATTTGGGAGAAAATATGGAGTCATTATGTATATGTATTCTTTTGCCAGAGAAATTGCCCCAACCAAAAGAATTGTCAGTGAATTCAGATCGTCATCTGGACCAACAGTTATACACCGACATATGGCTTCTCCTTTGGGTTCAGGGGGTAGTCTCTTTTTTTTTATTTTTTTCACCTGTACAAAAGAACCAATCATGAATAAATATTTCTTCAAGTTGTGTAACTATTGGACCAGTTAATTTAAAATGAACGTCCTGAATTTTGTTTTTCTTTTTGTATTGCGATAGGACGTGTTTATCTCTTATATTGATACCTCCAGTAAATGCCACCTTTCCGTCAATTACAAGTATTTTCCGGTGGTTTCTTAAATTTATCAAAGGAGAGAAGGGATATATCCTTGGAGGTAAAAATCTGGTAAAAGGTATATCATGTTTTCTTAAGTAAGGGCCAATAATTGGAACAGAATACCACTCTCCAATTCCGTCAACAATGACTCTTACATCTACGCCCTTGTCTTTAGCTTCCTTTAGAGCTTCTACAAATTGTTTCCCAATCATTTTTCTTTCGAATATATATGTCTGAAAAAAAAATAGACTCCTTTGCCTGTTTTATTTGATATATCATTGAGGGATATGCATCGTCACCATTGTATAGGATTTCAATATTATTGTCAGATAAAAGAGGATATTTGGATATTGAATCAGAAATTTTGGCAATTTGATGAAAATCCGGTGGAATAACAAAAAAATCTACACGAGGAATTAGATGTATTTTGTTTGTGGTGTGGAAATTCTAAATTGGTATTAATTACATCAGGCCAAAACCATCTGATTTTTTTTGCCTTTAATTTTACCCTGTTTATGCCAAATAAAAAAATATAGGATTGGCCCAATGGGTGGCAGCATAAGGCATACAATTATCCATACCCAAGCTGACCTGGGATCTTTTTTTATACAGTAGTGCATGGAGAGCACTTACAATTTGAGATAGGAGAATGATTGAGGCAATAAGGTAGGCAAAAACTCCCATACAAGTATTAGAGACTAAATAGTCCTTTTTTTATTCTTTATTGTTTAGTAAATTTTAACACCATCTTTACAAATACACTACTTTCAATAATAACAATGACATTATATCCATTGCTATTTTACCCAATAATCATCTGAGATTAGTATTTTGTTTACAAGTTTACTTTAATAGCTATGCTAGGTTATCCACGTTAGGTAGAGTTGCTAATTCTGTCAAGTTTTTTTGATAAAAACCATACCCTATTGCTAAAATTTTATTATGTTTTATAATGTTATTTAATTTCTGTGGGTTGGAGTGTTTTATGTATTATATACTTCTAATGGGTCCTGATATTGGGGATAAGGACTTTGATGAGAGGGATAGACTCAGGGAATTGGTGGTGGAGTCTCTTAAGCTAGAAGGTGTTTTGTTTTCTGAATATCACTGGGTCTTAGATAAAACAAATAAGATACAATTACTGGTTGGAAAATATGAGAGCCTCATGGATGCCAAGGAATGGATTGGGTTTTTATAAAAAAAAGGTTTTTATATAAGGATTGTTGAAAACATACCTTAAGTTTGGAAAATATGGAGGATAGCTCATATGGAGAGTTTGGATTCAAAGGTGGAAATATCTTATGGCTATCTAAACAAAATTTTTAAAAGATTAGATAATTCTTTGGAAAAATTATATGTGAGTTGGACAGGTGGAAAAGACTCAACAGTAGTATTACACCTGCTTCTTAAGTTTTTAAAGGAGAAAAAAATAGGATTTATTCCCAAGGTGCTGTTTATTGATACAGGGTTTACCTTTCCAGAGATAATGGAATTTATGGATAAGTTTGGCACATTATATAAGTTTGATCTTAGTATCGTACGACCAGATGTGGATATTCAAAAATATCCCAAGGCAGATGTGGTTTCATGCTGCAGGGATTTAAAAATAACCCCTTTAAAAAAAGGCTGTTAGAGATTTTGATATTAGAGCTATTTTAACTGGTATTAGGAGGGATGAGGCCAAGTCTCGGGAGAATGTCAATTGGCTTGAGTATAAAAAAAGATCCAGACTACATTCAAATAAATCCCATATTACATTGGAAGGAACAAGATATATGGGCCTACCACATAAAAAAATTCTCTTCCATACTGTTCACTTTATGATAAAGGTTATAGGTCCATTGATTGTATCCCCTGTACCAGGAAAGCAACAAAGGGAGAAAGGTCAGGTCGAAACCCAAAAAAAAGAAGAGGAACTATCTACCCTGCATTCCTTGGGATATTTTTAAGGCAGAGCCTCTGCCCTGCCTTAACATTTCTCTATGGTAACTGGAGAATTATTTTATTTCTTCGTGGCGGGATAAATTGTATAGGCCGTGAAAAACAAAGTCCAAAGGGTAATTTGGTATTTTTTTCAAATTCAATTATCCCAATATCCCCTTGGGGTTTTATTTCACTGAGACCAACAAGGCCAAGGGGTATTGGCAATCCCAATATTGAAACCCTGATTTCTTTGAGACGATCTTTATATCTTTCCTTTAAGTAATTAACTATTTTGTCTTTTTCTTCCTGGTTGAAGGTCTCAAGTAATACTTTTCTACTGGATATTGGATCTATTTCCTTTGCTCCTGGTAATGGGTTGCCAATTATCTCTGGCCAATCATATTGGGCATACTCCTCTGCATCCCAAGAGGGTCTAAATAGGTGGACCTCAACATTTCGTCTCTGTTTAAAATTGGTTATCACAATGGAAATAACATATCCCCTATCCAATAAGGGTTGCTCTTCTGTGCTAATTATTTCTACACCCATTTTTGATCCCTCCTAAATTTAAATATCTACCATATGTGTTCCTTAGAACGTATATAGCCAACTCCATAGTAGTTTGTAAAGAAAATTAAGGAAAAATAAAATTTGTAATGTTTTCCCATAACCCAAGTTTGTTAAAATTTGGGTTAATATGGAGTGTGATTAACCTCATTGACACCAGCAGTGCTTTTTATTATTTAATAGAAAATTTTAATAAGAGGGATATTTATGAGACCAGTTATAGCTATTATAACTATTTTTTTCTGTTTTTTTTAATTTTGGACCAGGTTGGGCAAGTAAGACTCCTGATTATGTTGTGGCAAGGTGTATTCAATTTACTTTTTTGAATCAATTGGGACAATTAAAATATGTATTGGAAAATAGTAATCATCAGCTATACAATAAGAATTTGCACCTTCTTACACAAATTTCAAAAGAAATGGAACTTGAGGATTTTTCAATAAAAAAAAACAAGTAAAACCAATGGTGGTGTCAACGTTGATGTTGATTTGATCTTGGTTTCAAAAACATCACAAAAGACAGTAAAATCTTACAGATTTTTGTGGGGAATAATAATAAGATAAAAGAAATAATAGATCTATCTAAAAAACGGGATAATAAAAATTTAATTCTCAAAAAAAAGCAAGCCATGGCTGATAATAGGGTTTATGCACCAAAAAAAGATAAAACAACCTGGTGAAAAAACTACAGAAGAAAAAAAGTTATATTTCTATTTATCCTGTATATACCTATGCATTAAATTATACTGACCAGATACATCCTTTAAGACAAAATGACTTTGTAGCGGCAGGACTTGTAAAAAACAAAGGAGAAAATTTAATTATAATGAAATTTGACATTCCAGGTGATGTGGTAAAAAAAGGCAAGTCTGCAGCTTTATGTGGACTATGTAGATGGAGATATAGGTTGTAATATGGGGGTATTTAAAATAAATAATTTAATTTTAAGTGAGAAGAACTCCACTTCTTTAAATGAAATTGAAATCTCTGAAGAGCCATATGTAGAATTTAGTATTAAGAAATATCCCTATAGATTGTCATTGGATATTACAGACCTTGTACTTTCGTGGATTACTGGAGAAAAAAAATTTTGGTTTGGCTATAAGGCCAATGTGTTACCATAAGTATAGATCTGTTTATTATTTGGGATCAGTTTATAATAAAAACAAACAATATAGGCCAAGATTAGATTTAATATTGTATAATGCAAAAACAAAGAAAACAACTGTAAAAAAACAAAATGGATTATTTGTTATGGACATAATTGGACTAAATAAGGGATCAATATCTCATCTTAATGAAAAAAATTCAAATGAGAATAAAATATAGAGGAACTGAAAATAGAACAGTTAAGGTTATAATAAAAAATATTGGGATGGATAAAAGTATTTATGAAATCCCACTATATTTTGAACCTAATGTAGAAAAGGACTTTATTGTCCGTGCTCCTATTTATGGATTTACACAAGGAAGATATGAGGCATCTATTTATGACATGGGTATGCATAAATTAAGTTCCATGAAATTTAATATAAATTAAAGGAGGCCTTATGAAAAGGTATATATTTGTCCTAATAATTAGTGTTATAATGGCTGCATGTGCTGGAAACATGGATAGTATTAAAAAAAGAAAATGAGGAACTAAAAATTAAACTTAATAAATATATACAGGAAAATAAAAGATTAAAGAGCTCTCTTGAAAGTTGTCAGAAAACAAAGGAGATTTTAACTAAGGAAAAGAAATACAGCTACGGTGAGTTATCTGCCTTAGATATGATGTTAGAAAATTTTTGAGAGATCAGGTGGTTTCAATAGAACAGTTGTCAAATAAAAAAAGTTTTGATGGATTATGTTGGTGGAGAAATTATTGAGAGAAATAAATATCAAGATAAGGATGTTACTTATGTGATCTATGGAAAAAAATTTAAATTAGGTGATGAAATAAGAATTGTTAAAGGATTTTTTTGCATCTTCAAGTGAATTTAAAATAAAGATTTTTAGGAAAGTAAAAGATGAATATATATGTATTGGGGAGACAAGGTTATATAAAGTTGGGAAAGGTGGTTCACAAGAGATTGTACTGGATAAAAAGATAATTTTAAGTCCTGGGGATATTATAGGGTTCTATTTTCCAGAAGCTACTAATGTGTTTTATGATGAAAATGAAGGATATTTTTCTAGAATTAATGGTGATGTCAAGATAGGTGATTCAATTTCATATAAAGATAGGGGTAATCTTTCTGTGTCCCTGGGAATTATGGGATATTTCAATTAATAGGGGTATTTTATGTCAAAAAGAGTAGTCTTATTAATTTTATTATTGTGGTTTGCAGGTTATAATATTTGTTATAGTGAAAACACATTAACAAAGCCATTGCCACCACAATTTGAGACCTTTTATGATGATTTTATTAAGTATGTGGGATCTAAAATTGATCTGGAAATTAATAAAAACAAGTCAATTTTAAATAATGAAAAACTTCCAGAATATAGAAGGGAATTGGCTAAAAGTGATATTAATAACTTAAAGCTTTTAAAAAAAAAGGATTAATGATCTAGAGACAGTTAGAAAATTGTATAATGACACCAAATCTGCATATGATAGTGTAAAAGAATTGGCGAAAAAGTGGGAGCAGATGCATTTTTCCAGGCCTACTATGTCTTTTCTCCCAGATGAGCTTGTAATAAAAGATATTACAGATATGTCTTCTTATATGGATACATTGACCAAAGGATATGATTATTATAAAAAAAATAACAGATCTAGGTCAAAAATTAAAGGGTGTGGATTTAATAGATTATGATAAGGACACAAACAAACTAGCCAAGGCCTTGATATCTCTTGGGTCTGTTATGTCTGAATTTGGAGATAAGGTTCCTTTAATAGGCAGTTTTTTTTAAAGGGATATGGAGATATAACTACACAATTTGTTGACAATTTAAATAACCTAAAAAAAGAAAATGGATGAAAATATCAATCAGGGGTGTATTGGAACTGGAAGCAGACTCATTGGAGACATTAGAAACAAGGCCATGATTGATCAAGGCTATCACTTACTTGTATGCAGGGAACCTGGATTCAGGGATCTCTACACATCAGTTCAAGATCCTTCTGATGTGTTTTTGTGGGATGCATCTGCAATTAGAGAAGTGGGTGGAGAAAAGAAAAAAAGGCAGGTGGTTTCATCTAAAAGAGGTAGCTCCTTGGCTAAATAAAGAGCAAGTTGAAAAGGCCTATAAGATTTATTTTAAAAATGGTATCAAAAATCCCAGCGTTAAGGATGTAATATCAGAGATAAAAAAAAGTAGTGGATATTATCCCTGTACTTGAAAGCAAAGGTGTGCCAGCATCAGGTCAACTTAAAATAAAAGTAAAAATCGTTCGTGCCATTGATGGAAGACAGATCCAAAATGCATTTATTAATATATTTGACGAAAATAACAATTTATTAATAAATGATCGCAGTGGAAAATATTTAACAATACCTGCATCTGATGTCACAGGTAAGCATTTTCTGTATGTGGATCTAGATGATTCTGTTAAAGATATTTGGAAAAGTTTTAAAAAAAGTAAAGGTGGAATATTTTGTTGGAAAGCCTACGTATACACATTTATCAATATCTAAAAGATATATATTCTCAAATTATCCTCACGAAATACAATTACTTGTAAGTGTAAAGGATGGTGAGGACAATTTTATAAATAAGGGTATGGTTACCATTAGCACTATTCCTTCAAAAATAGGGTATTTTCGTCCCAGTGCTACATTTTTTTGATTCATCTATATCAAAAGGCAATATATCTGTTGAGTGGATACCATATGGTCCAGATATTCCACAGGGTAAAATAAGATTTATAGCAAGGTATCACGGAAATCGAATAAATGGAAACTATATTAGCCCAAGCGAGGATTCAAAGGAAATTATAAGCTTTAAGAAGTTATTAACAAAGACTAATATTGTCAGGATCAAAGAAAGTAAGGTTTTTTGGAGATTAAAAAAATCTGGTTTTAGATGAGCTAGGGAATGAAGTAAATGAAGGAAACATTGAATTTTGGTGCAAAGATGGAAAGTTTTTTTAAATCGCTAGATAGTGATAAAGGATTAAAGAAAATAGTAGTTCCCACTGGCACAGAAATATTCTGGCAGTATCCAGAGGGTCTAAATTCCACATCTATCATTAAGGCCAGATATGAGGGCTACAAGGATTTAGATAAATATATATTATATGCACCAAGTGATAAGTTTATTTTGCTTCCAGAAATAGAAAAAGTATCTCCGAATTTTAATATCCTAAACGTTGCAAAGACAGGTAAAAAAACAGTGGCATATTTTGGCAGAGCTTGTGGACAATGAAGGTGAGAAATTTAATACTGGATTTATATCTGTAGAATCTACCCTTGGAAGTATAAAATTAGAGGGCTACCCTGGCTTAACAGCTCCCAATCAAAAACGAAATATCTCAATAACCTGGACTGAACCAGATAACCTAAATGGAGAAAAGGCAGATATCTTATTAAAATATTCAGGTGGTGTTGATAAATTTATTGAATACTTGAAAACAGAAAAGAGATTGGTGTTGCCCAAAGATATCCTGTTGGATACAGAGATTTATGCTGAAGTAAAAAACAAAGGCAAGGGCCTCTTTAAATACGAATTAGAAGCAGGAGTGAAAGACGCAAACGGAGGCTTTGTTAAAAAAGGAAATCTGGAAGTAAGTGTAGATCAAGGCTCAATATTTCCAGGGAAAAAACATATGGTTTTAGACCTTTCACTGAAAAATCCTGTACGTCTTTTATGGCAGGGAAAGCTAGAAAATAAAGATTTGACCTTTCATTTTAAGTACACAGGAGATAGGTCTGGAAAACAGGGTGAGAATGTATTGTATAAAGAGAGTTCTAAGGACTTTATAATTAAATCAGATATTGTTAAAACATCTCCCTTTTTGCTGACCACCCAAGAGTTAAATGCTGTTACAGGTAAAAATTTTAAGATGATAAATCCTCCTCAGATTCATATACATCTAGACAACGTCCAAAAATCAGAAAATATAGTAGAGGTTGAGAGTAATAGGTTTTGGTCCAGTGCGTGGAAGGATGGCAGGAAAAAAAGGGTCCATTGCCTTTAGACACGTAATATACCTTTCAGTAATTTATTCATCTGACATTCAAAGGTCTTGGAGTCTATTGGTACCTCAATTATATAGCAGATATTCAGCAAGGGGGATTAAACTAAAAAAAAGCCAATATTGGAGATAATTCTCTCTATTATAGACAGGGTGAAAATGAATATTATTTTGTCAAATATAAAGATTTTATGATTTTTCTTAGTAGATTTAATGGGTTTGATGGTAAAAAGGTAATCAGAAGGGTAATTGAAAAGATTGATAATAGTACCAAACAATAAAAAGTTAATACAGCATGTAACATTAATATTTTAGTGACAGAAATGAGCTAAAATTTTTTGCTCCAAGTAACCAGAGATGCAAGTAGTAGCCTTGGTATAGTAATCCAGAATAAGGATGCACCAATTGCAACAAACAGTAGTGTGTCTTCTAGAAGTGAGTGAGAGATTGCAATATGGTAATTTAGGATATCAGCATTTTCTTTTTTTTATTTTTTTTATTATCTACGTTATGTATCAATATTCCTGCACCATAGGCAAGTCCCAGGGTATTTGCAACTATCCAAAGAAAAGCAGCATCTTTAGGTACACCTAGAATCATTAGAGGATATTTTAAAATTTTAGTTAGATAATATGATATTTTAAATTCTTCCAATAATGATTGGAGTATCATGAGCAAAATTATTAACACAATGATCTTTACAGTTAAATATGAAGCCCCTATTGCCCAATTTTTTTAGTTCATGAAAAAAAATTAGATTGTAATATTATTTCAGAGTTTGAGACCATGACCTGCTTTGAATTGTTTAAGGGAATTAAAAGATTTAAGATATATGCACCAATAAAACTGGTTATTATCCTTACAATAGTGATTTTTATAAAAGAAGACCCTGTTTTTTTTCTGCACAGCACCCTCAACTGGTAAATTATGGGATATAAGACACATAAGGGCAAGTATTGTAATTTCCCTCTGTGAAAAGGAAAGGGTATTAATAGTTGCAATTGCTGCGTATATATTTATAAGTCCTGCTGTGATGTAAACTAACGCCCCATCACCACTTACCCCCACTGATTTAAATAGTGGTTCAAATAGCCCAGCTATTTGGGGAAGCACATTAAATGCTTTTATTAAAAATACTAAAAAAAGATATGGGTATTGTGATTTTAATAATCCAGATACTGGTGGGGATTGCTGGTTTAAACCCCTTTGAAACTGCAGAAAAAAAGTTTCTCTTTAAAGTGTTTTACCATTTTAATTGTCTATTAATTGAAGGTAGTTTTTTTGCACTTGTTAGGTAGTGATACTCCCTAGCACCTTTAATTAGATCCTTTTCTTGTGGCGGGTTTTTTAAGACTTCAATGATCCTCTTTGATAATTCAATATGGTCGCCAACACTCACCAATGGACCCAGCTCTCCACCCCTTAAAATTTCTCTGGGTCCACTCATGCAATCTGTTGATATAACAGGTGTTCCAAGGGCCATGGCCTCAACCAGTGCATTGGGAGACCCTTCCCATCTGGATGATAAAACAAAGAGGTCTGCATTTTTCAAATAGGGATAGGGATTTTTTTTTAAAACCCAGAAAGTCTACTTTTTCTCTAATATTTAGTTCCATACATAGATTTTCCAGCTGTTTTTTTTAGTTCACCTTCTCCCAGTATTAGTAGTCTGGCCTCTACTTTCCTGTTCACCAAGGATACGGCCTTTATCAATGTCTTAAAATCCTTTTGATATGTTAGCCTCCCCATTCCCACAATTACTGGTACCTTTTTAGGTGGATTTAGCCACTTATGTTCTATTTTTTTCTTGTGCGAGTTCATAGATTTCATTGGTTATTGTAGGGTTTTTTATTACATAAGCCTTATCTTGCACATCTGGACAAAATGAGATTATATCCTCTATGACCCCCTTTGATACACCTATTATGCCGTTGGCATGGGGAAGAAATTTCTTTAATAAAAGCAGTCTAAAATCAATATAGGGTTTAGGCTTGTTTTTCTCAAAGAGAGAGCGCCTTATATGTGTTCCAAACCTGATAAAGATCTTTGTATCTACCCTGGATATCCTTTTTGCAATAATCGCCATTATTCCAGCACGCTCCTTCATTACCAACAGGGATTTAATCTTTTGTTTTCTTAAGATTTTTACCATATAAGGTATGCTCAGGAATGTGTGTTTATATGGAAGCTGTATGATTTTTACCTGTGAGGGGATCTTTTTTTACAAATTTTCCCCTTGATTTAATCCTGTACAAATTAACTCCCACATCTAGCTCCAAGAAACCCTGCATGAGATTAACCGCCATTTTTTCAACACCACCATCACCTGAGAAGGAGAGGAGCATATTTACTTCCATGAAATACTCCGTTAACCTTTTAGAATATTTGAATATAGCGAAATATATTGTCTTACCATCCTGTCAATAGAAAAATGGTTTCTAACAATCTCCTTTCCCCTAAGCCCCATTTTTTTCTCTAAGGGATTTATCTTTGAGCAAACAAACAGTTTTGTTAATAAAGTCCTCTGTGTCTCCTTTTTTAAACAACAGTCCATTTTCATTGTTCCAGACAATCTCTGGTATCCCCCAACTGCAGATGCAACTATAGGCACACCTGCTGAGCTTGCCTGGAGCAGAGATACTCCAAGTCCTTCCATGGATGCTGGATGTACTATTAAATCTAGACATGGTAATATCTTTTCCAAATCCCACCTAAAACCAACGACCTTTATATATTTCTCCAATCTAGAAGTTTTAATTTTATCTCCAATTTCTTTTAAAAGAGGCCCTTTTCCAAACAAGAGAAATACCACATCAGGTACTTGTTTTATAATAAAAGGTGCTGCTTTAATTAAAAATTCATGGCCTTTTCTGGGTATGAACTGGGCAATCATCCCAACTGTTTTAACCTTATTTGATAGGGAAAATTCTCTTAAGAAAAAATTCCTGTCACAGTCTTTGTTGTAAAAATCATAGTCAATTGCACTTGAGATAACTATTATATCTTTTTTTTGTTACACCTTGTCTTGTTAAAACGTTAACTATTCCTCTGGAGATTGACACTATCTTGTCATAAAGGGAATATTTTAGCTTTAATAGGTACTTGCTTTCTGGATTATCTACCCGTCTCGTGATTACTGATTTTGTCTTTGATAATTTTGCTGCGACTCCTCCCCAAAGATCAGCTCCTCTCCTGCTGTGCACGTGAATTATATGGGGTTTTTCTTTTTTTTATGATACCAAGAAGTTTAAATAAAAATAGTAAATCTATATCTCCATACATAGCTACATCATAGATTTTACATATCCCTGTACATTTTTTTTGAGATATCGCTATTTTTTTTGGACAGACTAGTAAGTTTTCTCCAAAGGAGTTTTCTTTGAGTCCCTTTAATAGGTAATAGACCTGTTTGGCACCTCCATATAGGTGCATACCTGTTTCAATATGAAGTATTTTGGGGTGATTACTATTCATGTGGTCAAATTTGAGGTTTTTGGATTCAAATTTCAAGCAAAAAAAGAGGCAGGATGAAATTATCCATCCTGCCATCTATATTAAGGAGGGGGAGAGATGGCTAAGTTATAATATATATCTACTTAGGTCCCTGTCTTCCTGGAATTCTTTTAATTTCTCTCTCACATATTGAGCATTAATTGTGATTTTCTCGCCCTGTTTTTCTGGCGCTTCAAATGAGAGATCGTGCAGGACCCTTTCCATTAAAGTATAGAGCCGTCTAGCCCCGATGTTTTCTGTCTCTTCGTTTATTTTTTCAGCAAAGCTTGCTATTTCATATAAGGCGTTGTCAGTGAATTCTATTTCAACGCCTTCTGTTTCAAGGAGCGCTTTGTATTGAACAGTCAATGCGTTGCGTGGCTCGGTTAAGATTTTATAAAAATCTTCTTTTGTCAAGGGGGAAAGTTCCACTCTTAGTGGAAATCTTCCTTGGAGCTCTGGAATCAAATCAGATGGCTTGGCATAGTGGAAGGCACCAGCTGCAATAAAGAGTATATGATCGGTCTTTATCATGCCATATTTGGTGTTCACCACACACCCTTCTACTACGGGAAGCAGGTCCCTTTGTACACCTTCCCTTGATACATCTGCCTGCCTGCTGTCTCCTTTGCTGCAAATTTTATCTATTTCGTCTAAAAAGATAATACCTGTTTGTTCTACCCTCTCCTTTGCCATTTCAACTACCTTGTCCTGATCAATGAGTCTTTCGCTCTCCCTTTGTAATAGATATTCATATGCATCTTTTACCTTCATTTTTCTGATTTTCTTTTTTTTTGGGAAACATCTTTGAAAACATCTCTTGTAGTTGCATCTCCATATCTTCCATTCCGGGCATTGACATGACCCCAACATGGACAGTAGGGGTCTCAACTTCTACTTCAACCATTCGATTGTCTAATTTCCCTTGTCTCCATAGCTCTCTAAATTTTTCCCTTGTGGAATCTTGTGTTGTTGAGGTGTCTGAATCATTGTTTTCCATGAATTGAGGCGGCCCAAACTTTGGATGCTTTCTGGAACCAGGTAAAAGCAAATCTAAAAGTGCCTCTTCAGCAAGTACTTCTGCCTTTTCCTTCACCCTCTCCTGTTCTTCTTTCCTCACCATATTTACGCCAATTTCCATGAGATCTCTTACCATGGATTCCACATCTCTTCCAACATATCCAACTTCTGTGAATTTAGATGCCTCTACTTTAAAGAAGGGAGAGCCAGCCAGTTTTGCTAACCTCCTTGCAATCTCTGTCTTTCCAACCCCTGTGGGACCTATCATGATAATATTTTTGGGAGCAACTTCTTCCCTTAGCTCTGGTGATAATTTTTTTCCTCCTCCATCTGTTTCTAAGCGCCACAGCAACCATTTTTTTTTGCTTCACCCTGTCCAACTATATATTTGTCCAGTTCCTTTACTATTTGTCTTGGAGTCAAACTCTCTTCCATTAAAAAACCTCCTGCATATTCTTATTTCTTGAGATATTCTACTACAATTTCAGAATTGGTATACACGCACATAGAAGCAGCTATTTTCAAAGAATCCTCCACAATTTCTTTAGCTGACAACTGGGTATGCATGCAAAGTGCCTTGGCAGCAGCCATGGCGTATGGTCCACCAGAGCAATTCCTATTATGTTGTCATCTGGTTCAATTACATCACCTGTTCCACTAATTAAGAGTATATTCTCAGCATTGGCCACAAGTAACATGGCCTCCAGTCGTCTTAAATATTTGTCTGTCCTCCACTCCTTGGCCAACTCCACACTGGCCCTTAAGAGATTACCTGAAAATTCTTCAAGCTTTGCCTCAAATTTTTCAAACAATGTAAATGCATCTGCAGTGGCGCCGGCAAATCCTGCTATTATCTTATTTTTATACAATCTTCTTACTTTTTTTTGCCTTGTGTTTTATGGAGATGGCCTGTCCCAGGGTCACCTGGCCATCTCCTCCTATGGCTACACCACTTTCATCTTTTACTGCCAGGATTGTAGTGCCTTTTATCTCAACCATTTAAGCTCCTGAAATGCTATTTAAGAGTTAAATATTTCCTCTGCCACTTCACACCATAGTTTAAACATATCCTCAGAAAATAAATAAAGATAACAGGTTTTAACCCCGGTATTTGGGAGGACTTCTTTTATCGTCCCAATGGCAATTTGGGCTGCTTCCCTTTTGGGGTACCCATAGACTCCACAACTGATGGCTGGAAAAGCAATTGTTGTCAAGTGGTTTGAATCTGCCAATTTTAGTGAATTTTTATATGCATTTTTCAGAAGTTCTGGTTCATTGTGTTTCCCATCCCTATAAATGGGGCCAACAGTGTGTATCACATATTTTGCCTTTAACTTAAAACCAGGGGTAATTACAGCCTCCCCTGTTGGTAGGGGGCCATTTTCCTGAACCCATTTCATACCAGCTTTTTTTTAGTTCTGGACCAGCTGCCCTATGAATGGCTCCATCAACCCCTCCTCCTCCTGCGAGCTGGGAATTTGCGGCGTTTACAATAGCATCCACATTTGCTTTTGTAATGTCCCCCTGAAGTATGATTATTCCCTTGTCCCCAAGGGTAAAATTTTTTTTCATACCCTCTCCTCCAAAAATTTTGTTGTATTCTTTACACCATAATTAAAACATTAGCACGTTCTGTAATATGTCAAGCAAGGACTTGTGTATTGACAGGATTTAAATTAGTGATGATCCTTATCTTCTATGGGATTTTAGGGTTAGCCCAGGTTTTGAGCAAACTTGGGCTAAGGTTTTTTTTACTAAAAAAATTAGAGAGTTTTTGGTATGTACCATTTTTTTTGACATTTTTATTGTGATAATGGCTGTAGTTATTGCAGGAGCCCTCTTGATTAAAAGATTTATGCAAATTTTTGACAAAACCAAAGAAGGCTCCCCATGCGTGGGTTGCTCAAATTCAGACTGCCCTTATAAAGATAAAGACCTTAACCAGTAGTTTGAGTGGCAGGGGTCTTATCATTCAGTTGATTTTCCCTGTTTCCCTGGATATTTCCTCCTGGTTTATTAGTTGGATATAGATAGATTTTATCTTCAGCAATGAGCCCCATGGCCAGTAAGAATTTTTTTTCCATCATTTTCAGTTGACCATACATTGAAAAGAGAAAAAAATGGAGTTTAAGACATCCATTTTTTTCTCATCTTGTTTTTCTTCTCCATGACCCCTGTAGGGGGGTATTTTGTTCTGTTAGCTGGAGTTTTTGAACTGACTCTGGATTATCTGGGGACTTAAAGTTTGTTTTGTCTTCAATTATATGTCCATTATCCTTTGGCTGGGCTGTGGTTGTATTTTTCGGTATGGTAGATTTTGAACCATTCAGGGAGAGGGGCTTTATATCAATTTCAAAATTAAAATTGGATTTAAGCAAGGTATCTTTCCTGGTTTTTAAATTTAGTACCATCTGGTGTGATATCTCTCTGGAATTCATCTTAAAATTGGTTTTTTTGTATGAACTCCTGGGACAATCCCAGCTCAATATTCACATCTAACTTTTTGCCATCTTCGGTTTCAACAGTTAGTTCCATGTCCATTTTTACCTTTTCAATATCTTTGTAAAATTTGTTGTAACCAAGTTTATTCATGTTTGCCTGATGGCGGAAATTGCCTTTATAATTCAGGTGTTCTGAGAGTAGCGTCTTTTCCATATGTGAAAAATCAAATTTATCTATATCTACAATCTCAACATCTTTGCCTGTAAACTTTTCAATTATGGATTCCAACATCTTTAGATTATCAGAAGATAGGTTCTTTAAACCTTCCTGATTTGTGCTGGATATAGAAACAGAGTCCCTGGTTTGGGGTGTTGATATATTTTTTTAAATTTTGTGGTGATAGCTGGTTTTCTTTTGATGGATCCTGGTCATAGGATATTTTGTTATATTGAGTGTTAAGGTAGAGGATTGAGGAATTTATTTTCATGGTTTATCCCTCCTTTTTCATATCTTAATCGACATGGGAGGGATAAAATTTAGGGGGAAAATATTTTAGTTATTCTTCTGGAAAATCCATATAAATTTCAACTTCTCCACCATACCCTCTTTTGAGCTTGGCATTATGGTATCTCTTTTTAAACACGTGGATCATCTTTGTATTGTCTATTAAAACAGTGGCTATAAATCCTTTGTATCCGTTTTCTTTTGCAATTTTCTCAAGGAGTTTGAGTAAAAACGATCCAATCCCCATATTTTGCAGATCATCTCTAACCACAAAGGCCACTTCTGCATACTCTTTACTTATATCTGAACTAGCATATGAACCAATTGCCACAATTTCCTTTTTTTCTCCCCTTTTGGAGTAGTCCCACCATTGTCATATTTTTTCTGTAGTCCACCCTGGCCCACTCATTCTGGAGCATTTGTCTGGAAAAGACCTTCTTTTTTTTGGAAAAACCTGTAATATACAGTTGTATCTTTTAAAGAATAAAAGAAATTTCTTGAAGCAAATTCATCTGAGGGAAGAAGTGGCCTAAATTCAATGTTCCTGCCATTGGGAAGGGTGTAATTGTATTTATATTTTTCAATAAATATGAGGTCTTCTTTTTTGGGAGGTAATTGATCTGGGAAAATGTAGTGTTTCTTTTTGGCTTCATTAATTAGTTCTTCTCTGAACTTTGGATGTGCAATTTGGGCCAGCTCCATCACCCTTTGGTATATGGACTTTCCATAGAGTTCTGCTATTCCATACTCAGTAACCACAATGTCCACGTCTGCCCTGGTTGTTGCTACTCCAGCACCTTCGCTTAACTGTGGTACTATCCTGGAAACCTTCCCATCCTGGCAGTTGAAGGTAAGGCAATTATTGAAAAACCACCTTTTGACATCTTTGAACCCCTTATGAAGTCTACCTGGTCACCAATTCCACTGTAGAACAAATATCCCTTTGAATCTGTACAGATCTGGCCAGTTATATCCACTTCAAGTGCTGAGCTCAGCGAAATAAAATGGTCATTTTTTGCTATTATGTTGGGATCATTTACAAAATCAGAAGACTTAAAATAAAACATGGGGTTGTTGTTTACAAAATTATACAATTTTTCAGTTCCCATACAAAGGGATGCTACTGCTCTGTCTGGGAGGTAAGATTTTTTTTCTGTTTGTTATTACCTTATTTTCAAACAAGGGAAGAAAACCATCAGTTATGACTTGGGTGTGTATTCCAAGATCCTTTTTATTCATAAGGTAAGGTAATATGGCATCGGGTAGATGGCCAAATCCCACCTGGAGTGTTGCTTCATCATCTATGAGCTGATTCACATAGAATGCTATTCTCTCAATTATTTCTTTGTTCTTTTTTTCTGGGCACTGCTTCTACCAATGGTTCTTCATAAAAACAAGATAGTCTATGTCGTCTATATGTATTAGACTATCTCCCCATGTCCTGGGCATTCTGGGATTTATTTGCGCAATAACCAGGTCTGCGCTCTTAAGTCCAGCATAAGTTATATCAACTGATATCCCTAAGCTGCAATATCCAAATTTATCTGGTGGGGAAACCTGAATTAAAGCTACATCAAGCCCTATGGATTTTGAATAGAATAACTCTGGGATTTCAGATAAGTATGCGGGGATGTAGTCTATTTTTCCTTCAAATGCCGCCTGGCGCATCTTTAAACTTATGAAAAATAACTTAAGGGAGAATCTCCTCAAAAAATTTTCATCATCTATATAATCCCCAAAGGTGGAGGAGAGCATTTGATAGATGACTATATCCTGGAGATTTTGGTCTTTTACCATTTCCCTGATGAGGTGTTGGGGTTCTCCACATCCTGTGCCCACAAAGACCCGACTTCCATTTTTTTATCTTTCTAATTGCTTGTTCCACACCTACCAGCTTTTTTTGAACATATATCAGGTAGATCCATGTTTTTTTTATTCTCCAGGTTGTTGATTTTTGTTTTTAGTGTATGTACCAAAAAAACCAAGTGAGTTAATGATATATGAATATATCATTCATAATGATAGGTCAAGAAACTCAAAATCAAAGAATTTTAGGGAGGTTTTATGGTTATAGATTTAGGTGAAGGCATGCATTATGAAGGGTTTTGTATAAGACCACCAAGTGAGGCCTTCAGTATTTTACTTCAGGTAACTGTTGGTTGTTCTCACAATAAATGCACTTTTTGTGGCACATATAAACAAAAGAGATTTAGGATAAAAGAATGGGACATAGTGTTCAGCGATATATTATTTGCTTCCAAATATATGAGAAATCAAAATAGGTTGTTTTTAATGGATGGAGATGCACTTATTATCCCTAAGAGAAAGCTAGTTCCTTTAATTGATGCCATAAATAAACATCTGCCCTGGCTCGAGAGGATAGGTACCTATGCAAATGCAAAAAGCCTTAGAAAAAAAGACCTTAGAAGAGCTAATTGAGCTCAAAGAGAAAAAGTTGGGTATTATATATCTTGGGGTAGAGAGTGGAGACGATGAAGTTTTAAAGGATATTAATAAAGGAGCTACTTCTTCTGAATATGTTGAGCTTGCAAAAAAAGGTTAAGCTCTCTGGTATAAAACTCTCTGTTACTGTGCTTCTTGGAATTGCAGGTAGAATGAGATCCCTTGAGCATGCAAGGGCAACTGGAGAATTGCTTACAAAAATGGATCCTGACTATGTGGGCGCACTCACACTTATGTTAATACCTGGAACTCCTTTACACGATAAATATGAGAGGGGTGAATTTGAACTTCCAGACAAATATGGAATGCTAATGGAACTTAGGGAAATGATAAGGTTTACTGATCTTACCCATGGCCTTTTCACTTCAAACCATGCTTCAAACTATCTCCCGTTAAAGATAAAATATCCAGAAGGGAAAAAAAGGTGCGTTAGAGATGATTGACAAAGCAATAAAAGGGAAGATTGGCCTTAAGCCGAGTGGATGCGCGCACTTTAATGAATAGGTTGGTTGTGAAATAGTGAACAAAGTAATCAGTTTTTAAACTGAGTTTTAAAAAAAATCTTTGACAGACAGGTGGAAATGAGATAAACAGACTCCAATTTGTAACAATTTTCACAAAGTCCTAATAACACACAAAAAACAAGGTTGGAGGGCAATTCTATGATAGAGCTAAACATTACCTTTTTTTATTCAACTGGTAAATTTTTTTGATCTTGCTGGCTGTGTTAAATCTTATTTTGTATCGTCCCATTAGGGGGATACTAAAGCAGAGACAGGAGAGGCTTTCTGGTTATCTGTCTGACATTGAACAATTTAATGAACAGGCAGGTGAAAAATTGAAAAATTATGAAGAGCAATTAAATCAAGCCAGGGTTGAGGCCTCAAAACTAAAAAAATGATTTTAAGGCTGAAGGTGTAAAAGAAGAACAGGTTGTACTTACTAAAGCAAAGGAAGAGGCCCAGGCAAAGCTAATGGCTGCACGTGAGGACCTTGAGAAACAGGTAAGCTCTGTAAAGCAAGAACTTCTGGCCAAAGTAGACGAGTATGCAAATATGGTGGCACAAAGGGTTATGGCTTAAATCCCAATAATAGAAAAAAAAGAGGTTTAAGGAGGTTGGTTTTGAAAAAAAATAATAAAAAGGACATTGTTGGTTCTGGCTCTCCTTCTTATGGGGAGTGTTGTTTGGGCCTCTGGCCATGGTTCTGAGGAAGCCTCTTCTGCTGCTGCCTGGAAAGACTTTTTTTTGGCGTTGTGTAAATTTTGCCCTATTTTTGGGTATTATCTATAAGTTGGCAGGCAGCAAGATAAAAGATTTTTTTGGGGGGAGGACCAGAGATATTGAAAGTAAATTTAAATCCCTTGAAAAAAAGGCGGAGTGAAGCTGAACAGAAATTAAAAGAAGTAGAGGCTCGCATTGCAAATGTGGAGCAGGAGAGGGAGGAAATTTTGGCTGAGGCCAGGCGTCAGGGTGAGGCAATAAAAAGTGCCATAATAGAAAAGGCCTATAAGGACGCTGAAGAAATTAAAAAGCAGGCGGAGATAAAGGCCCAGCAAGAATTTGAACAAGCTATAGAATTAATTAGGGCTGAGATGGCAGACAAGATTATTGAGTCTGCTGAGAAGATAATTTTGAGTAGGCTAGGGGTTAAGGAACAGGAACAATTAATTGATAAATATCTAACAAAGGTGGTGCTCAATTGAAACAGGAAATAATAGCAAAAAGGTACTCCAGGGCATTGTTCGCAATTGGCCAGGAGGAAGGTCCTGAGGCCTTGAGGAAATATGGCGCGGAACTTGGGGCCTTTTGTGACCTTGTGGAGAGTGAGCCTATTTTGCTTAGGATTTTTAAAAATCCTGTTATCAGGGTGGAGGACAAAAAGGTCCTAATAGGTAAGATCCTTGATAAAATAGGCGCCTCCAAGGTTGTTAAAAATTTCTTTATGCTCCTGGCTGAAAAAAAAACGTCTTCCTTATATCCTAGATATAAGGAACTATTATCAAAAGTTACTTGATTTATTTGAAGGTATTGTTCGTGGTCATCTTGTTACTGCTATTGATTTAAATGATGATAAGAAAGAGAGCATTAGAAAGAGCTTAGAGGAGAAGATGGCCAAGAAGTTTGTTTTAGATTTTCAGGTGGACAAGGGTATTTTAGGTGGTGTGGTCTTAAAGGTTGGGGATAAGGTGTATGATGCCAGTTTAAGGGCCCAATTAAATATATTGAAAGAAAAAAATAAAAAGGGGTGAGTAGTGGCCATGCAAATTAGATCAGAAGAAATTACCAAAATTATTCAAGATCAGATAAAAAGCTATGAGGAAAAAAATGGAAATGGCAGAGACCGGTGTGGTCCTGTCAGTGGGTGATGGAATTGCCAGGGTGTATGGACTTGAGAATTGTATGTCCATGGAGCTTCTTGAGTTTCCTGGTGAGATATATGGAGTTGCTCTAAACCTGGAAGAAGATAATGTTGGTGTTGCACTCCTTGGAGAAGATACCCACATCAAAGAAGGAGACATTGTAAAGAGAACAGGAAGGGTTTTTTCAGTTCCTGTAGGAGATGCAGTAGTTGGTAGGGTCATAGACCCTGTGGGTAATCCCCTAGATGGTCTTGGCCCTGTATCCATGAAAGAGACCAGGTTGGTTGAGATCAAAGCACCTGGTATTATTGTGAGAAAACCAGTTCATGAGCCAATGTACACTGGTCTCAAGGCTGTTGATGCAATGACTCCAATTGGGAGGGGTCAACGTGAGCTAATCATTGGTGATAGGCAGGTGGGTAAGACAGCAATTTGTATTGATGCTATTTTGGCACAAAAAGAGAGCGATGTATATTGTTTTTATGTTGCAATAGGCCAGAAGAAATCCACAGTTGCCTGGTAGCAGAGACCTTGAGGAAACATGGTGCAATGGAATATACCACAATAATTTCAGCTACTGCATCTGATCCAGCTGCCCTTCAGTACATTGCACCTTACAGTGGGTGTACAATGGCTGAGTATTTTAGAGATAGTGGTAAGCACGCCTTAATTATATACGATGACTTATCAAAACAGGCAGTTGCATACAGACAGATGTCCTTGCTTCTCAGACGTCCTCCAGGACGTGAAGCATTTCCTGGTGATATTTTCTATTTGCATTCTAGGCTACTTGAACGTGCTGCAAAATTAGATGATAAACATGGAGCTGGTTCATTAACAGCACTTCCAATAATTGAGACCCAGGCTGGTGACGTTTCTGCATATATTCCAACAAACGTTATCTCAATTACAGATGGCCAGGTATATCTTGAGCCTGACTTGTTCAACGCTGGTTTTAGGCCTGCAATTAACGTTGGTCTTTCAGTATCAAGGGTTGGTGGTTCTGCTCAGGTAAAGGCAATGAAAAAGGTTGCAGGTACCCTTCGTCTAGACCTTGCCCAGTACAGAGAATTGGCGGCATTTGCCCAGTTTGGATCTGACTTGGACAAGGCTACCATGCAGAGGTTAGAGCGTGGTAAGAGGATGATGGAGCTCTTAAAGCAACCTCAATATCAGCCACTTCCTGTTCAAGAACAGGTGGTTGTATTATACGCAGGGACCCGTGGATATTTAGACGATGTACCTGTTGAAGCTGTTTCAAAATTTGAAAAGGAATTTCTTGAGTTCATGAGAAATTCCAAGGGTGATATACTAAATGCAATTAAGGAGACCAATGATTTAGATGAGGCAACAGAGGAGAAGTTGAAAGCTGCATTGGAGGAATTCAAGAAGACTTTTCAGGCCTAACACTTTATTAAGGAAAAAGGGGAAAATCCATGCCTTCATTGAAGGATGTTAAAAAGAAAATAGAGTCAGTACAAAAGACCCAGCAGATTACAAGGGCAATGAACATGGTGGCGTCAGCAAAGCTAAGACGTGCCCAGGAGAGGATAGAAAAGTTCAGGCCCTATGCTGATAAATATTATGAAATGTTAAAGGACCTATCCAAGGGTGTGGATGTAAGTGTCCATCCTCTGCTAGAGCCAAGGGAGGAGATAAAATCCACAGGAATTGTTCTTATTACTTCAGAGAGGGGACTTTGTGGAGCCTTTAATACAAATTTAATAAATAAGGCTGAGAGGTTAATTAGGGAAAAGAGTGGAGAGGGAAAGGCCGTTAAGGTACTTGCTGTAGGTAGAAAGGCGGCTCATGCTGCAAAAAAAGGCCGAGGGTGTAGAGGTTTTGAACTCTTATGTTGGGGTTATGGACAATTTTGACTTTACCCTTGCAAACAAGATAGGTCTTGAAATTATTAAGGCATATGAAGACCATGTGGTAGATGAAGTTTTTCTAATCTACGGTCAGTTTGTAAGTATCTTAAGGCAAGAGCCTGTATCCCTGAAGATTTTACCAGTTACCCAGCCTGAGACAGAAGAAGAGGAAGAAAAAGGGCCAAAGGCGCTTTATATGTATGAACCTTCAGTAGAAGGTCTTTTAGCTGAGCTTTTACCAAGGTTTATTAAGGTACAGGTATACAGGGGAATGTTAGATACCTCAGCAAGTGAGCATGCAGCAGGATGACTGCTATGGACACTGCTTCTAAGAACTGTGACGAAATGATCCACAAGCTAACACTGGCTTATAATAAGGCAAGGCAAGCTGCCATCACCGCCGAGTTACTTGATATTGTTGGCGGTGCAGAGGCATTAAAAGGATAAATAAGGGGGAAGTAATGAGTGAGAATATAGGAAAAATAGTTCAAGTTTTAGGAGCTGTTGTAGACGTTGAGTTTGAAGAGGGCAAATTGCCCAATATCTTAAATGGTATTAAGGTATTGGATCCAAGTAGGTCTGAAGAAGAGGCGTTGATACTTGAAGTTGCCCAGCAGCTCGGTGACAATGTTGTGAGATGTGTTGCCATGGACACAACAGATGGTTTGGTTCGTGGTATGAAGTGTCTGGACACTGGGCAACCAATTGCCACACCTGTTGGTAAGCCTGCATTGGGCAGGATTTTAAATGTTGTTGGTCGTCCAGTGGACGAAATGGGACCAGTAGAGGCAGAGGAATTTTGGCCAATTCACAGACCAGCCCCATCCTTTACTGAGCAGTCTACAAAGGTTGAACTGCTTGAAACTGGTATCAAGGTTGTTGATTTGATGATCCCATTTCCAAAGGGTGGTAAAATGGGATTGTTCGGTGGTGCAGGTGTTGGTAAGACAGTTATCCTCATGGAGATGATCAACAATATTGCTAAACAGCATGGTGGTAAGTCAGTTTTTGCAGGGGTTGGTGAGAGGACAAGGGAAGGTAATGATTTGTACCTTGAGATGAAAGAAGCAGGTGTTCTTCCAAATGCAGCTCTAGTATATGGTCAGATGAATGAGCCCCCAGGAGCCAGGGCAAGGGTTGCACTAACTGCTCTTACTGTTGCTGAATACTTCAGGGACGTAGATGGTGAAGACGTACTTCTTTTTATTGACAACATCTTTAGATTTACCCAGGCAAATATGGAGGTGTCTGCACTTCTTGGTCGTATGCCTTCTGCAGTTGGATATCAGCCAACTCTGGCAACTGACCTTGGTGAGCTTGAGGAAAGGATTACCTCTACCAACAAGGGTTCAATTACATCAGTCCAGGCTATTTACGTACCAGCAGACGACTTGACAGACCCAGCACCAGCTACCACATTTTCCCACTTAGATGGTACTTTGGTTCTGTCTAGGCAAATTGCAGAGTTGGGCATCTACCCTGCAGTTGATCCCTTGGATTCTACCTCAAGGATTTTGGATCCAAATATATTGGGCGAAGAGCATTATAGGACTGCACGTGATGTTCAGCAGATCTTGCAGAGGTATAAAGACCTTCAAGACATCATTGCAATCCTTGGTATGGAAGAGCTATCTGACGAAGATAAACTCGTTGTATCCAGGGCAAGAAAGATTCAGAGGTTCCTATCCCAGCCATTCCACGTTGCTGAACAGTTTACAGGTAGAGCAGGTGTATATGTAAAGACCGAAGATACAATTAGGGGATTTAGAGAAATTATTGATGGAAAACACGACGACCTACCTGAAAATGCATTTTACATGGTAGGAACAATTGAGGACGCAATAGAGAAGGCAAAATCAATGTAAACAAAGTGGGTATAAGCCATGGCAAGTACAATAAAATTAGAAATAGTCACCCCAGATAGGGTGGTTCTAAGCGAAGAGGTAGATTATGTAGGTGTTCCAGGGGTAATGGGACAATTTGGTGTGCTAAAAAATCACATACCATATCTATCTGCTCTCTCTATTGGTTCCTTGTATTACAAAAAAGGTGGGGATACAAAGTACGTTTTTGTCTCTGGTGGTTTTGCTGAGGTAGATGGTGAATCCATTACAATCCTTGCTGAATCAGCGGAAAGGGCCGAGGAGATAGATGTTGAAAGGGCAAGAAAGGCCAAAGAAAGCAGAGAGAAGGCTACAACAAAAAAAGTGAAGAAATAGACTATACAAGGGCAAGGGCTGCCCTTATGAGGGCAATCCAGAGAATCCAGACAAAGGAAAAAGTGGGCATGTAACCAAAGCCTGCATGAAACAGATTTTTCGAAGGGATCTCTTGGATGAGGGATCCCTTTTTTGTTTTATAATAATAGTTGGATGTGGTCATTTTGCTATGTCCAAATTTGTCTTGCTTAATCGTTGGTATAAGATTATACTTTTTATGTTTACTTTTTCGAGGTGAGGGTATGGAAAAATTATGCAATGGAATCTGCTCACTGGTCCTTTCCGCTGGAAAGGGCACTAGAATGAAATCTGTGTTCCCCAAGGTATTACATAAACTTTTAGACGAGCCCATGCTCTGGTATGTGGATCAGGCCTTATGCGAAGTCTTTCATAGACGAGATATTTTTTTATGTGCTTGGGTATATGGCCAATATGATTGAGGATACACTTCCCTTTGTTAGGGAAAATAAAGTATATCAGAGGGAGCAGCTTGGAACGGGTCATGCTTTGCAGTGTGCCTATGATATCCTTGTAAACAGGGGCTATGAGTGGGTCTTGGTTGTAAATGGGGATGTTCCACTTCTTAACATGCCAAAAATATTGCCCATTATAAACCATGCCCTTGATAAGGATATTCCGTTATCCTTTGTCACTATAAATCTGGACGATCCAACTGGATATGGAAGGGTTATTAGGGATGATAGGGGTTATGTGAAGGGAATAATAGAGGAAAAGGATATACAAGATTCTCATATAGCAAGGATAAGAGAAGTAAATACTGGTATTTACTTTATAAACCTTGTCCATATCAGGGATTATTTGTTTAAATTGGATTGCAAAAACAAACAGGGTGAATATTATTTGACAGATTTAGTGGATCTATTGGTATCTGATGGAATGAGTGTTTATGCTCATAATCTTGGAAGGCTTAAGGAATTTTTGGGAATTAATTCCTGTAAGGAACTTGCTGTATGCGATGAAATCCTCAGGGAAAGGATTGTAGATGGTCTGTTAGATAATGGAGTAACTATTTATAGGCCCCACCTTTGCAGGATAGGGCCTAAAGTTAATATTGCGTCAGGGGTTCAGATAACTGGTCCATCAGAGGTTTATGGGGAGACCTCCATTGATAGAGGGTCGGTTGTTGATTCTCATGTATGGATTAGAAATTGTAAAATAGCAGATAATTGTGGGATCTTTAGTTTTTCCCACCTTGAAGGAATAAAAATAGGCCCAAAATCCACCATAGGTCCTTTTGCCAGGTTAAGGCCAGGGACCGAGATTATTGGAGAGGTAAAAGTAGGAAATTTTGTTGAAATTAAAAAAATCAGTGTTGGAAAAAGGGGTGAAGGCATCCCATTTAACCTACCTTGGGGATAGTTTTATTGGGGAGGGTACAAATATTGGTGCAGGTACCATTACCTGCAATTACGATGGAAAGGCAAAACATAACACCAAGATTGGCAAAAATGTCTTTGTTGGGAGCAATACATCAATAGTGGCTCCAGTAACCATTGGAGACAATGCCCTCATTGGAGCTGGTTCAACTATAACCAAGGATGTGCCAGAAGATTGCCTTGCTGTTGCCAGAGCCAGGCAAAAGAATTTAACCAGAAGAAAGAAATAATAATATGGAAATTTTAGATTTACTGGAAAAAAAAATAGATCATTTACTAGGTAAATTGAGAGAGTTGGAAGAGGAGAATAAACAACTAAAAGAAGAACTTATTAGGGAAAAGGGTATAAGGGAGCAAGTATCAAAAAAAATAGATAATTTATTGCAAAAAAATGGAAGATATAGATATAACATAAATTAATGCCGACTTATCGACTAACAATTTTGGGACAGGAGGTCTCATTTAGGGCAAATGTAGATGAGGCCCGAATCCAGGAAGCAAAAAAGGTAGTTTTAGATAGATTTGATAAATTAAATACTTTTGGCTCCAGACTCAGCAATGAGAAGCTTTTAATATTAGTAGCCTTGGGTCTGGCCGATGATTTATTACAGACAAAACGGAAGTTGCAAGACACAGAAATAAAGCTCAAGCAACTTCTGGAAAAAAATAGAAAAAAAAATGATTTTGTCTCAATATCTCCCTGGGGGATAGCGTGATTGGAGGTACCATTTTTGAGCCAACAGCAAAATAACGGGAGCCGCTTCTTGTAGCCTGTTGTGCATGCCCAATTCCTTTTTTAGGGGTTTGGGAAGCCTGATGGCTACTAGTGGCACCCACCTGGCTAAGCCAGGTTCAAAATGGCCTGCAACACGTATCCCTCGGGGACTTAGTTCGTAGAAACCCATCCCATTTGCTTCCCTAAATTTAGGCCTTGTCTTTTATTTGCCCAAAATAGATTGTAAATTTTTTACCAGATCAATTTTCTGATCTGAAAAAATATAAAACAAGGAGATATATTATGGACTATGCATTTTTAATTGGTGTGATCACATTTATTATTGGTTTAGCAGTGGGCTTTCTTATCAAAAAATACAATGTGGATATAGAGATTGAGCGGGCCAAAAAAAGAGGCTGAAAAGATCATTAAAGATGCAGAGAAGGAGGCAGAGGCAAGGAAAAAGGAGTATCTAATTCAGGCAAAGGATGAAATATTTCAGCAGAAGAAGGAGCTTGAACAAGAGGCAAAGGAAAGGGAAAACAATTTAAAAAAAACAAGAAGTTAGATTACATCAAAAGGAAGAGAGGTTAGAGGCTAAGCAAGAAAAACTGGCCAAAAAAAGAGGCCGAGTTAGTGGAAATGGAGAAAAGCCTCTCTAAACTAGAGCAAGAAGTGCTAAAAAAAGAAAGACGAGGTAGATGCACTAATTGCAGAGCAACAAAGAAAATTAGAAGAGATATCAGGACTCACAAAGGAAGAGGCTAAAGAGAGGCTTTTGCAGGAAATAGAGTCCAGTATAAGGCACGAGGCTGCCAGGATGATAAGACAAATAGAAGCAGAGGCAAAGGAAATGGCTGATAGAAAGGCCCAGGAAATTTTGGCCACTGCTATACAGAAATATTCAGGTGAATATGTAATTGATAATACAGTAACTGTGGTGGAACTCCCAAATGAGGAGATGAAGGGACGGATTATAGGAAGAGAAGGCAGGAATATAAGGGCCTTTGAAGCAGCCACAGGGGTTGATCTAATCATAGACGACACACCAGAGACTGTAGTGTTATCGGCCTTTAATCCTTTGAGACGGGAAAAGGCAAAGGTAGTACTTGAGCGGCTTATCACCGATGGTCGCATTCATCCAGCCAGGATTGAAGACGTGGTTCAAAAAGTGGACAAGGAGATGGATATAAAACTAAGGGAGATAGGCGAACAGGCTACTTTTGACGTGGGTGTTCACGGGATTCACCCTGAACTTGTTCGTTTGCTTGGACATCTATATTATAGGACCAGTTTTACTCAAAATGTGCTCAGCCATTCTCTGGAGGTTGCATTTTTGTGTGGGATTATGGCTGCTGAACTCAAATTAGATGTAAAAATGGCTAAAAGGGCAGGGCTTTTGCACGATATAGGCAAGGCCGTTGACCATGAGATAGAAGGTCCCCACGCACTTATAGGGGCAGATTTGGCTAAAAAAATATGGGGAATCAGAGGAAGTTGTACACGCCATAGCCGCCCATCATGAAGACATACAACCAGAGACAGTACTTGCTGTTTTGGTACAGGCAGCAGATAGTCTTTCTGGGGCAAGGCCAGGGGCAAGAAAAGAGTTGCTTGAACACTATGTGAAGAGATTGGAAGAGTTGGAAAATGTGGCCCTTTCCTTTGAAGGGGTAACAAAGGCATATGCAATACAAGCAGGTAGAGAACTTAGGGTAATGGTTGACTGCGACAGGGTAGATGAAAATGAAACCTATTTACTCTGTAAGGAGATTGCAAAAAAAGATAGAGGAACAATTGACATATCCTGGTCAGATTAAGGTGACCTGTATTAGGGAAAAGCGTGCTGTTGAATATGCCAGGTAAAGTTAAGAGTTAAGAGGAGAAATTATCATGGAAACAGACGTAAAAAGCGCAATGGATCTAATTTGGCGGGGTGCAGTTGAGGTAATAGAAGAAGAAGAGCTCATTAAAAAATTACAAAAAAAAGTACCCTTAAGGGTTAAGGCAGGGTTTGACCCAACTGCCCCAGACCTACACCTTGGACACACTGTACTTATTCAAAAATTAAAGCATTTTCAGGATCTTGGACACAAGGTCCTGTTTTTAATTGGTGATTTTACCGGTATGATTGGTGATCCAACTGGTAAGTCTGAGACAAGAAAACCCCTAACCAGGGAAGAAATTTTAAAAAAACGCTGAGACTTATAAGAAACAGATATTTAAGATATTGGATGAAGAAAAGACAGAGATAATGTTCAATTCCCAGTGGATGGATAAATTTACAGCTGTAGATTTTATAAGGTTATGTTCCAGGTATACAGTGGCCAGGATGCTAGAGAGGGATGATTTTTCAAAGAGGTTTAAAGAAAATAGACCCATTGCCATCCATGAGTTCCTATACCCCTTGATTCAGGGCTATGACTCTGTGGCCATGAGGGCGGATGTGGAACTTGGAGGCACAGACCAGAAATTTAATCTCCTGGTAGGGAGGACTTTACAAAAGCAAGAGGGGATGGAACCCCAGGTCATTATTACCATGCCTCTTTTAGAGGGACTTGATGGTGTCAATAAGATGAGTAAGTCCCTTGGAAATTATATTGCAATAGAAGATCCCCCTTTTGATATGTTTGGAAAACTCATGTCCATATCAGATGAGCTCATGTTCAGGTATTATGAACTCCTATCAGATAGGGATTCTGCATATATAGAAAAGATGAAAAGGGATATTGAAGCAGGGAAAATGCATCCCAAAAAGGCAAAGGAGGACCTGGCATTTGAGATAACAGCAAGGTTCCATGGAATATCTGAGGCCAAAAAGGCACAGGAAGAATTTAACAGGGTGTTTTCAAAACACAATATCCCATCAGACATCCCAGAGGAAGTTATAGATGGTCCTGAAATTACTTTAATGGATTTATTGGTGAATAAAGGTCTCTGCAAGTCAAAGAGTGAGGTGAGAAGATTAATTAAGCAAAATGCAATCTCCATTGATGGAAAAAAAGGCCCACGATCCATTTATGGGATTTGATGTGGGTGAATTTGTGGTAAAAGTTGGTAAAAGGAGATTTTTAAAGGTGATCAGGAGACAATAATGCTTAATAAATTCAGGCTATTTTTAAAAATGATAAAGATAGAACACTCCCTATTTGCCCTTCCTTTTGCCTATATTGGTTGCTTTTTAGTTAATTCAAGCTGGCCAGGGCTAAAGCCATTTATTTTGATTTCAATTGCCATGGTTGGGATGAGGTCCTTTGCAATGGCAATGAATAGGATTATAGATTTAAAGTATGACAAAATAAATCCCAGGACACGTAATAGACCATTAGTGACTGGTGAACTTTCTTTAAAAGAAGCATGGGGGTTTTCCCTTATCTTTTCTTTAATTTTTGTGCTGGCCTGTTATGGGCTAAATAAACTCTGTTTCTATCTTTCATTCTTTGCCCTATTGTGGGGGGGCTATATAGCTTTACAAAAAGATTTACCTCTATTTGCCATTTCTGGTTGGGATCAGTCCTGGCAATGGCACCCATTGGTGGTTGGCTTGGAGTAAACCCCCATTTTCACCCAATACCAGTTTTGTTTGGATTTGGGGTATTATTTTGGGTTGCTGGTTTTGATATTTTATACAGTATACAGGATTGGGATTTTGATAGGGAGTTGGGACTCTTTTCTGTTCCATCAAAATTAGGTGTTGGTTCAGCATTATGGATATCGTCCTTTTCCCATGCTCTGTCCATTATTTTTTTTCTTTTTTTGGTGGTTGGGTAGCTGGCCTGGGACCAATATATTTCATTGGGTGGTTTGTGATAAGTTGTATCCTTATTGCAGAACATTTAATTGTTACTGAAAATAGCCTTGATAAGATAAATTTGGCATTTTTTTTACATTAAATGCATATGTGTCGTGTATACTACTTGTTGCGGTGATTTTAGATATTTTTGTAAGGTAAGAGTATTATGGATATATTAGAAAGATTAGATGGGAAATTGGTTAAAGTAGATTATCAGGAAAAAGAGATATTTATTCTTGGTACTGCCCATGTATCCAGGGACAGTGTCAGGGAAGTTAGGGAAGTAATAAGTGAGATCAGGCCTGAGTCCGTTTGTGTGGAGCTCTGTGAGTCCAGGTATGAGTCCATATTCAATGAGGATAAATGGAAGGATATGGATATAGTTAAAGTTATTAAACAAAATAAGGCCTTTTATCTTCTCATGCAACTTGTGCTTTCTTCCTTTTATAAGAAAATAGGTGAGAAATTGGGAGTAAGACCAGGGGCTGATATGATAGAAGCAGTTGAGGCAGCAAAGGAAATAGGGGCCCAAGTAGTTTTAGCTGACAGGGATGTTAATGTCACTTTAAAAAGGGTGTGGGGGTATCTAAGTTTTTTAAAAAAAATGAAGCTACTTGGCCTTATGCTCAGCTCTGTTTTTTCCACAGATGACATAAGCGAGGAAGATATTGAGAAATTGAGGCAAAAGGACCAGCTTGAGATTGCCTTAGAAGAAGTTGCCAGGTCCCTTCCCGAAGTAAAACAGAGATTAATAGATGAAAGGGATGTATATCTTGCAGAAAAGATAAAATCTGCTCCTGGAAAGAGAATTGTAGCAGTTGTTGGCTATGGACATGTAAATGGAATTGTTTCCAATATTCACAAACAAAATGATATAACCCCCCTTGAGACAATACCTAAAAAGGGGAAAATAGTTCAGTTTTTAAAGTGGTTGATACCCCTTTTGATTATTGGACTGCTTACCTATGGTTTTATAAAGGGTGGGAAGGAGTTTTCATACGAGTCCATTTCAATATGGGTTGGAGTCAATGGGACCCTTTCCGCACTTGGTGTGGCACTGGCTCTTGCCCATCCACTAACCATTGTTTCAGCATTTTTAGCTGCACCTATTACAAGTCTAAACCCCATGATAGCTGCAGGTTGGGTAGCAGGACTGGTGCAGGCATGGGTGAGGAAACCCAGGGTCCATGATATTGAAGAACTTCCCACAGCCATTACCTCTGTAAAGGGTTTTTGGACAAATCCAGTGACCAAGATACTTCTGGTTGTGGCATTTGCAAATATTGGCAGTTCCATTGGTACATTTTTAGCTGGAAGTATGATAGCTAGCAAATTGTTTTGAGTAATTTAAACTGTATTGCAATGAAAAGTATGGATATTTTTTTTGAGGTGAATTATGAAAGAACATGTTTTTTTAGGAATAATGCACAAAAAAATCTCCTACAAATACAATATCATCATTCCGTTTTACTTCCACCCTAACAAGGAATTTTTTTTCCTTCCTTATTGGTAATAGAGGCCTTGGCAATTATTTCATCGCCAACCTGGCACGGCTTTAAAAATTTTACATCTGCCTTGGCAAGAACCACATGAGGATGGTTCACTGCAACCATTGCAGCATAGTCTGCCACACCAAAGATTGTTCCTCCATGTATTAAACCATATTCATCTGCTGCCATCTCATGTGTTAAAACCAGTTTAACCTCGGCAGTGTTATTTTTAATGGAGGATACTTCACCCCATAGCTGAGGATTAATTTTTTTTGTGTGTATTTTGAAATTTATGACTCATACAATGACTCCTCAGTTTGTAGTTCTTGGAACCATTTTCGTAGATTATTGGGGAATCTATTTGTTCACTCTAAAATGACATCCCACTGTCTTTGTGTTCCTGTATGCTGCATTGGTTATAATAATTGAACTTTGGCATCCGTGGAAGAGGTCTATTAGATTTTTACTGATTGGTGTATTCCTGTAGAATTCATAGAGTCTTTTACTCAAATTATTTAAGTCTTCACGTGCTCTTTTTAACCTTGAAGTTGTCCTTGCAATTCCAACATAGTTCCACATGGTGTGTTTTATTGTAAGCCAATCCTGGGCAATTAGAGCCGGATCTTCATTGTCATTTGTGCCAGGTAGGGACCAATTTGGTATGCTGTCCATTAACCTTTTTGACAATTGTGTCTTTTTTTTGAAGTCTCTTTGATATTGATAGACCAGCAGTATGTCCCCATACAAGACCTTCCAAGAGAGAAGTGCTGGCAAGACGGTTTGCTCCATGTACTCCAGTGCAACTAACCTCTCCCACTGCATAGAGTCTATTTAAGGTGGTCTTACCTTCCAAATCTACCAACACACCACCACAGAAAAAGTGGGCTGCTGGGACCACTGGGATGGGCTCTTTAGTAATATCATATCCAGCGTCTAAACACCTTTTATAGATTGTTGGAAATCTTTTGGGGATGTCTTTTTTTCACAAAATCAGCTGCATCTAAATATACAAAATCATCCCCAGTTTTTAACATCTCTTCTACAATTGCCCTGGTTACTATGTCCCTTGGAGCTAGATCTCCCCTTGGATCGTATTCCTTCATAAATGGAGTTCCATCAATCCTCACAAACCTGGCGCCTTCACCCCTCAATGCCTCTGAAATTAAAAATTTTTGTCCTCCCCTTTCATATAGGGCAGTTGGATGAAACTGGACAAACTCACAATTCATAACCCTGGCACCACTTCGATAGGCCATGACCAACCCTGAACCTATGGAAGTGGGAGAGTTAGTTGTATGGAGATATATCTGTCCTACTCCGCCAGTGGCAAGCACAGTGTAGTCAGCCATTATAGTCTCTACCACGTCTAGTTCTTGATTATAGATATATGCCCCTATACATTGATTGAGTATATGGTATTTAAACTCCAGTTTTGTGGAGTGGTGATGAGATGTGATCAGGTCTATGGCAGTGTGTTTGGTAAGTATGGTTATGTTTGGATGGTTCTTTATTTTTTTTTATAAATCCATCAATTATAGCCCTGCCTGTATAGTCTCCACAATATAATATCCTATTTAAAGAATGACCACCTTCTTTTGTGAGTTTAAAAGAAGAGTCATAATGTTTTTCAAATGGTATGTTAAGCTCCTTAATTAGTATATTATTTACTACTTCAGGACCTTTTTTTGCTCAAAAAAATTAACTGACTTTAGATAATTATAGTTCCATCCTGCAGTAAGTATATCTTTTTGTAAGAGTTTTGGAGAGTCGTCTATTCCTTTATATACAATCCCTCCCTGTGCCAGTGGTGTGTTTCCTGTATCAATATCTTCACCTGAGGTTACCAATGTAACAGGTATTCCTTTATTGGCAAGGGTAAGTGCAACGCTACATCCAGCAATGCCAGTTCCAATTACAAGTACCTTTATGTATATTCTATTTTTTTTCATTGAGCATAAGATGAGTTTCTCCTGTATCCATATTTTTATAATATACTCATACTAAGATCCACTGAAGGAGCATCCTTTGTTATGGCCCCCACTGAAATGTAATTGGCTCCAAGATGTGCAAAGTTTTCTATATTGTCCAAATTAATACCCCCACTAATTTCAATTTCAATATGAGGAGGGATTATTTTAACACATTCTTGTATTTGTTTGGGATTCATATTATCAAGGAGTATTCTATGAACTTTTAGTTGAACTGCTTCTTTTACCTCATCTATATTCCTACACTCTACAATGATAGGAGGACAAAATTTGTTGTATTTATGTCTAAGCGACAGAACTGCATTTTTTTATTGATCCTGCTCTATCTATATGATTGTCCTTCACCATTAACATTTCAGATAGATCCATTCTGTGATTTTGACCTCCACCTATTGAAACTGCATATTTTTCCAAATATCTCAGGCCTGGTAGGGTTTTTCTGGTGTCTAGGAGTTTTGTGGTGGAACCTTTTAATTTTTGTATAAATAGATTTGTGTATGTTGAGATGCCAAATAGATGGGATAAAAAAATTCAGTATAACCCTTTCTGCTTTTAATATATCTGTTGCTGGACCTGAAATTACAGCAATTTTTTTCTCCTTTTAAGACCCTATCTCCGTCTTTTTTATGGTAGATTACTTTATTTCCATCTGATAAGCATAATAGTATTATATCAATCAAGGGTAGAGACGAACAAAGTGCATCTTGTTTAGCAATTATATATGCACTAGTTGTATCATCTTGTTGAAAGATCCCTTTTGATGTGAGATCTTCTCCATCTTCAATTAAAGCCAGGTGAACAATATCTATAATGAATTGCCATCTCTTTTGGTTAAAAAAAATCAAAAAAATAGGTTAAAATCTTTATATAACCTAGATTTTAAGTAATTAAAATCAGGGGAGTTAAACTCCCCTTTAATTTTTCTACTCAACTTCAATTTCCTCACCAGGTTTTAGAGAAATTACATTGGTATTTACCCCAAACTCTTTTATGCTTTCCTCAAAATTTGAAGTGTTGTGTTCTAAAACAGGAAAAGAGCCCCAGTGCATGGGGATCACATTTTTGCATTTTAATAACTTACATGCATATGCTGCCTGTTTTGGGTCCATTGTAAATACACCACCAATGGGGAGCATCGCCAGGTCAATATCAAAAATGTCTCCATAAGTTTGCATTGAAGCAAATATAGAGGTATCACCTGCGTGATATATTGTGTAGTTGTCTGGAAATTGGATTATATATCCAACAGGAGTACCTGATGCAGATGAGTGGTGGGCCTCCACCATTGTTACTTTTATGCCATTTTCCTCAATGGTTCCACCAATATTAAATCCAATTCCATTTATGATTTGATTTTCATCAATTCCCATTTCTTTTAATTTCAATGCAGTTTCAACAATAGCTCCCAGTTTTGCTCCGGTGTTTTGGCATATTTCAACTGCTTCTCCAACGTGGTCAAAGTGGTCGTGGGTAACCAGCACCAACTGGATATCTTTACATTCACTTGCACTAATGGAACACGATGGATTGTCATTAAACCAGGGATCAATTAAAATATTCCCCCACTGTGAATTTACCTGAAAACAGGCATGACCATGCCATTTTATCCTCTTTTTCATCCCTTCACCTCCTTATCCTTAAGGTTTACCCTCCACCTGGGAGATATGTTGTTTTCTATCCCCAATTGATCTAATATCCTGCACACTATATGGTCAACTAAATCAGATATGGTTTTTGGCTTGTTATAGAATCCTGGACAAGCAGGAAAGATGGTTGCACCAGATTGGGCGGTCTTTAACATATTTTCAATGTGTATAGTGTTTAAAGGGGTCTCCCTTAAAACAAGTATTAATTTTCTACCTTCTTTCAATGTTACATCTGCTGATCTGTGAATTAAATTGTTTCCAAATCCATTGGCAATAGCCCAAGGGTGGCCATGGAGCAGGGACATATAACCATCCCATTATGTCTGTACGAACCACTAGCAGGAGGGGCATCAATTTGATCATGGGTGTATATATGGACTCCTTTTTTTTTTGAAAAATTCAAGATTCACCTGATTTTCCATAAACAAGACCTTTTTACCAGCTGAAGACACAATAATATCCACATCCACACCTATGTGTAATAGATATTCAAATAGTCTTAGTCCATAGATGGTGCCGCTGGCCCCGGTAATAGCAAGTAATAATTTTTTTCATAATACAACACATTAAGTGATTTTTATTTAGAGTAAACAAATAAGGTGAGGTTGACAAGGTGTTATTTGCTTGGTTAAATTGCAAGACACGGGCAATTAGCTCAGGTGGATAGAGCACCAGCCTCCGGAGCTGGAGGTCGCAGGTTCAAGTCCTGCATTGCCCGTAACTGAGTTAAATTAATTATAAAGATAAATTCTTGTGTTAAATAAGCCCTTTGGGGACCTATAAATTTTATTTAGTCTCTATTCCTTAGAATCTATTTTTGTATTTAAATTTCAATGTGTTACCTTTGTCCCCCTTGCTAAAGACTCTGTATAGGCTTATCTAAATTCCTTTGAGCTAAAAATATAGCAGAAAAATTGTATTATTGACCTAGAAAGTAGTTATCATGAAGTTTATATTATCAGATCATGTTGTGAAGAGATGGAAGTAAAGAAAGTATATGTTTTTAAAATATGGGGTAACTCCAGAGAAGATTATTGAGTTTGCTTCCAATCCTGATTTTAATTTGCCAGATGATATTTTTTCTAATAGAGAGTGGAGAATAAAAAAAGATAAATGGAAGATGTTTAAAGATAGTAATAGAGTATAGAGGTAATGAAATAATTATTATAACTGCATACTTCGACAGAACATTGAGGAGAAAAGGTTTATGCGAATAAGGTATGATCCAGATACAGACACGTTAACCATTGTATTGAAGGATGATCCCATAGTAGAAAGTGAATACAGAGAAGGAAAAGGTGTTGTGGTAGATTATAATGAAAAAAATGAAATAGTGTCTTATGAAATAATGGGATGGTCCAGGTTTCAAAATTCAGGTCAGGATCTGTTCCTAGAAAAAGTAGAGGAAACAGTCTAATGTAACCATGGAAACATTACTTTCATAGCTGGAGGTCGCAGGTTCAAGTCCTGCATTGCCCGTAGATATAATTGTGGAATTCCAACCTTATTAATTCCCTTAATCCCCTTGTACACATTTCCCTCTTTGATCCTTTTGGACTGTTGATTTTCAATAAACATTGCGAGCAAAGAAGGTGATAAAATTTATGCTAAAAATTACTACTTTATGGATGGAAGATTTTTTTTGGGAAGAAGCATGATATGAACAAGAAGTTTAAGGGGGGAGGCTCATGTATGAGAAAATGGTTAAAGAATTATTAGAGGGTGTTGGGATAGAGGTAAATGGGAATAGACCTTGGGATATTAGGATAAAAAAAACAAGGAATTTTACAAAAGAGTTGTACAAAATAAGAGCCTAGGGCTAGGTGAATCCTATATGGAAGGGTGGTGGGAGTGTGATCGTATTGATGAGTTCATCTGTAAGATATTACTCGCTGGTTTAGACGAAAGGGTAAAAGGCAATTTACGTTATCTTATTAGGTTTTTACCAGCACTTTTATTTAACTTACAATCCCTTTCCCGTTCAAGGATTATTGCAAAGAGACATTATGATCTGGACAATGATTTGTTTTTTTCATTCTTAGATCCGTATAAGCAATATAGTTGTGCATGGTTCAATAACACCGTTGATCTAAATCAGGCGCAGATAAATAAATTAGAGTTGATAGCAAAAAAAATTAGAAATAGGGCAGAATGATCATCTCTTAGATATTGGATGTGGATGGGGTGGTCTGGCAAAATATATGTGTGAAAAATATGGTACAAAGGTAACTGGAGTGAATATTTCAAAAGAGCAGTTAAATTTTGCAAAGGAATTTTGTAATGGGCTTAATGTGGAATTTGTAGATGCTGATTATAGACTAATAACTGGAAAATATACAAAAATTGTATCTGTTGGGATGTTTGAACATGTGGGACACAAAAATTATAGGACCTTTATGAAGGTAGTACATAGATGTCTTGAAGACCAAGGTATTTTTTTTGTTACACACCATTGGCAGTAATATTTCCAAATGGAATGTTGATCCCTGGATAAATAAGTATATTTTTCCAAATGGGATGCTCCCAAGTTTGGCCCAGATCTCTAGGAGTGTGGAGGGCCTATTTATTATAGAAGATGTACACAATTTAGGACCCCACTATGACCTTACCTTAATGGCATGGTATAAAAATTTTCAAAGGGCGTGGCCAGATCTATCAAAAAAAATATTCTGAGGTCTTTAAAAGGATGTGGGATTTTTATTTGCTTTCATGTGCAGGGGCATTTAGGGCTAGGTCAATCCAAGTATGGCAGATTGTCTTTATAAAACAAGGAGCTCATATGGATCAAGTGAATAGTGATTAGTGAAAGGTAGAAGGATGAAGGGTGTATGTGAAAGTGTGAGTGTATGTGTATGTGTGAGTATATGGAAGTTACAGACCACAGACACAGATAACATACACATACACAGACACATCAAAGCTTGAGACTTAGGAGTTAATGGAATAAGCAAAATTTTTTTTACAACTTAAGTGGAGGTAACAATGAATACAATTACATGGGATGATTTTATTAAAATTGAGATGAGATCTGGTACAATAATTGATGTTCAAGATTTCCCAGAAGCCAGAAAACCTGCTTACAAGGTATGGATAGATTTTGGTGAGAAAATAGGTATAAAAAAAATCAAGCGCTCAGATCACAGATCTGTATTCAAAAGAAGAGTTAATAGGCAAACAAGTAATTTGTGTAGTAAATTTTCCTAAAAAAACAAATTGGTCCTTTTATGTCTGAATGTCTCATTACAGGCTTATTCAAGAAGATGGATCAGTGGTATTAGCAGTACCAGATAAAAAGGTAAAAAATGGACTTTTATTGGGTTAGAGCACGTTTAAGTTATTTTAGGTAGTCAGTTTGATGAGACAAGGGGGATACTACCCCCTAAATAACTACAACAGGCCTTTTTGCTGGAGCCGTCTAAGTCTTCTTAGCATTCTTTTTTTTGGCTCATCTGTGTTTTTCTCTTTCTTCTTTCACTGTGTTTTTCGTAGAATGATCTTTTCTTGAGTTCAGAATAGATGCCCTCTTGTTCTGTCTTTGCCTTGAATTTTTTTTAGAGCAACTTCAAAATTGTCATATTCATTTAAGAAGATCTCTGCCATAATCCTATCCCTCCTTGTTTTTTTAAGTTTTGCTTTTTTTAAAAAGACCCTGAGAATGGATAGGGCTGCAGGGGTTATTCCTGAGATTCGGGATGCCTGTGACAGATTTGTTGGTTGATATTTGGAAAGTTTTTCTTTGATCTCATTGGACAGACCAGGAATTGAAAAAAAATCTGTTCCCTGGGGGATTTTAATGTATTCTAGTTCTTTAAATTTTTTTTATTTCTGATTCCTGCCTCTTTAAATATCCCTCATATTTGCACTCTATCTCCACCTCCTCTATAACCCTTGGGTGTAACCTTACAGGTGGAGGAGAGATTTTAAGAATTGTTGAATAGTCTACCTCTGGCCTTTTTAAGATCTTGTCCAGTGGTGTTGGTTGGGATATCTCAGATGTGCCTCTAGATTTTAAGGTCTCATTGATCTTGGTCGATGGATAAACCTTCTCTTTTTTTTAGCCTCTTTAGTTCATCTTTAAGTTGTTTCTTTCTCTCCAAAAGGTCCTTGTAGGTGTCTTTTGAGTGCAGTCCCAGCTTATATCCAAGTTCTAAAAGCCTGAGATCAGCATTGTCTTCTCTCAAAATTAGCCTGTATTCTGCCTTGATGTGAGCATTCTGTATGGCTCATTGACCCCTTTTAATACAAGATCGTCCACTAAAACTCCCATATATGCCTGGGACCTATCTACGACAAATGGAGGCCTTTTCTGGACATATAAGGCCGCATTTATCCCAGCCCAGAGACCTTGGGCAGCAGCCTCTTCATAACCTGAGGTTCCATTTATCTGTCCAGCCAGAAAAAGTCCTTTAATTAGCTTTGATTCCAGTGAATGTTTTAGCTGTGTTGGTTGTACAAAATCATACTCAATTGCATATGCACACCTCATTATCTCAGCTTCTTCCAGGCCATCAATAGACCTTATTAATTTTTCCTGGATTTCATATGGAAGGGAATTCCCTGTGCCGCTTGCATAGATTTCCTCTGTATCAATGCCTTCTGGTTCTAATATTATGTTGTGGGATTCTTTGTGGGGGAACTTCATTATCTTGTCCTCTAAAGAGGGACAATACCTTGCAGATACCCCTTTTATTGAACCATTATAAAGGGGAGAGAGGTGAATGTGCTCTTTTATTATCTGGTGACACCTCTTTGATGTCTTTCCAAAATAACAGGGAACAGGAGAGAAATCTATCTTTTCAGTAAAAAGGGAAAAAGGATAGGGATTTTCATCTCCAAGCTGTTTTTCAAAGCATGAAAAATCTATTGATCTTCTGTGTATCCTTGCAGGTGTCCCTGTCTTCATCCTGCCAAGCTCAAATCCAAGTTCCTTTAATTGCTGGGCAAGTTTGATTGATGGAAATTCTCCAGCCCTTCCTGCTGGTATCTTGGTTGGTCCAATGTGAATTAAGCCATGTAAAAAGGTGCCAGTTGCAAGCACCACTGCCCCTGCCATGTAAGTGACACCAATTTCATCTACAATTCCACAGACTTTGCCATCTTCAACTAAAAGGGACTCAACACGTGCCTGCTTTAACTCCAGATTTTCCGCCTTTTCAACAACATGTTTCATATATGTGCGATATCTTACCTTGTCATTTTGTGTCCTTGTTCCCCTAACAGCAGGTCCTTTCCTTGTATTGAGTCTTTTGAACTGAAGGGCGGTTTTGTCAGCAATCTTTGCCATCTCACCCCCAAGGGCATCAATTTCCCTGACTAGATGTCCTTTGCCAATTCCACCAATGGATGGGGAGCAGGGCATATGGGCTACTGTGTCTAAATATATGGAGATAAGAAGGGTGGAGCATCCCATCTTTGCAGAGGCAAGTGCTGCTTCACAACCAGCATGTCCTGCTCCAACAACTATCACATCGAAATTTAAATCCATATTAGTTGACCCCTGGAGATTTTGTGTCTATTTTTATTTGCTAGCTAAAATTGTAGGCTTGAAAAAAACTATAATAATTCAGCCTGGGGTTGTCCAGTTTTTGGCATATGTTCAGGTGTTATAAAAAAATTGGGGAAAATAGAGTTTGGATAAAAAAAAGATTTTATGATTTTAACACATACCTTAGAAATATTTTCGGATGCAGGGTACAAAAGATCACTATAGATGCAAATTTGACCTGTCCAAACAGGGATGGAACCAAGGGGTTTGGCGGATGTATTTATTGTAACAAACGGGGATCTGGAACCGGTCTTGGTGCTGAGCTCTCTGTGTCTGAACAAATTTTACGAGCCAAGGATAATCTAAAGAAAAGGTATAAGGCCAAGAAGTTTTTAGCATATTTTCAGTCCTATTCTAATACCTATGGTCCAATTGATAAGCTAAAATCTCTTTACATGGAGGCACTCTCCATCGATGATATTGTTGGGATTAGCATTGGGACCAGGCCTGATTGTGTGGAAGATGGGGTTTTAGATTACTTAAAAGAGGTGAGCAATAATTATCTTGTGTGGCTGGAATATGGGCTTCAATCTGCACACAACAAAACCCTTGAACTCATAAATAGGGGGCATGGGATAGAAGAATTCATAGATGCAGTTAAGAGGACTAGACAAAGGGGTCTTAATGTATGTGTGCATGTAATATTGGGGCTACCATATGAGACAAGAAACCATATGCTAGAGACTGCAAGATTTTTATCAAACTTAGATATACAGGGTGTAAAGATACATCTTCTCTATATAATCAAAGATACACCCTTAGAGAAGTGGTATCTCAGTGGAAAATATAATCCCCTTACCAGAGAAGAATATGTTGATATTGTATCTCATTTTATTTCCTATTTGCCTGATTCAGTTGTTATTCAGAGGATCACTGGTGACCCTCATAGGGAAGAATTAGTTGCGCCCATGTGGGCGCTTGAAAAACAAAAAAAATATAAATGCCATACTTGATTTTATGGAGAGACATAATCTATACCAGGGAAAATATTTTAAAGGGGAAATAAAATGAAAAAAAAAGGTATTTTATTTGTTTTTTTTGTTTTTTT
>BBBM01000013.1 GCA_001311565.1 Desulfothermus okinawensis JCM 13304
AAAATTTTAAAAATCAAAAAAAATATTTGATTTAAAAAAAATAAAAAAAATAAAAAATCTCTCTAAATATCTAAAAACTAAAAATCAGGATAAACTAAATAATACAAATGCCTCATGTCATGTCCATTTAATCCTATTTGACAGGATAAATCATAAAAAGCTAGATGGCAATGACTTCTCATACAATATAGAAAAGCTTAATAAAGAAAAATTTGAAAAAAATAGAAAAAAAGAAAAAAAATTTTGTATTGCCACAAGGCTTGTATGTTATAAAGCTATATCTGCCAATTACCATGGGACAAGTAAGCCTCTAAATTGTATGGGAAGACATGTTTATTTGGTAATTGGTGTTATACCAAACATATATTTTTTTGAATAACGCCCTAAATAGGTTAAAGAAAGGCACGAGGATACAAGACAACCCGAAATTAATTATACTGACCTATTTTTTATATAAATAAAACCCCTCCCCTGTTTTAACACCCAATTTCCCTTTATCTACATACTGTTTTAAAAACATAGCATTTTTCTTTGATTGTTTATGGTTTGTTTTATCAGCCCAATATTTTGTCACCTTATATACTGTATCCAGTCCAATATTGTCCATTATCCTAAATGGTCCAGTTGGATAATTCATTACTCCTTGCCATGCCCTATCTATATCCTCTATAGTTGCTATTTCATTGGCTGCCAAAGTTAGTGCTGCTTTTAACCATTCCATAAGCATTGCATTAAATACATATCCAGGATTTTCCTTCTTTAAAACTATTGGTTCTTGACCTATGACATGTGCAAAATCCACAATTGTATCTATAGTTTCTTTAGAAGTATCAGGATGCGGCATCACATCCACAATATTAGTTATACGAATATCATGAAAATGTAGAGCAGCAAATTTATCTGGTCTCCCGGTTTCTTTGGCAAACATAGATGGTACCAAAGATGATGTGTTGGTGGTAAAAATAGTACCTTCTTTACAGTAATTATTAAATTCAGAAAATACCTTTGCCTTTAAGGCGGGATCTTCTGGAACAGATTCACTTACAAAATCCACATCAAAAGATGCCTTTTCTGGATCTGTGGATGTTGATATCCTCTCCAATGCCTTATACAGATCATCTTCTTTTATCTTTTTAACTTCAATTAGTTGTCTCCCAAGCTCCATTATCCTTTTTTGAGCATTATCTAAAATCTTCTCACTCAAATCATAGATAACCACATCAAAGCCAGAAAGAGCTACCTGCAGACCTATCTGCTGTCCCATGGTTCCAGCACCAATAATTAAAACCTTCTTAATATCCTTTAATCCCATATCCACCTCTTTATATTTTTTTGTACTAACATTTAAATACCATTAGGTTAAGGAAAAACTTTACCTTCAAGGAATGGATCATGGCCTGGGAGTATATTTTCTCTCTTAACATAACTTAATGTTTTGAAACAACTATCGTACCACTCACTTAAGTCAACATGTAACCCCACTGGTAAAAAAAGGTAACTCACTAGGAGGAATTTCTATTGTTTTCCCATTAAAATCCTTATATTCTACCGTTTCCTTTGGGGGAAAAATATTTAAATAGGTATAAAACTGGTCAGAACTTATAAGGTATTTTCCTTTCTCTGTATCAACTACAACACCCTGCAGACCCTTTGTATGTCCTGGAAGAAGGACTAACTTTATTCCGTCAATTATTTCTGTATCTCCATCAACTAACACCAGGTCCATGTTTTCTAAAGATAAGATAACTTCTTTGTCATAAATACTTCTATAATGTATCGGTGGATTTAAGGCTGATTCCCATTCCTTTTTTTTGTACATAAATCCTAGCATTTGGAAAAAGTTTTACGTTTCCAATATGGTCAAAGTGTAGGTGTGTAATTATTAGTTTATCCACATCCTCAGGTTTTAAATTTACCTTCCCCAAAGCTTCCCTTAACCCTTCTTCACCCCCACCTTTTGCTGGAAAGCCATGAACAAGACCATTTTGAGGGGCAGACATACCTGCATCCACTAGAATTTTTTTCATTTTTGCCTTCTATGAGCCAAACATATACAGGACCAGTTATTAATGTACGCATATCATGCAGCATATTCACAACACCTAATGGGACACTGATTTCTGCTTGCTTCAAGGGTGTTATTTTATACATTTTTATCGCCCCCTACTAAGTTACTTTACACAATATAGATCCATATCAAATCCATCTTCTTTTTTTGTACCTGGAAAAGATATAATTTCTATAGGCAACATAGGTATTAAAATCACACTCAAGTCCAGCTCTTTTTAGGCCATCTATTATGGTTTCAAATTTGGGTGGACAACCCTTAACTAAAATAGGATTTTTAATATCTGGATTATCTTTATTTAATTTACACGCACAATTTCCAAATAAAACCGTATAATCATATCCTCTGGAAGCAATTTGTTTTTTTGCCAGAAACAATTTCTATATTATTAAAAGGCTTACCTGTAAACGCAGACATAACAAGTATTAACATTGGATTATACATCATGGAACACCCAGTACACAGGGTATTGTCATATTTTCTAATTGCAATTTCTGATATTCCCCTATCCTTAAACCCTTTGGGCATTGTATTGTCTTCTGTCCATTCCCAGTCATATTCTATTGTTTCAATATGATCTTCAAGTTTCTCGCCTCTTATATCAATATCCTGTATTTTATAGTCAACATTATATTTTTTTTGCATAATACTTAAGATGCTCAACATCATCTACATCATATCCCAAGATTTTAGCACCAACTGCGTCACATGCAAATGGATCCTTTGACGCAATAATTAAATCCTTTCTATATGCCTTTCCTGTTTGTGCTGGCCCCTTTTCCAGGGCAAAGATACCATCTATTATAGTTAGGGCAATGGGGAGTTTATCTATAATATGGGGAAACATGTGGTTTAAATCCCAATCTTTATGATGGCAGAACATCTTTGATTTTCTATTAAGACAACCCTTTAAGTTCTTAAGTCCAAGTGAGACTACAGACTGGTTATGGGTTTTAAGAACAGGAAAATTTATAATCTTATCTGCATAATATGCCTTTTTGGCTATGGAGAGGGAAAAATCACCAAAGTTTACATCTTCAAACTCATCTAAATTAAAATCAACAAGCTCTACCCCATATCTCTCTTTTAGTTTATTCAAAACCCATCTGTTTGTATATAGCCAGACCCATATCCTTTTTGTGCACATTTAGGGGAGACTCACCAATGGTGATATTGGTATAACCTGCATCATGGAGGATCCTAATTAGGGCCTCCATTAAAACAGCAGTTGTCACAACTCCAAATGGGGGAAAAGGCAAATCAAAGTCCCAGGCAACTAAATTTGGCTTTATCAGTATCTTGTCCTGTGACTTAAACCCATCAAGCCCATTTATTAAATCAATTGCCTCTTTTAATGAATCATAAGGCTGTTGTTTGTATTTAACAATGGATACACAAGGAGAAGACATGAACACCTCCAGAAAGTAAAAGTATTAAGTTAAACAAACCTTAATAAACTTAGCCCAAGTTTATCAAAACTTGGGCTAACATGCTAGGGTTAAATAAATGATAATCTATTTTTTTTCTTTAAAAAGCTTACGGAATTTCTCCAGCATCTTCTCAGGGGTCACTGTTGGTCTTTCATATCTGGGAAGTTTCTTCTCTATCCCAGCTAAATATTTTGCAATACTCTTCAAGGACTCAACATCATATCTTGACATCATGGTAATAGTCTCCATTTGAGGGGAACCACCGCCATGAAGACCAGCCACCTGCATAAGTCCAGCAAATTCTGAGACCAGAACATTTTCAATAAATCTAAAACACCTATGTTGATCTTCTGGAGATATATTGGGATTTCGCACCATATATTTATTGAGTAAGTCCTTTGTCTCGTCTGCATAAAAATCCCCTTCCATAGGCAGGGTTGCAGCAAGGCCACCTGCAATATCTGCAAGGATCTTATACTCATTGTATATCTCTTCTCCTGCCAGCCTGCGACCTACGTTTGTCAAAATTTCATCTGGAATATAGGTCCCAGATGGTGATTTTTCTCCCCTATATGCACTTGCCTGGCCTGCTGCAAACACAAGCTCTGCTGTGCCTATTAAGTGTGATAATTTTTCTTTTACATGGGACTCTTTTTCAATCCCATTGTATTCAGCAACCAAGGCTGTTGCACTTGCTAATACCTCACTTATTGCTGGCTTGCATCCAGTGTAAGAATGTCTGTGAAAATGGGCAAAAAGCAGTGCCAAAAATCCTGCAAATGGAGTTTGCCTTGGATCTGCGTGTCCATTTAAAAATACCCTTTCATTTGGCACAAATACATCATCAAAAATGGTAAAAGATTCAGCATCACCAAACTCTGCAATTGGTGCCTTAAGATGCTTTCTTTTATGCTGATATGCATATCTGGCCACAATTTTTACGCCCTCTGTGTCAGCAGGTATGGCAAATGCCACTGCATACTCGTTGTCCTTATCAGTCATAAAACGGGTTGGTATGGCTATTATCTCATCAGCATAAGGTGCAATGGTGTTGTGGAGCTTTGCCCCCCTAACAACAATTCCATCCTCTCTGGTCTCCACTATACGTAAATACATATCCCTGTCTTTTTGCTCATGGGGCCTTTTCAACCTGTCCCCCTTTGCATCTGTCTGGGCACAATTTGCACACAGATCGTTTTCCTGAAAATACTTTAGATAATTTGTGAACCTTGTATGATGATCTGTGCCAAGCATCCTGTCCATCTCATAGGTCACAACAGAAAGTGCATTCATTGCATCTATGCCCATACACCTCTGGATACATCCACCAACCCTGTGACACAAAAGCCTTGTCATGAGCTGCTTTTTCAAAAGGTCATCTGCACTTTGATGGATATGACAAAACCTGCTTATTTTTTTCCCCTGTAAGGTGAGATGTGGTGACACAAATATCCTCAAACTCAGGATTATTTGTACAGTCATAGGTCTCTTTAATCACATTTATCCCAGCACGAAGCCTCTCATCAGTCCTATCCACCTTCTCGCCATTGATATAGACATTGGGCCTCATATCTTTAAGCCTATTAAAATAGTCTTCAAATGTCTTAACTGCCATATTACCCTCCTATTATAAATTTACCCTTCTATGAGCAATGAACATGCCATCCATAACTATGTGTAATAACTATAAATAGTCTTCGGTAATTGTTATTACGGTTACAATTTCAACTATATAATCTTAGTTTAAACCAATAAAACTTTTTATATTAACTAGTTACGCAAAAGAGTAATTGTCATTTTTTTGGTTATCAAAACAATCATATGGTTACAATTGTAACCATTCAAGACAACACTTGTTTAATCCAAGTTTATCAAAATTATAAACCTGGGTTAGATGATTTATTTTCCCTGATATTTTTTTGACCAATTCTTCCCTTATAACTTTACCTGTGGGAGTTGTTGGCAGTGTTTTTTTCAATAATTATTTTTTTCTGGAACATTATATGGGGCCATATTGTTCTTACACCATAAAATCAGGTCCTGTTCACTGATTTTATCTTTATATGCATCCAACAACTTAACAAAGGCAATTGGGACCTGTCCTTTTTTTGGGGTCTTCTGCACCAATTACAGCCACCAATTCAATGGCTGGATGGTTTAACATAATGTTTTCAATTTGAGTGGGATATACGCTTATTCCAGAGACCTTTAACATGTACTTTTTTTCTGGAGATATAATACAAAAAAACCATTATCATCGTACATACCAATATCTCCAGTACAGAGCCAACCATCTTTAAAGCTCTCCTCTGTCTCCTCTGGTCTATTTATATACCCATCTACCACAGCAGGAGATTTGATAAGGATTTCCCCATGCTCGCCAAAGCACAATATTTCCCTTTTCGTCAACTATCTTTACATATGTCCCTGGTATAGGGAGGCCACAAAAGGTAGCTTTATATTTTTCAGCCATTTCTATATCAAAATCCTCTTTATGAAACCCTGCAACAAATGTATCACAGGTATGGGTTTCAGTTAGACCATAAGCAGCTTCCCTGAGAATTGTTCCAGTTAAATCCCTCCATTTTGACCTCAGTTCCTTACTCAGTCCCTTAATAAAACTGGAGCCCATACAACACTTAAGGGATCTTAAATCATATTCCTTGATCCTGGGGTTATGTAGGAGCTCCCAATACATATCAAAGGGAACATACATATTGGTAACCCTGTATTTTGCTATGGCTTCAAGCACACTATCTGCGTCCCATCTTGTGAACAAAACAACAGTAGACCCGCTAATTGATGGCCATACCACCCCCACATTGTTTCCTGCTACCCAGAAAATGGGCATAACGGCCAGATTCACCTCACTTTTTGAAAGAGAGGACAAAAACTCCTTAAAATTGATCTCAGTATCACTATAATCTTCAACCAGTATGTGTGTATTGTAATATGTGTATATTCCTGCTCCAGTATAAACTATGTCTTCATGTTTGTGATAAACCCCTTTTGGGAGACCAGTAGTACCACCTGTAAAATTCATGGTTGCCTTATCTTCTAAGGCTACAGATACTTGGGGATTTTTGTTCCCTACTTCTTTAAGGATATCCACCAGATATGATTTATCTGTAAACTTTCTGCCAAGGGTCATGGATGGATGAAGGTTAATTTCAGGTCTAATAGGTAAAAAGTCCTGAAAACTGATGAGGATTATATCCACTTTGTCTAAGGTATTCTTTGCTGCTTCTTTAACCTGTGGATACATAACGTCCAGGGTCAAAATAAATTTTGGAGAGGATTCCCTGAAAAAAATGTTCCAGTTCAAGCTGTTTTAGCATGGGATTTAAAAATACGCACACACCACCTGCCTTAAATGTACCAAAATAACCAATATAAAATTCTGGCATATTGGGTAAAATTAGGGCAACCCTGTCACCCTTATTTAGGCCATTTTCAAGCAAATAATTGGCAAACCTGTTGCCAAGATCATCCATCTCTCTGTAAGTTATCCTTCTTCCATAATATATAATAAAATCCTTATCTGGTTGGTTAGCCGCGTGCTTTTCCAGATAACTATGAATTGGTATGGTGGAATAAGGATACACAGGCTCTTTTGGCAGGGATGGATGAGGCCACACCTTAGCCCATTTTTGCTTTAATAATTCAAAATATTCCTTTTCTCCCATAACTCCCCTCCTCTTAACTAGTTACTATTGTTTTTTTTCTTTTGTTCTTTTTCCTGGAGTACCCTCCAAAGTATCTTGCCTGCTCCACTTTTAGGTAGTTCATCTACGAACTCTATTATTCTGGGATACTTATATGCAGCCATTTGTCCTTTTGCCCAATTTATTATATCCTCTTTAGAAATCTTACCCTTGTACTCAGGATTTAAGACAATAAATGCCTTTACCTCTTCTCCAACCCTGGGCTCTGGAGTGCCAACAACCACTGCTTCCTGTATTGCAGGGTGTTTATATAAAATGGATTCCACAGCTGCAGGCCACACCTTATATCCAGCCCTATTTATCATACGCTTTGTCCTGTCCACTAAAAAGAAAAATCCATCTTCATCCATATAACAGAGATCACCAGTCCTGAAATATCTTTTCCCATTTATATCAATAAATGATTTTTTTGTCTCCTCTTCTTTTCCCCAATATCCCTTAAATACCTCTGGTCCATTTATTACAAGTTCCCCTTGTTTCATTGGTTCTAACACCTCGCCTGTATCAGAATCAATTATAAGTGCATCTACTCCAAAATCAGGAATGCCTAAACACTGTAGTTTGGGATTATCCAATGGATTCATATGGGTCTGGGAAATGGTTTCAGTAAGACCATATCCCTCCACATACCTTATGCCAGTAATTTGCTCCAATTTTTCTGCAACAGCCTGGGGCATTGGCGCACCCCCTCCAGCAACTACTAAAAGTGACCTCAGATTCTCTTTTTGTATGTCTGTTTTAGACAACAAGTCCACTACCATGGTGGTTATATTCAACCAATGGGTACAACCATATTTTTCTATTGCCAGAAGAACCGCATCCCTGTCCCATCTGGAAAAAAAGTACTATAGTAGCTGCTTCGTAAATGGGAGCTAACAGGGAGTGGACAAAACCTGTGACATGAAAGTAGGGCAAAGTTGCAAGGTGAATTGAACCAGGGGTGGTACGAAGCCAGTAAGCTGCACCAATTGCATTGCTTACAACAGTGGAGTGGGTATGCATACACCCCTTGGGCATGCCGGTTGTGCCTGCTGTATAGGGAATCATTGCCAGATCATCATGTTTTACCAATACATCAGGTGGGTCTAATTTTTCTAATACCTCATCCCATGGTATAGTCCACTCATTTTCCTGTTTATTCAACAAAAACTCAGGAACAGGTATTTCTGGTTCCTCAGGCAAATACTCACTCAAATTGGAACACGCAACCAGTATATCCTTTTGTTTTGCAATATTATACACTTTTGAAGCCAATTCAGAGGTGGTAGATATAAGTCTGCATCCAGAGTCTTTAATTATATATTCCAGTTCATCCTCGGTTAACATGGGATTTATTGGCACAGCAACACAATTTGCCCTAATAATCCCAAAATAAGAAATAACCCACTGGGGACTATTTTGCATATAAATACCAACCCTATCTCCCTTACTTAACCCATTGTTCTTTAAAAAAACTCGCCACCTTAAGGGCTTCTTGAAATAGCTGTGAGTATTTAATCTTTTTTCCATAATAAATTATAGCTGTTTTATCTGGATACCTCCTTGCACTTGTCTCTAAAAAATCAAAAATTCCAACCGTTGGATATTCCAGACTACGACTCAATCCCTTTGGATAAAACTTAAACCAAGGCCTTGTATCTAGCATATCAGTTTCCTCCTTAGGCTATATAAGTAATTTTCACAAAAACAAAGCACTATTTCACACATAAACATTGTTAGTCATAAGCATAGAATGTGCCGTAAATAACTCATTAAAATTTCAGATAAAAAAAAGCTGATACATTTTTGTGGTTATAAAAGAAACCACTACATTTTAAAATATATTAATTTCTCTATAAAATAAAAAGAGTTACAACAGTGAACAAGTGGTTTTATAATCAACCAGATGGTTCAATAAATAACCATAAAACGGTTTGGGAAGATATTATTTAGACATGCAGTTTATTTTTCAATATTGTAGAGTCTCATTTTCTTTATAAGGGTGGAATGGTTTATTCCCAGTTTTTTTTGCAGCATCCCTTATGCTTCGGCTCCTATTTAAGCTCTGTTTAATGAGCTTAATCTCCAATTCCTTTTTTTGCCTCTTTTAGTGGTCTATTCAAATAATTGTATGTAGTCTCAACTTTATTTAAAATAGTTTCTGGTAAATCCTCTGGATATATTTTGTCTTTATCCAAAATAACAACCAATCTTTCTATCACATTTTGGAGTTCCCTTACATTTCCAGGCCAGGGGTATTTTAAAAAGATGTTGCACACATCTGGAGATAAGCTCTCTTTTTTTTATTATATTTTTTTTGAAAATTGTTCCAAAAAAATAACAGGCAAGTGGAATTATGTCCTCCTGTCTTTCCCTAAGTGGAGGAATATCTACTGGAATAACATTTATCCTGTAATAGAGGTCCTTTCTAAAACTCCCATCATTGACCATTTGCTCTATATCCCTATTGGTTGCACAGATTATTCTAACGTCCAGTTTCACTGGTTTTACACTGCCCAAGGGATATATCTCCTGGTCCTGAATGGCCTTTAAGAGCTTTACCTGGAGTTTGGGTGATATCTCTGCAATCTCATCAAGCAAAAGGGTTCCCTTTTGGGCAAGTTCAAATATACCTAATTTCCCCGAAGTACTTGCACCTGTAAATGCCCCTTTTTTATACCCAAAAAGCTCAGCTTCTAAAAGGGTCTCTGGTATAGCACCGCAATTTATCTGAATAAATGGTCCATCACTCCTGTTGCTCATTTTGTGAATTAGTTTGGCAATTACTCCTTTACCAACGCCAGATTCCCCTGTTATTAAAACTGGGGCATCTGTTGGAGCAAATTTAGATATATTTTCAATAATTAGCTCCATTTTTTTGCTTTTTACAACCACATCCTCTAAATTTAAAAATCTGTTTCTCAGTTCTTTTAACTCCATGTAATAGGAGTTACTCCTGGCCTGGGTCTTCTCCAGCTCACGCTGAATATCATTTAGCTCTGCCATTTCCCTGTAATTTGCCACATAGCACAAAAAAATTGCCCTTTTTGTCATAAACAGGTACACTGGTAATAAAGACCTCTACTCCAGTCTTTGTCCTGTGGCTCATATTTATGCAATTTTTTTGAAAAGCTCTTTTTATCGTTAATTATAAGCCCTTCTTTTAAAAAATCCTTTAAATTTTTTTGCATAAATATCCTCCCGTCTTCCGCCGGTTATCCTTTCAACTGCCTTATTTGCATAGAAGATATTTCCCTTTTTATCACTGAGAACAAAACCGTCATAGGAATTTTCAATAAGCCAGAGCAATTTTTCAAAGGAATCTATTCCTTTTTCAAAAAAACAGGGTAGGAATTTCCATGATACTATTTTTTTGCATAAAAATTTCTTTTTTTTGCAGTAGAATTTATATGGTATTTTTTATCTTTTATATTAGCCCTTTTACTTTTTCAATATCCACATTGACATTGGTAACAAATAGAGTTGCGGCTCCATGATCCATTTTGAATGATATTAAATCATTATCAAGCCCTTGCCTTTTTCTTTGCACAATTTAAAACATGTCTGTCTCTTGCACTTAAACAAGATTTTCTCAGTCTTATGGATTTAGGGGTTACTTCCACCATTTCATCATCTCTTATAAATTGTATTGCCTTTTCAAGGGTCATGGGGATTACTGGTGTTAATATCACTGCATCATCCTTTCCTGCCGCCCTTAAGTTAGTAAGTTTTTTTGGTCTTGCATGGATTTACATCAATATCTGTGGTCCTATTGTGTTCTCCAATTATCATTCCCTCATAAACAGGTTCACCAGGTGTCACAAATAACCTTCCCCTTGGCTCTAAATTAAAAAGGGCATAAGCAACACACACTCCCTCTCTGTCTGATACTATGGAACCTGTGAATCTACCTTTAATCTCCCCAGCAAAGTCTCCATATCCTTCAAAGAGACTATTCATTATACCTGAGCCCTTGGTATCAGTTAAAAATTCATTTCTATATCCAATTAGCCTCTGGCAGGTATTATAAATTCCATGCGCACCCTGCCACTGCCATTATTTATGAAATTTACCATTTTCCCCTTTCTCAAAGAGAGCTTTTCTGTAACAACCCCCATAAACTCTTCTTCACAGTCAATAAATACCCTTTCTAGTGGCTCTTTTATTTTACCGTCCACCTCCTTAAAGATTACCTCAGGCCTTCCAACGCACATCTCATATCCTTCCCTGCGCATTGTCTCAATTAAAATCGCCAGCTGAAATTCTCCCCTCCCCTTAACTATAAAACTATCAGAATCATCTGATTCTTCCACCTGGATTGAAACATTCTTAAGTGTCTCTTTAAAAAGCCTTTCCCTTAACTTTCTAGATTGCACATATTTTCCTTCCCTGCCAGCAAAGGGGGACGTGTTTATTGTAAATCTCATGGAAACAATGGGTTCATCAACTCTAATCCTTGGGAGAGCACATGGAGAATCCTTGGTACAGATGGTATCACCTATCTTTACATCTTCAATACCAGACAAAACTACAATATCCCCTGGTTCCACCCTATCTATTTCCCTTAAGTTAAGACCCTCATATACCTGTAGTTTTGTAACCTTTAAGGAGATGTGCTCACCTCTTTCATTTACACATATTAGGGATTCATTTGATCCTACACTTCCGTTAAATACCTTGCCAATTGCAAGTCTTCCAAGGTAATCAGAATAACTGAGATCAGAGACCAACATCTGAAAGGGCATATCTAGCCTGTATGAAGGTGGGGGTACATGCTTTAATATAGTCTCAAATAAAGGAACCAGGTCTTCATTTTCATCATCAAGGGTTCTTTTGGCTATGCCCTGTTTCCCGATTGCATAAAGCAGAGGGAAATCAAGTTGCTTATCTGTTGCATCAAGATCTATCAATAGATCGTATATTTCGTCCAAAACCTCATCTGGCCGGGCATCTTTTCTGTCTATCTTATTTATACACACAATAATTTCAAGTCCTGCTTCCAGGGCCTTTTTTTAAGACAAATCTGGTCTGGGGAAGTGGACCCTCTGATGCATCCACCAGCAAAATTGCCCCATCAGCCATGGATAGGGACCTCTCTACCTCACCACCAAAATCTGCGTGTCCAGGGGTATCTATAATATTTATCTTCACCCACCCCATACCACTGAACAGTTTTTTTGCAGCTATGGTAATTCCCCTTTCCCTTTCTAAATCCAATCTATCCAGTACTCTCTCTTCTATCTCGGCATTTTCCCTGAACATGCCACTCTGTTTAAACATATTATCCACTAATGTTGTCTTCCCATGGTCAACATGGGCAATAATGGCAATATTTCTCAACCTTTCATTGTAACATAAATTTTCACTCATAAATCCTTCCCAATAAAAATTAATAAAGAGTAGTGCATTAGACCTTTTTATGGGATTTGTCAAAAAAAAGATAGGTAAGCAGATCTATCAATTTATGGAATACAAGGTAAAATTTTTAAAAGAACTGCCAGGGTACATCACTGGCAGCTCTAGCTCTATATAGCAGAAAAAATACTATTTTTAAAAACTAACACCCACCTCTAAAAATGGTCCAGAAAATTCAATATCTGAATCCACGTCAGTGTAATCTATTTCCACTTTTTCATATCTGTATCCACCACTTAGAAAAAGGGGACCAAAGGGATGTATCTTTACTCTGCCAATGAAATCATAGTAACCACTTCCAGAATAGGCTATTCCCCTTGCCTCGCCTTCTAGAGATATCCATTTAATTGGTTTTACCTGCACCCCAAGATAGACCATTGGAATTGGAATAGTTGTAGATTTTGATTCTGAAAGGGAGAGATCTGGCTGCTTAACCTTTCCATAGAAGTCAATTATCTTGCAATTTAATCCAGCTTCTACATTTAAAATTCCAGCAGAAAGGGTATTTAAAAATGGTACTCCATAATAGAGGGCTATATCGTATTGGTCCAGTTGCAATTCAGATTTAAAGGGTACATTACCCTTAAATGTTACATCTCCAAACTTAAAGGTTTTTGACTTGATTCCATTTCCATCAAAATCCATTGGTGTATACATGAGATAGATATTTGGAATAAACAGGGGCATGTCTATTTTTGCCCTGGCAAGCAGTTTGGTTTCAGTGTCATACCTTAGTTCATCATCAACACTTAAATGTTCTCCTTTATAGGAAAAGTATCCATTTGGATCCTGCTGCCACATGCCAAGGCTCACTTCTGCACCAATTGCAAAGGCAAGTGCTGGCATCATAAAAAAAGACTAAAATAAAAGCAGTAACCATTAAATTTTTTTTTGTTCATGTGTGACCTCCCTTTTTAAAAAAATTTAAAAAAACTATTCTTTTCCTCCTTAACCCAAGTTTATCAAAGTGATAAACCTAGTTTTAATGACCTTGCGCTAAAATTTCCCTCAAAACTTTCTCCAACTCTTGAATGGTATAGGGCTTTTTTTAACGCAGCCTTAAATCCATATTTTTCATATTCCACCATAACTGGATCTTGTATATACCCACTAGATACAATTGCTACAACATGGGGATCAATCTTTAATATCTCCTCCATCACCTTCTGTCCACCTATTCCTCCAGGTAAAGTAAGATCCAAAATCACCAAACTAAATTTATCATTCTTGTTATAGGCCTCTTTAAATACAGATATTGCCTCATTTCCCTCTTTAGCCAAAACAACTTCATCAAATCCCAGGTGTTTGAGCAGTTCATTTGCAACTTCAGCGATCATTACATCATCTTCCAGCAAGAGCACCTTTCCTGAGAATTGTCCATTTGTTCTCTTACTGTCATATTCATCTATTTTTATTTCCCTTATCTCCAGAGCTGGAATAAAAATCCTAAATGTTGACCCCTTGTTCAGAGTAGATTCTACAACAATCTCTCCCCCATGTCCTTTTATCATCGAGTAGCAGATGGCAAGTCCAAGTCCATGTCCTTTTTTTCTTTGTTGTAAAAAAAGGGATCAAAAATTTTGTCCAGATCTTTTGTTGATATGCCTTTACCATTATCTCTAACCATAACCTCAACAAATCTACCTGGACCAATTAACCTATCTCCTATCTCCATTCTTTTCTCAAATATAACATTCTTTGCAGATATATCTATTTCTGGGTTAGTTCTACCTTCACACGCCTGTCTTGCATTAATCACTATATTCTGTATTACCTGTGACACCTGAATTGGATCAACTTCTACTTTATTTAGTGACTCTTCAATATTTAACTCCCACTTAACATTGGACCCACTTAAAACAAGTTCAACTGTTTCTTTTATTATTTTATCAGGGGAAACTACTTCCTTTACAGGGGTATCTTTTTTTAGAAAAAGTTAGTAGCTTAGAGACCAATGAAGAGGCATAGTTTACTGCATTCTCCACCAATCTAGCCTCTCTTGAATATCCATTGGTGAGTCTGAATATTTCATCAAGAAATATTTCCCATTATAGAAGTCAAGATATTATTAAAATCATGGGCAATACCACCTGCAAACAAACTCAAGGCATCCATCTTCTTCACATTTAATATCTCTTTCTCTAACTTCTTTTTATAAGTAACATCCACACCCACATGCAAACAACCAGCAGACTCTCCATCTTTTCCTTGCAAGCACGCTGAATACCAAAATATAATCCTCTTGTCTCCATCTTTTGTGATAATCTTTGACTCTCCTCCATCTAAGGGTCTACCTGTATCCATAACAGAATGTATTATTTTCAACATTTTTTTCTCTGTATTCTCTATCTGGATAAATTAGCTCCCATCCTTCTCTACTTCCTAAAACTTCATCCCTTAAATATCCTGTAATCTTTTCAGCAGCCCTATTCCAAAAAAAGTAATTTATCATCTTTATCTGTTATGGCAATTATTACATTGGCCACCTCCATAAGTCCCCTTTGAACCATAGAGGAATGGGCGACTTTCTTTAAAAGATCTACCTCAACAGACATATCAGTAAACACCATTACAATTCCCAAAATCTTTCCTGAATCGTCCTTTATTGGTGCTGCACTGTCTTTTATTGGTATTTCTCTACCACTTCTGGAAATCAAAACAGTGTGATTTGCCAGGCCAACGATCCTTCCATGTCTGATAACTTTCCTTACAGGCGATTCCACAGGCTTTCTTGTTAGTTCATTTACAATAACAAATACCTCTTCCAAACTTCTTCCCCTGGCCTCATCTTCTCTCCATCCAGTTAACTTACAGGCAACATCATTCATGAGATCAATTCGACCCTGTGGATCTGTGACAATAACTCCATCACCAATTGCCCTTAGAGTCACTTCCCACCGTCTCATCTCAGAAATTAGTTCTCCCTCATACTTTTTTTAGCTCATCCACCATAAAATTAAACTCTTTTGCCAAAAATCCTATTTCATCATCTCCTAAGTCGGGTATCTCCTGGGAAAAATCCTTCCTAGACACAGAAGAGATACCATTCACCAGGGCATCTATCCTATTTATGACAATTTTATCCATAAAAACAATTAAGACACCCGCCAAAAGCAGGATTAGAAAACCAAATTGAGAGAGCACTATAAATGCAGACTTCTTTAATTGTTTGTAGGCAAAATTTGGGGTAATATATACATGAACTGATCCGATTCTTTCTTTTTCTTCCCCTTTAGGCATGATAATTTCTGCATGGTTGTAAATATATCTATTAACATGGGGAAGATTGGTCTGAGAAAACCTCTTTATCTCCCATCTTTTATCCCTGATTAGACCTGCAAAGATTTTATTGTCTTCATCTAAGACAATGATTGCATAAATATCTTTATCCACCAACTGTGCATTTAGCAATCTTATTGTCTCTTCTTTATCCACATTCCATAGAGGACCCACAGTACTAATGCTCAATCTGTTTGTAAGGTACTTAGCTTTTCTATTAATAGACTCTAAAACCTTATTTTTTTTCACTTGAGTAAAAAAAAGAAGCTGCCAATTAAAAATACTACTACTAATACCAGCACAGTCCAACATACTATCTTTGTTTTTAAAGAATTAAACATATTATTCCCCACCTATTTACATTTTTCTTTTTCCATGTTAACTTACTGAAAAAATATCCTTTTGACAACAAACATTTTTTTTTATCCCATATAATCACCATGAGATATATAACAGTCTCATTAATGGCACTGATAATATGGATTTTAACAATCCAAACCACTGGTTTTCCTCAAACCAATTATATAGCAAAAGAAAAAAAATTACCCTCCTTACCCTTGAATGGCCTCCCTACGTTGGAAAAGAATTACCCCAAAAAGGATATACCTATGTGTTAGTTAAAAAAAGTCCTTGAAAAGATGGGATATTCTGTTGAGATAAAGTTCAGGCCATGGACAAGGATTATTCACAAGGGTAAAAAAAGGAGAAATTGATGGCTTTTTCCCTGCATATTATGTCAAGTGGCGAGAAAAATATTTTTATATTTCTGATCCATTCTATGGAGGACCTATTGTATTTTTAGCAAGAAAACAAAGCAAAATTAAATATAAACATATTGAAGATCTAAGAACATATAGAATTGGTCTTGTAAAAGGTTACATTAACACTGATAAAATAGACAATGCCAATTATCTCATAAAGGACTATGCAAGAAATGACCTTATCAATCTAAAAAAAATTAATAAAGGGAAGGGTGGATCTAATAGTTATAGATAAGTATGTTGCATACTATCTAATGAAAAAAATATCTTCCCCATTGTATAAATAAAGTAGAGGTACTATCTCCAATTATTGAATATAAAAATCTGTATGTGTGTTTTCCAAAAAACAGGAAAAATTCCCTGAAATTATTACATGATTTCAACAAAGGATTATCTATCTTAAGACGTAATGGTACACTAGATCGCCTATACAATGAATGGAAACAAAAATTGATAAAAAAATCTTAAAGATATTGAAAATAAAAACGCTAAGGGCAAAAGATGCCCCTAGCAATATATTATTTGTATTCATGAGTTCCTAAAACTACTGGAATATCAAAGCTTTCTTTTATCTTTTCTGCCATCTCCTGTACATCATAATAAGGGCATGGCGGATAGGAACCTGCAAGACATGAACTAAAATGAATAACATCGGGTTTTATTTCAGACAACTTCATTGCCATCTTGGTATTTGGAATAACTGTCTTTCCAGGACATTCACACTTTATCCAAAAGACCACATTAGAAGGCTCATCAAATTTGCCTTCACCAAGTGCTGCAGCCTTTAGACATCTCCATTCACCTGGACACCCAAAACCAGAATCTACATACCTGGAACAATAGATTACAGCTACCTTTTTCATACCATACCCCCTTTATGTTTATGGTTACTACTTAAATACCTTTACAAGTGAGAACCATCCGGTTATTTATCACTTTTAAAATTTACACCTATTATTCCAATTAGTAAAGAATTTTAACAAAAAGGATAATATTATGCCACATCTGGGTGCACATATGTCAATTAGCGGTGGACTCCACAGGGCAATTGATAGAATCAAAAAAAGTTGGGGGAGAAGCCCTGCAAATATTTTCCAGAAATCAAAGACAGTGGAAGAGCCATGCCCTAAGTCAAGAGGACATCACCTTTTTTTCGGGAAAAATGGGGGAATTGGGGCAAATATAAAATCGCCATCCACACCTCATATTTAATTAACTTAGCAGCAAAGGATAAAGAGATACAGAAAAAAATCTATCCAGGCATTTATAGATGAGATTAATAGGGCTTGTTTACTTGGAATAGGATATCTAATAACCCATCCTGGCTCCCATGGTGGAGATGGGATTTATGCTGGAGTTAAGAGGGCAGTTTATTCAATTGACTCTGCCATTGAAAATTCTCCCAAAAATAATGTATCAATTCTTCTTGAAACCACAGCTGGACAGGGAAATGGCCTTGGGAGTAGATTTGAGGAGCTGGCACATATTATAACATATTCCAGGTATTCCAACATGCTTGGGGTGTGTATTGATACTGCACACATATTTCAGGCTGGATATGATATAAGGGATGAAAATGGTTATAAAAACACCATGGAGCTTATTGATAAGACCATAGGTATATCTAAGATACACTTTTTCCATTTAAATGATTCCAAAACAGGGTTGGGCTCTAGGGTGGATAGACACGAGCACATTGGATTGGGGAAAATAGGACTTTCTGCATTTAAATTTCTATTAAATGATCCACTATTTAAAAATCATCCCATGTATTAGAAACACCAAAGGGAAAGGATCTAAAAGAAGACATAAAAAAAACTTAAAGGTATTAAGAAGTCTTATAGCTACTTAAAATAACGTCTATTTCTTTTTTTCAATATAACCATTAATCAGTTCTATATCTCTGTCTGAAATCTCTACAAATCTCTTTTGCATATTAAAGTATTCTTTAACATCAGCCATCTCTTTAATTTCCACAGTACGTACTAACCTACCTTCTTCATTTAACTCAAATAAGGGGAAGATATCTGTTTTTACCGCCATCCTTAAGGTAGAAATTGAATCTTTAGAATCTATCCTCCAACCTGGAGGGCAAGAGCTCAAAAGGTGTATAAACCTAAAGCCCCTTTTATCCCTTGCCGTTCTAAATTTCATTATAAAATCTTCAGGATAGGCTATTGTTGCAGATGCCACATAGGCTGGGTTGTGTGCCATGACAATTGAAATTATATCCTTTTTGGGTTGAAAGCCTGGTTTTCCCTTTGTTGAAGTGGTGGTCCATGCATAAGGAGGAGTTGCAGAGGACTGTTGAATCCCAGTGTTCATATACGCTTCATTGTCATAACACACATAAATAAAATCCTCTTTCCTATCTGCAGCACCAGATAAGGCCTGAAGCCCTATATCAAAGGTCCCTCCATCACCTGCCCACACCATTACATTTGTATCAAGATCCCCTTTTGATCTAAGTGCCCTTACTACCCCAGATCCACAGGCAGCAGCTGTTGCAAATGGCACATGGAGTAGTGGAACAGACAGCGCAGTGGTGGGGAATATCCCTCCAATTATAGACCAGCAACACGCAGGGATTACACAGATGGTCCTATCCCCCATGACCTTAATTGCATGTCTCATACTAAGAGAAGCCCCACAACCAGGACATGCCATATGTCCTTGGTTTAAATATTCCATGGAAGTAATTTCTCTATACATATCTATTCCCTTTATAACCAGATTGTTTTATTGGTATCTAAAGTGTGGAAATTTTCTACCATATTAGATATTGTATCAACTTCAACAACCTTACCTCCCAAAGAGATTATTACATCAGCAACGTCTATTTGATAAGAAGACTTAAACAAAACATTTCTAATTTCCTGGGTAATGGTCCCACAACAACCATAAGTAACAGAACGATTTAAAACAATAATCCTTTTGCATCCATCTATTAAACTAAGAAATTCATCCTCTGGAAATGGCCTAAACAATTTAAGGTCAAGTAACCCTGCATTGATTCCTTTTTCCCTTAAATTATCCACTGCAACCCTTGCTGTGCCTGAAATTGCCCCACAACATACAATTAATACCTCTGCATCTTCTGTTCTATATTCAAGAATGCACGAATACTCCCTGTCAAAAATACTTTTAAAATCCTCAAAAATATTCTTTAAAACATCAGAAGATGAGGACGTTGTTTCAAATAGTCTTTTTTTTAAAGAAATAAAAATTATCAGCAGTTGCTGGTGCGCAAAATGAGCGGGGACTATCTGTATCCAAAAAAATATTTGGGTTCATAATCTGGAAGAAACTCTTTCACCAGAGATATATCAGGGATATAGAGGGGTTCTAAAGTATGGGACAATATAAAACCATCTAAATTGAGCATAACAGGAACCATTATTTTTTTCAGTAAGTCTATATCCAATAAATACAAAATCCAGGGCCTCTTGAACTGTTGATGCATATATCTGAATCCATCCAGTATCTCTTTGACTCATGGAATCTGACTGATCAGTCCATATATTCCATGGGGATCCCAGTGCCCTATTGGCATTTACCATGAGCATTGGAAATCTTGAGCCAGAAAACCAGTGCAAAAACTCATGCATCAATGCCAGACCCTGGGAACTAGTTGCAGTAAAGGCCCTAACCCCAGTTGCAACTGCTCCAAAACAGGTGGATATTGCAGAAAGTTCTGATTCCACCCTAACAAATTGAGCATCCAACTCTCCTGATTCCACCATTTCTGATAAAGTCTCTATTATGTGTGTTTGAGGAGTTATTGGATAAGCAGCTATCACAGCGGGTTTTGCCAGGGCAACACCATTTGCCACTGCCTCACTGCCAAGTAACATATCGTGCCTTTGCAATTTTTCATTCATCAATCTTCCTCCATCTCAATCATCCCCTTGGACAAACAGAAGAACAAATCCCGCACCCTTTGCAATGGGTAAGGTCTATATTGGCAATATAACCACCTCCAACTTCTCCAATTTGGATGCAGATATCAGGACAAAAAAAACCAGCAGGTTTTGCATCCTGTGCACGTGCCACATTCAAGGCATCTGTTGACTTCTGTTTCAAACTCTTCTCTGGTTACATCTTTTTTTTATTTCATCAAAATTCCCAGAAAGTTCTTCTGGTATAGATATATCCATTGTAAAAGAAGCTTTTTTTTTCAACAAACTCAAAGCTCAGCTTATCTGTTTGCACCACTTTTTCATCATCTTCTGACTCTTTTTTTTATTATTCCATGTTTTCTTAAAATCTCTTTTGCTGCCAACATTCCAGATGCAATACTCTCTGCAACAGAAGAGGGTCCTAAAGATAGATCTCCAGCAATATATATATTGTCCATCTGTGGATAAGTAAGGTCATTTTCCTGACCTATTGCAAAGACCACCCTATCAACAGTTTCTGTCCAGCTATCCCCAATGACCTCAACCTTATCTTGGTTTAACCTTGTTTTACATAATTTCACATCCAGGCTATCTTCTTTTTGAATAACATCTAAAACCACTGTTTTTTTCTATTATGGAAATATTTTCCATTACTGCCTCATCTATCTCTTCCTTGTATGCAGGCATTAGATCCTTTGTCCTTCTGTAGATTATCTTAACATTTTTACCCAGTCTTGTTAGGGACCTTGCAACATCCATTGCTGCATTTCCACCACCTATAATATAAAAGGTGTCCCCATCTATATATTTTTTTTGACTTTATGTCTTCAAGTATGTCTAATGCCCCTATTACATTTTTATAGCCTTTAAATTTATTCGGTATATGGGATTTTTGCATACCAGATGCTATAATTATTTCATCAAACTCCATTAAAAGTTCCACTATATCATCTTTATTTACAATTCTTTCTAATTCTACTTCTATACCAAGCTCTTGTATAAGTTTGTTGATTTCCCTTAACACAACTTCAATTGGCAATCTATATTCTGGTATCACCCTGGTTAAAAGCCCACCTAACATGGACCTTTTTTTCAAAAATTTTTACATAACATCCATTTCTTCTCAAAAAGTATGCTGCGCCAAGTCCTGCTGGACCACTGCCTATAACTAAAATTTTTAAATTGTTTTTTTCCTCTATCTTGGGAAATGGAATATCAAGTGCAATATCACCAAGATATCTTTCAATCCTCCCTATGCTCACATTTTCGTCTATGTAATTTCTGCTGCAACTTTTTTTCACAAAAATTGGGACATATTCTACCCAAAGTGGCAGGGATGGGGTTTGTTTTTCTAAGTAAATTTACTGCAACATCCAATCTATCTTGTTTAATGTATTTAACAATTACAGGTATATTGTTTTTTAAAGGACATGAATTCTGACAGGGAGATAATTTATACGAAAACTTAGGGGTTAAATACTTCCAGCTACCAGTAAATTACCTTCTGTTGTTGTAAGTGACATTGGAACATCTTCTAGATCCAGATATGAAAGTACACTTTCTTGTTCAATTCCTTCTACCATCAAATACTCCTAAACTTATATTTTAATGTATTTATAGGTATATTCCATTGCCTTTATATTATCATCTATTTTCACTGGAATAAATCTCTTTACTGCTTTTTTTTAAAGATTCAAGGGAAATAGATCTTGATATCTTTCCAAAACCACCCGCACAAACAGCATTTATAAAAGGTGATATCTTTGTCCCCAAGTTGTATTCTAAGGCAATTTTATTCATATCAATGGTTTTAACAGAGGCCTCTTTGGATACTGAAAAATGTTCAGGACCTTTTTTTTGAATTAATTATCACAATACCTTCCCTCTTCAGTCCATACAATATATCTTCAGTTTCAGCAATATGGGAGTCCAATACAACAACGTAGTCACACGATTTTACAGGAGCCCTAAGATATACAAAATTATTGTCCACCCTAACAAAGGATGCCACAGGGGCTCCCCTCCTCTCAGCACCAAACGTTGGAAAGGATTGAGAATATTTTCCCTCTAAAAAATAACTGTAGGCTATGATTTTGGAAAGTATAACAGCCCCCTGGCCTCCCCTTCCATGTATGCGGATTTCTATCACCGGTATATCTCCTAATGGTTATTTATTAAAAATAACTGCAAGGGACATTGCTATTTTTCCTTCAAGGGCCCTAAAGCATGAAGAATATCTGAATCAAAATAAATACTATCACCAGGATACAATAAAATGGTTTCTTCTTCACTACTAAACTCAAGTACTCCTTCTAAAACATAGTGAAATTCCTCTCCCTCATGGGCAAACATCACAACATCCTTGGATTCCTTTGGCTCAAAGGTGATCAAAAAAAGGCTCCATGTGCTTATTAGACTTTTTGTGTGCAAGGGATTCATAACTGTATCCCAGGGATACGTTGCTACCTTTTAACTTCCTCCTTGGGGAATGGATCCTCTCTTCTTTTCTCACTACAGCTATTTTAATATCCTTCTTTTCACCACCAAGCAAAATTCCCAAATCCACTCCCAAACAATTTGCTATTTTAAGCAATGTGGAGAGAGGAGGAGAGATAAGGTCACTTTCAATCTGGTTTAAAAGGGGTCTGGATAGATTTGTCTTTTCCGCTACCTCTGATATATCCATCCCCTTATTTTCACGGATCAATTTGATCCTTTCCCCAATCTTTAATTCATAAGAGCTCTGTATGTCTGACATTTTCTCTGTACCCCTTAATAAAAAAAAGGTTTATTTTATAAGCATTGTTTGTTAATAATATTTTTGTCTACTATATCCTACTATTGTCAAAATGCAAGGATAAATTAATTTAATTAAATGCACTTAGTATTGCTTTTTACTTGAATTTAAGAAATAAAATATTAAAATTGTCTTAATTTGAGTTTATCATTTCCACAGACTTGGGTTAATAAAAATTAATGTTTTAACTTAATAAATCTATAAACACCTGGAGGAGAAAAATGGAAAATAGTTTAAACCCCTTTCACATAGCCCAACAACAACTTGATGAAGCAGCTGAGTACCTTGGCTAGATGAATCCACACATGAGTTTCTGCGATGGCCCATGATGGAACTCCATTTTCGCATACCTGTTAGAATGGACGATGGAAGCGTAAGGATCTTTGATGCCTTCAGGGTACAATACAACACTGCCAGGGGACCAGCCAAGGGAGGAATTCGCTGGCATCCCGATGAAACCATAGACACTGTAAGGGCACTTGCTGCATGGATGACCTGGAAAACTGCGGTGTTAGACCTCCCATTAGGTGGAGGTAAAGGCGGTGTTATATGCAATCCCAAAGAGCTATCTGAGCCAGAAAAAGAGAGGTTGGCCAGGGGTTATATAAGGGCAGCAGGAAAACACCTTGGAGTGTTTCAAGATGTACCAGCGCCAGATGTATATACAAATCCCCAGATAATGGCCTGGATGATGGATGAGTATGAAACCCTTGTTGGGGAAAAGCACCCAGGGGTTATAACTGGAAAACCTCTGGCCCTTGGTGGGTCTCCTGGAAGGAAAGGGGCCACAGCAAGGGGAGGAATATATGTGGTAAGGGAAGCAGCCAGGACAATGGGTATTGACTTAACAGGTAAACCAATGGCTGTGCAAGGGTTTGGAAATGCAGGACAACATGCGGCAATTTTAGGGGAAACAATACTAAAAATGAAACTTGTTGCTGTATCTGATTCAAGGGGTGGTATATATAATCCCAATGGTCTTAACATAAAAAAATTAATTGATTACAAGAGAGAGACTGGCTCTGTAGTTGGATTTGAAGATGCAGATTCCATAACAAATGAAGAATTACTTGAACTAGACGTACTGGTATTGTTTCCTGCTGCCTTGGAAAATGTAATAACCGAGAAAAACGCAGATAAATTAAAATGCAAAATATGTTGTGAATTGGCAAATGGGCCAACCACCCCAGAGGCAGACCATATATTATATGACAAAGGGATACTCACTCTTCCAGATTTTCTGGCCAATGCAGGAGGAGTTACTGTATCTTATTTTGAACAAGTACAAAATGCATACAACTATTATTGGAATTTAAAGGAAATACAAAAAAAGACTATGTGATAAGATGACTAAGGCATTTAGATCTGTATATGAAATGCACACAAATGAAAAGGTTCATATGAGAGAAGCAGCTTACTTACTTGCAGTATCAAGGGTAGCTGAGGCCTGTAAACTTAGGGGTTGGGTGTAATATGGAAGAAAAAAATTCAGCACATTGATACAGATACCATTGAAAAATTGTTAAAGGGATATTTGTTATTAGAAAGAGTTTTCCAGTACCAGAAATTAAGGGAATAATAGTTGAAGTCTTTAAAGAAGCACTTAGAAAAAAAATGGGAATTGATGATGAATTCTTATCTAAAACTGCAGATGAGATAATATCATCATCAGACTCCTCAGAAGAGATAGACAAAATAAAACTCGAAGATACATTGGTATTTATATATTTTTGTCTCTATTTTAACAGGCTGAATGGGATGAATACATAAATTTTGCCAGAAAAAAAAGTAGCCTTCAGGGAACTCACAAAAACAGTTAATAAAGAGGGGGCAACCTTTGGACAGATCCTCAGGGCAGTTAAGAGCTTTTGTGAAATCCCTGAAGGCAATATCTACCTTCCTCCAGATGAAGTAGAAGCATACGTGTTGCTCTGATCAATTATTTTATTTCAAATCAGCTTGCATTTATAAGTATCGCCAAAAAAACACATAACAGTGAGAGACATAAATGATATCTTAGATCATACCTATAGGAGCAAGAGACGTCCTGGAAAGATAGGTGGAAAGGCCGCAGGGATGTATCTTGCCTATCGCATACTTGTCCCAAGGTTTGATAAATCCATTGGTGAACTAAAAAAAATATATCACCATACCTGAGTCCTATTTTTTTTAATTCAGGGATCTTTTCAGAATTTATAGATCATAACGACTTATATGAGTTCCACACACAAAAATACAAGACACTGGAAGAGATTCAAAAGGGATATGAACAGATTTCAGCCCTGTTTGAAAAGGCAACATTCCCAGAGGATATTGTTGAACAATTCAGGGAATTCTTAATACGAGTTGGACAACATCCCCTAATACTCAGGTCTTCCAGTCTACTGGAAGATAATTTTGCTACGCCTTTTCTGGAAAATATGACTCTGTTTTTCTGGCAAACCAGGGAGATATAGACAAAAGACTTGAGCAATTTATCTGGGGTCTAAAACAGGTCCACATGAGCACCTATTCACCAGCAGCCATTATTTACAGGAGAGATAGAAATTTACTGGATTTTGATGAGAAAATGAGTGTACTTGTCCAAAAAGTGGTTGGCAGAAGGTTTGGACGCTATTTTCTCCCCTTTGCCGCTGGAGTTGGTTTTTCATACAGCTCATATTCATGGACACCAAAAATAGACAAAAAAACAGGGCATGATAAGGTTGGTCTTTGGACTTGGAACAAGGGCAGTGGATAGGACAGGAGGAGATTATCCAAGGATGATTTATCTCTCCCATCCAACTTTGAGGCCAGAGGTCTCTGCTGACGATATTAGTAGGTATTCTCAAAAATTTGTAGATGTAATTGACCTTGAGGATGGCTCCTTTAAGACCCTTCTGCTTAAAGAGTTCTTAAAGGAAGTGAAACATCCAGACCTTTTTTTATGCAGTTTCAATAAAACAGGGAGACCACATTTCCCCTCCCCTATTTAAAACAAAAAAAAATAGACATTGGGAACACATGTATTACCTTTGACAATCTTATAAAAAAAACAAAGTTCATCCCCCTTATAAAAGAGGTCTTAAAAAAAATTAGAAAAGGCCTATAATAGGCCAGTTGACATAGAATTTGCGTGGGATGAAGAAAAGTTATATATCCTGCAATGCAGATCCTTATCTGTTACACAGGATGTGGATCAGGTTGAAATTCCAGAAGAAATCCAGGACGAAGACATCATATTTACAACCCACAAGGTCTTAAATAATTGCAAAATTGAGGGACTAAAATTGTGGTCTATGTGGACCCCAAAAAAATATGCAATGATAGATTCCCCAGAGAAGAAATTAAAGGTGGGCAGGATTGTGGGTAAATTAAACAGGAGACTTGAGAAGAGGTCCTTTGGACTGTTTGGACCTGGCAGATGGGGATCAAATGATCTCAACCTGGGGGTAAAAGTAAATTATGAAGACATTAATCGAACCAGGGTCCTTGTTGAGGTGGCATTTGAACAAAATGGCTGTACCCCAGAGGTATCTTATGGTACCCACTTTTTCAGTGACCTTGTTGAGGCCAATATAGTTCCAATAGCTATTTTCCCAGACCACCAAGGCTCAATCTTCAGAGAGGAATTTTTCAAAAAAGGTAAAAACTTACTTACCCAATTTTTACCTGAAGCAGAAGAATTTAATGACATTATATTTGTAATCTCCGTACCAGATGAACACAAAGGGAAGTATTTAAATATCTATCAAAACAGCAAACAACAATATGGCATAGGCTTTTTGAATAAGTTCTAGTTATCCTTATGTTTGCTTACTTTTCTTCCTTTTCCTTCACAAGTTTTTCCAGGAGCTTCTGGGCATTTTCAAATTCAGGATCAATTTGTATGGCCTCATTTAGATGAGCCAGTGCATTTTTCTTTTTCCCGGTCTTTAAATATGCAACTGCTAGATTATAGTGAATCCGTGGATTTTTAGGCTCTTTTTTTAAGTGCCTGTCTATAAGCAACTATGGCCTGATCCATTGCTCCCTGTTTACTCAAAGACACGGCCAGATTGTTTAAGGTCTCAACTGTCAACCTTTCAAACAAGATATGACTAAAATCCCTCACAACTTCATTTACCAGATCTTTTTCAAGATATAAGTTCCATATATCCTGTACCAATTGGTCATTGTTTGGATCTACTTTAAGGGCCATTAAAAAAAAGTCCCTGGCCTTATCCAATCTTTCTTTTAATAGATACACCTTACCAATATTATATAGGATTTTAGATGAATTGGGATTTAGTTCATATAATTTTTTTTAAGGCAGAAAGTGCTCCATTAAGGTCTTTTTTTCTTCAGGGCAATATCACTTTTAAGTAGCCATCCCTTTGTGTATAAAGGATTTTCCAAAACAGCTGAACTCACCATCTCCTCTGCCTTGTCCAGTTGACCTTTTTCCATATAGACCTTTGCTATTTCTGCAAGCAACCTTGGTCTGTCTTTTTCATATTTTTTTAAGGACCTCATCAAGTTTTTCCTTAACCACATCATCTTCACAGGTAGCAATTAGCTCCTTTATCTCTTTTAAACGTTTATTTAACTCATTAGATTTTTCTAGCTTTTTGTCTATATCCTCCATTTTTAAAATAAGGCTTCCACAGTAACTGGTTTTACCAGGTATTCAGTTACCTCCTGCTCTGCTGCCAGGGCTATATCTTCCTTTTCACCTTTTGATGTGACCATAATAAAAGGAATATCTTTATATTCTTCCTGGCTACGGACCCACTTTAATAGATCAAAGCCACTCATCCTTGGCATTTTCCAATCACTTATTATTAGCTGGATGTCCTTATTATTTTTAATAATTTCTATAGCCTCTTCACCATTTGAGGCCTCTAAAAAAATTTTTATACCCCAGGACTCGTAAGATATTAATCAGGGTTTCTCTGGTTGGTTGAATATCATCTACCAACAAAATGGGTCTTTCTTTATCCATCTTCCTCCTCCTCATATACAAAACAACTAAAACAAAACCTGCTCCCTGTGGGTTTTACGTCCTCAACCCAAATTCTGCCCTCTAATAAATTCATTATTCTCTTACAAATAAAAAGACCAATTCCTGTGCCCTGTACTCCCCTATCCCTATTTATCCTCTCAAATCTATTAAAAATAACTGTCTTTAGATCATCTGGTATTCCAGGTCCACTGTCCTCTACACACACCCGAACAATTTTTTTTAAATCTATCCCCTGCCCTTTTTGTGGAAAATACATTCCAGGAAATCTTTATTTGTCCATTATCTGGGGTATATTTAACTGCATTTGACATTAAATTCTGGATTAAATGAAAAATCAAGGACCTGGTTCCCCTTAGTTTTACATCTTCTTGTGTCTCAATAACTATTTTTAAGGACTTTATATCTGCCTGTGGTTTTAGTTCATCAATGATTTCATTTAAAACTGACAAAAGAGACACAGGCTCAAATTTAATTTTTTTCCTTTTGAAATTGATCCACCCTTGCAATCTGAAGAAATTCATTAATCATATCAAGGAGCTTTTTAGCACCATTTAATGCAGTGTCCACTATTGGTTTTTGTTGGTCACTTAGTCCAATATATTTGAGCAGATCCAAATTTGATATAATTGCAGAAAGGGGGCTTTTAAAATCATGTACCACCATTTGCACCAATTCCTGTCTTTCTGTATATGTCATAAGGAGTTCTTCTTTACTTATTTTTAATTCCTCTGATAATTTTTTTATATTTTTCTTTCTCCTCAATTAATTTGTGCAAGAGACATGAATTTTCTATGAGCGGTGATAGTATAGATGCATAATCCTTTAAAAAAAATAAAGTCATTTTCAGTAAAAGACCTTTTCTCCACATGGTCTGAGATATTAATCACACCTAAAATATGTTTTCCACTTTTAAGGGGCATACATATAAGTGAGGGGGTATCATAATTCTTGCCAATTGCAAATGATTTAAATTTCTTTGACTTTCTAATATCTTTAAAAAAAACTGGTTCACCAGTTGATAGAACATAACCAGATATGGATTTAGGGTTAACAGGGATCTCGTTGTTTAATATCTTTTTATTTGTAGCAGCCATCACTTGAAAGGTTCCCTTTTCCTGTGAATACAACATAATAGAACCCTTCAAAGCACGTACTTTCCTCAGGATAAGCCTGAGGCTCTTATCCATCTTTTTATTTAAACTCAGCTTATCAGATGACAAAATATTTATAATTGACCTTAAAAATCCAAGTTCTTTTTCAATATCCTTCTTCATATAAAATACCTTCTGATCTATTAATAATTAATATTACAACATGTGATCCTATAGATATAAAAAAAATTAAAAAAATCCACAAGTATCTAACTCGAATTTATCAAAATGGTAAACTCAGGCTAATTGATATTTAACTCAACAAATGTATCAAACACTAATTCATTTGTATATTCTCAAAAAGTACAATTTTGTCACTTTACAAGACAATATTTCTTTTATATCTCTTTTACCCTTATTTATCCAATTAAAAATTCCAAAATATCAGGAGAAGGGTATGGACAAGATCTTGGGTATAGGCAAAAGGATAGCGAAATTTAGGGAATTAAAAGAAGTAGATTTAGAAGAATTGTCCAAACGGACTGGTCTAAGTGAAGATATTCTAAGGGATATTGAAGAGGACAGGGTGTATCCAGCAATTGGAATCCTCCTTAGGATATCAAGGGCATTGGGAACAAGGCTTGGGACATTTATTGATGATAAAATCAGTGAAGACCCAATAGTTATTCATAACGATTCAAGGCCCCATGAAAAGTCAGCATACAGGGGTGGAAAAGGCGAACTACCCCTTAAATTTTACTCACTTGGAAGGGGTAAAACAGACAGACACATGGAGCCCTTTTATATAGAGATTTATCCAAGTAGTAAGGACATTGACTTCTCAAGCCATGAAGGAGAAGAATTTATAGTAGTTGTATCTGGTAAAATTGAAGTTACTTATGGAAATAAAAAAATATATATTAAAGCAAGGGGACTCAATTTACTACAACTCAGCTGTACCACACAAAGTGGTGTGTGCAGGTGCTGAAGTGGCAAAGATCTATGCTGTTTTATATATGCCGTAAAAAAAATACTTAAACTGGAGTTTTGTTATGGAGGAAACCATATACTTACAGGAAATTACCCTTGGACAACTATTGGATAATACAGTAAGTAAATACCCTGACAATGAAGTAGTAGTCTATGTAGATAGGGACTTAAGGTTCACATACAGGGAATTTCTGGACCTTGTTAATAGACTTGCAAAGGGTCTTATGGGACTTGGGGTTAAAAAAAGGCGAAAAAGTCGCAGTATGGGCTCCAAATGTACCTTATTGGATTGCACTTCAATTTGCCACTGCCAAGATTGGTGCAATACTCCTTACAGTAAATACCCACTATAAATCATCTGAACTTAAATATTTGTTGTCCCAATCAGAGGCAGAAAATTTGTTTTTGGTGGAAGGATATAGGGATTCTGATTACCTCTCAATGGTATATGATCTTGTTCCTGAACTAAAGGAGCAGCCCAGAGAATATTTAAAGAGCAAAGAGCTACCCAATTTAAAAAGGGTATGTTATCTAGGGCATGAAAAATACAAAGGAGTTTATTCCATCCCAGAAATAATTGGTATGGGAAATATAGTTTCAGATGAAGAATACAAAAAGAGGCAGGAAGAGCTATCGCCACATGATGTGGTCAATATGCAATATACTTCAGGTACAACTGGATTTCCCAAAGGGGTTATGCTAACCCATTACAATATTTTAAATAATGGATTCTGGGTAGGAGAAAATATGAAACTAACCCATAAAGACAAAATTTGCCTACCAGTTCCATTATTTCACTGTTTTGGATGTGTATTAGGGGTACTGGCAGCAGTATCACACGGAGCCACTCTGGTTGTGTTGGAAGAATTTAATCCTTTACTTGCAATGAGTTCCATACAGGCGGAAAAATGCACTGCCTATATGGGGTGCCCACAATGTTTATTGCAATACTTGAACATTCCATGTTTTCCAGATTTGATTACTCCTCTCTCAGGACTGGAATTATGGCAGGATCACCATGTCCAGTTAAGGTCATGAGACAGGTAATGGATAAAATGAATATGAAAGAAATTACCATTTGTTATGGACTTACAGAGGCGTCACCAGTTATTACACAGACAAGAACAGACGATCCCATAGAAAAACGGGTTGAAACCGTGGGAAAACCCCTGCCTGGAATTGAAGTTAAATTAGTAGATCCAAAAACAGGTAAAGAAGTAGGACAAGGGGTCCAGGGAGAGGTATGTTGTCGAGGTTATAATGTAATGAAGGGATATTACAAAATGGAAGAAGCAACCAAAGAGGCCATAGACCAGGATGGTTTCTTGCACTCTGGGGACCTGGGAGTAATGGATAAAGACGGATACCTCAGCATAACCGGTCGACTAAAGGATATGATAATAAGGGGCGGTGAAAACATCTACCCAGGGAGATAGAAGAATTTTTATACCAGATGGAAGGAATCTACGATGTACAAGTAGTTGGGGTCCCAAGCAAAAAAATATGGGGAAGAGGTTGGTGCCTTTATTATTTTAAAAGAAGGGTATAATTATACTGAAGAAGATATTAAAGAATTTTGCAGGGGAAAGCTTGCAAGATACAAGATACCAAAGTATATTGCCTTTGTTAAATCCTATGATATGACAGCAAGTGGAAAAGTCCAGAAATTTAAGTTAAGGGAAAAGGCCGCTCAAATCTTTAATACAGATTAAAAAAAGGGGTTTTTTTATGCCAAAACTTGCAGTAAATGTTGACCACATAGCCACAATTAGGCAGGCAAGGCTATCCAAGGAGCCAGATCCAGTGCATGCAGCTTTTCTAGCAGAAGTTGCAGGGGCAAATGGAATCATTGTCCATTTAAGGGAAGATAGAAGACACATCCAGGACAGGGATGTTTTGCTCCTAAAGCAAACTGTGAAGACAAAGCTCCACCTGGAGATGGCTGCAACAGAGGAGATGCAAAAAAATAGCTTTGGAGATAAGACCATATATGGTGTGTTTGGTGCCTGAGAAAAGACAGGAGCTCACAACAGAAGGAGGACTGGATGCTGCATCAAAGATTGATTTTTTAAAGGAGTTTTTAAAACCCATAAAAGAGGCCGGGATAAAGACATCCCTGTTTATTGATGCAGATGAAAAGCAAATTGAGGCGGCCAAAAAGATTGGAAGCCAGTATATAGAAATACACACAGGCCACTTTGCAGATGCTAAAGACGATCTCTCTGTTAGAGATGAGCTAAAAAAAAATACTTAAAGGGATAAAGTTGGCCCAGGATCTAAAACTCAAGGTAAACCTTGGACATGGGCTGGATTATGAGAACATATGGGCATTTTCCAAGGTACATGGTATTTGTGAATATTCCATTGGCCACAGTATAGTTGCCAGAGCTGCTTTAGTTGGAATGGAAAGGGCAGTTAAGGAAATGGTTGAGATTATAAGGACCTTTGTGGATTAGATAGATGATCCTGGGCATTGGCTTTGACCTTGTGGAAATTCCAAGGATAAAGAGGGCCACTAAGAGATGGGGAGATAAATTTTCATCTCGCATATTAACAACACGGGAAAAAGAACTGGCTCCCAAAGATATGGTAAGATACCTGGCCTCAAGATTTGCTGCAAAAGAGGCCTTTGTAAAGGCATTGGGAACTGGATTTTCAAATGGTATATCTTTAAAACACATTGAAATAATTTCTGTCTCAAATGGTCCACCACAAATAGAATTAAACTCAAGGGCCTTTGAGGTTGCCCAAAGATTGGGCTTAAAAAAAAATATTTCTCTCCATATCCCATGAGAAAAATCTAGCTGGTGCCATGGTAATTTTGGAGAAATAAAAAAAATTGAGGAGGCAAATATATGTATGTTCCCCTACCCACACCAAAGGAAATGGGTAACTGGGACAGAATTACCATTGAACATATTGGAATCCATGGTGAGATACTCATGGAAAACGCATCCTGCAGGTTGTATATGGCCTTAAAGGTGAAGTTAAAAATCTAAACAAAAAAAAAGATTGCCATAATTGCTGGGCCAGGAAACAATGGCGGGGACGGTTTTGCAGTTGCCAGGCACTTAAATGATATGGGTGCAGAGGTAAAAATATTGTATAAAAAAAGACCTTGAATCTTACAAAAAGGATGCTGCATATCATGTTGATTTAACTCTGAAAATGGGGGTAATGGCTGAAAAAAATTTCTGAAAAAAAATATGGATCTAAGGGAATATGATATAATTATAGATGGACTCCTTGGAACTGGTTTTTCTGGAATACTCAGGAATGATTACAAAAAAAAGTCGTAGATGCAATAAATGGGGCAAAAACCACTAGCTATATCTTGTCTGTGGATATACCGTCTGGTCTAAATGGACTAACAGGTATTCCCTCACCTGTTGCAGTAATGGCAGATGCCACTGTTACCTTTGAAGAACCAAAGGTAGGATTATTTCTTCCTGAGGCAAAAGAATTTGTTGGCAAATTAATTGTTGGAAAAATTGGAATCCCCCAAAAAGTAAAACTGGAAAATCCCCCTTCTTTTTATGGAATCCCCAGGGATATAATAAAATATCTTCCAGATATAACAGATATGGCTCACAAGATCAGCATCACATGTACTTGTAATTGGAGGTGCGGGTGGCCTTTGTGGGGCAGCTACCCTGTGCTCTATCTCAGCGCTCAGGGCTGGAGCTGGACTGGTTACTGCAGCTATACCTGGTGGATGCAGTTTAAATATCAAGATAAACTGGCCAGAAATAATGACAAAATCTGTTGGATCAAAGGATCAGTTTGAATTTGAACAGTACCATTTTGATGAGATAAAAGATGAACTGTCAAGATTTGATGCACTTGTAATTGGTCCTGGAATGGGGAGAAATATAGGTGCTAGAAAATTTTTAGAAAAATATCTAAAAACAGACCATCCTCCAACCATAATAGATGCAGATGGGCTGTACAATCTATCTAAGCTGGATAAAGATGACGTAAAAATGGATCCAGAGACAATACTCACACCACATCCAGGTGAGGCAGCATATCTTTTAAACACTACAACTGACAAAATACAAAGAGATAGATTTGGAGCAGTAACATCATTAGTAGAAAAATATGGATGTGTATGTGTATTAAAAGGCGCTGGGACCCTTATTGGAGATATCAATAAAAAAAATATATATATCAAATATTGCATGTAAGAATCTTGCCATTGGCGGTTCAGGAGACGTCTTATCAGGCATAATTGGATACCTAAAGGGAATGGGAGTAGAATCAAAAGATGCTGCATGTATGGGAGTTATGTGGCATTCACTTGCTGGTGAATATTTAAAAGAAAAATATCCCCACAGGGGAAATCTAGCCCAGGAAATAGCCATGTCCATTCCAGAGGTTAGAAAATGAATTTTACTGTAGATGTGACAGATATTAATAAACTAAGGGACATTGCCCAAAAACTGGCTAAAAAAACACTGGAAATTGGACATGGAATCTATTTATTGCAAGGGGATCTTGGAGCTGGAAAGACTACATTTGTTAGATTCTTTACCTACAACATTCCTGGTTCTCAAAATGCAGAAGTAAGTAGCCCAAGCTTTAATCTATTTAATATATATCCAACAGAACCCGAGATAATTCACATTGACTTATATCGCTGTGTGGAATTAGAAGAGGAAATTCTAGAATATCTATCCTCTGAAGAACATATTGTATTTGTTGAATGGTGTGAAAAGTTGCCAGAATTTTACTGGCCATCTGAGTATATTTTAATAAAATTTAAAACTAAACAAGTAAATAGATTCTTAGAAATCAGAGTTAAGGGAACTATATTTTCTGAACTCTTAGGTGATTGATATGAATAGTGAACAGTGAATGGTGAATAGTGATTAGTGAGAAGGTAGAAGGATGAAGGGTGAAGGCGAGAAAATAACAAACAAAATTAATCCTTCAATCTTGTATGGAACCTTCGTCCTTCAACCTTCATCCTTGAATTTTGAACTTTAGACACCCACAGACACAGATAACAGACACATACACAACAAAGCTTGAGACTTCGGAGTTAATGAAACAGACTAGGTGACTCATATAGAGATAAATTATGAAAGAAAGATTATTTTACTTAAATAAAAAAAGAACGGGATAAGATTCAAATAGTCTTAAAAGAGAGCCTGATAGACATAGACAAAATTATCTTTTGTTATATATATGGTTCTTTTGTAAGTGAAATGCCATTCAGAGATATAGACATTGGCATATATTTGAGGCCAGAGATTGAAAACAATAGCATCTTAATAGATCTGGATATTGGTAATTATATAGAAAATATTATAGTGGATAAATTAAAAGAAAAAGGTCCTGGATATATACCAATAGACATAAAAATACTAAATCAAGCACCAGTAACCTTTTCTTATCATGTAATTAAGGGAACATTACTTTTTTTCCAGAAATGAGGATATAAGAGTTGGTTGGACAGTATGGGTTGTAACTAGATATTTAGACTTAAAACCCATACGTTATAAGGCCCTTAAGGAAGCCATGACATCATGGAAATAAACATAGACCTTATAAAACAACGTTTTCAGGACATAAATGAATCTATGATCCGTTTGGAAAAAAATAAAAGGTATGTCCCAGGAAAAATTCCTTAATGACAGAGATATTATTGACATTACATGTTATCGTTTACTTATAGCAATAGAGGCTGCTATTCAAATATGTGTACATATTAGTTCCAAAAAGCTACACCAGGTACCTGAAGGATATGCAGAGTGTTTTGCAATCCTTGCTAACTCAGGGATTATACCATATGAGCTGGGTCATAGACTTCAAAAAAATGGCTCGTTTTCGCAATATGTTGGTGCATCGATACTGGGAAATAGATTATAAAAAGATATACCAGATTGTCCATGAATCACTGGACGATTTGCGTGAACTTACACAAATTATTGGAACCCTGTTATAAGGACAATGGGATTTACTAAAAATTCCATTACAATACAAATCGAATCCTAAAAAGGAGTGGCTCATCCATGAAAATCGTTGTACAAAAATTCGGTGGAACTTCTGTTGCTGGCCTGGAGAGAATGAAACAGGTAAAGGCCAAGGTAGAAAAAAAAACTCAAAAAGGGCTACAAGGTTGTTGTGGTACTATCTGCAATGGCTGGTGAAACAGACAGGTTGATTGGACTTGCCAATGAATTTTCCCAAAAACCAGACCCTGCTGAAATGGATGTATTACTAACAACAGGAGAACAGGTGTCAATAGCACTTTTTTTCAATGCTTTTAAAAGATGCTGGAATAAAGGCCAGGTCCTTGCTTGGATTCCAGATACCCATTCATACTGACAAGGCCTATGGAAAGGCCAGAATATTGGATATAGATGCAGAAAAGATATTGGACCTTTTAAAGACTCATGACGTCTTAGTTGTTGCAGGATTCCAGGGTTGTGATTTCCAGCAAAATCTAACCACCCTGGGGAGGGGAGGCTCTGACACCTCTGCAGTGGCTCTAGCAGCTGCATTAAATGGTGAAGTATGTGAAATATATACAGATGTTGATGGGGTCTATACAACTGATCCAAATGTGTGTTCAAAGGCCAGGAAACTTCCCAAAATCGCCTATGATGAGATGTTGGAGATGGCATCAATGGGTGCCAAGGTATTGCAGATCAGATCTGTGGAATTTGCCAAAAAATACAATGTACCTGTACATGTTAGATCCACTTTCAGTGATGAACCAGGTACATTGGTTGTAAAGGAGGATGAAATCATGGAATCAGTACTTGTATCAGGAATAGCATATGACAAAGACCAGGCAAGAATTACCCTTGTGAACGTATTTGATGAACCAGGTGTTGCTGCTGCTGTTTTTGAGCCACTGGCTACCCACAACATTGTGGTGGATATGATTGTACAGAACCCTTCTCACGAAGGAAGGACAGATATTACATTTACTGTAAGTAGAAAAGAAGTGGATGATGCCATAAAAATAATAAAAAGGGTAAAGGATGAAATAGGTGCAAAGGATATATTTTATGACAAAAATGTAGTAAAGGTATCTATTATTGGTGTTGGTATGAGAAATCACTCTGGGGTCGCTGCAATTGCCTTTCGTGCACTAAAATCAGAAAACATAAATATACTCATGATCAGCACATCAGAAATTAAAATATCCTGTCTTATTGAAGAAAAATATACTGAACTTGCTGTAAGGACGCTACATGAGGCCTTTGGACTTGACAAAGAACCACAAATGGAGAGCATATAATGGGAGATAAAGTTTTTATTTACGACACCACATTAAGGGATGGATCACAGGCAGAAGAAGTACATTTCTCCCCTGAAGACAAAATCAGGATAGCCAGAAAATTAGATGAAATTGGTATTGACTACATTGAGGGAGGATGGCCATCTTCTAATCCCACTGATGAGACCTTTTTTTAAAGATATAAAAAACTATGAATTTAAACACTCAAAGATTGCTGCCTTTGGAAGCACCCATCACCCAAAACTAAATGTAGACACAGATGATTCATTTAAAAAGGTAATTGATGCACAGGCAGACGTTGTAACCCTTGTGGGTAAGTCCTGGGATATCCACGTAAAAGAGGCATTAAAGACAACTTTAGACAGAAATCTAGAGATAATTTTTGACTCAATTAAATCTGCCAAAAAAAAGGCACATGAAGTTTTTTTTGATGCTGAACACTTTTTTTGATGGTTATAAAGAAAATAAAGACTATGCAATGGCCTGTATAAAAAAAGGCGCATGAGGCAGGATGTGACTGTATTGTCCTTTGTGATACAAACGGTGGCTGCCTCACCATGGAGATAAAGGAAATAATTGAACAGGTGGTAAAGGAGTTACCAGAACCCAATTATGGAATCCATGTCCATAACGATGCTGAACTTGCAGTTGCCAATTCCATTGTTGCAATTGGACTTGGTTTAAGACATGTACAAGGTACAATTAATGGTTATGGTGAAAGGTGTGGAAATGCCAATTTGTGTTCCATTATCCCAAATTTAGAGCTTAAAATGGGACTCAGATGCCTTCCAGAAGGCAATTTAAAAAAAATTAACATCCCTCTCTAGATTTGTGGCAGAGATTGCAAACCTCTCCCCTTTTAAAAGACAACCATATGTTGGAGAATCTGCCTTTGCCCATAAAGGGGGTATACATGTGAGTGCCATTATGTCCAATCCCAGGACATATGAACACATTTCCCCTGAAAAAGTTGGAAATAGACAAAGGGTACTCTTATCTGACCTTGCTGGCAAGAGCAATATAATATTTAAAGCAAAACAATTTGGCCTTAATCTAAAAAAAAGAAGACCCAATGGTATTGGAACTTCTAGAGCAGATAAAAAAATCTGGAGATGCTGGGATATGAATTTTCTGTTGCAGAGGCATCATTTGAACTCCTTTTATATAAGACATTGGGTAAGGTGAGAAAATATTATGATCTAATTGGATTTAGGGTCCTTGATGCAATGCAAAAAGAGATACAAGAGCCAATTTCAGAGGCCACTGTTATGGTACGAGTAGGTGGCATGCTCTCCCACACAGCAGCCACAGGCAAAGGCCCAGTAAATGCCCTGGACAATGCACTTAGAAAGGCACTTGAGCAGTTCTATCCCAATTTAAAGGAAATGAGGCTCCTTGATTTTAAGGTCCGGGTACTCACTCCAAAGGATCCAGAATTTGCAGGTACTGCCTCAATGGTTAGGGTATTTATTGAATCTGGAGATCAAAAACAGAGATGGATTACTGTTGGGGTATCTTATAACATTATTGAGGCCAGCTGGAAGGCCCTACAAGACTCTGTAATCTATAAACTCTTTAAAGACGATAGGGAAAAGGGAAATGGGGTTTAATGTAAAAATAACATATATATATCACAGCTCATTCTTTGTTGAATTTCCTAAGTTTAATTTCTTGTTTGACCTACCCAATGAAGCACACCTGCCCAAAGAGGGAATAGAGGTGCTCCATAGATGTATAAATAAAAAGCCTCTATTGGTCTTTTTCTCACACTCCCATGCAGACCACTTTAATGAAAATATAGAAAAAAATTATAAGTCCCTTTTTCTCTAATTATAAATTCATTGTATCCTATGATATTTACTCAAATTATGCACCCAGATTTTCAAAGAATACTTATGTATTGGAGCCTGAAGATGAGATAGATATAGATGGAATAGATGTAAAATCTTTTGAGAGCAATGACCTTGGAAACTCTTACCTCATTTCATTTAATGGTATAAAAATCTATTTTGGAGGGGATCTTGCTGAATGGATATGGCCTGATATGAGAGAAAAAGAAAGGGAGTTTGTTATAAACTATTTTAAAGAGATATTAAATGAACTTAAAGGAGAAAAAAATAGATATTGGTTTTTCAAATGTAGATCCAAGGCTTAAAAAATTTTGGCGGAGGTATTAAATTTTTAGAAGTAGTACAGCCCCAAATATTTGTTCCAATGCATACATTTGGTAAGTATGATCATTTAAAGATGATCAAAGAATCTCATGTTCCCTTAAATACCAAACTATTTATTTATTCAAAAATAGGGGACACACTTGAGACAGAACTGGATGTATAACCATACATCAAAGTCTATTCTCACTTACATGGGGGTAGTTTTACCTCCCATTACATGACCTTAAAAAAATATCCAGGAGCTTTTATCTGAATCACCAGAAAATGTGGATATAAACATAATATTGATCCTGGAAAAAAATATTAAAACAAAAGGGCCATGACAAACAGAAACTGGCATCTATCCTTTATAGAGAGGCCGCTCACCTCCTAAGGGACATATCAATAAAGACAAATGATCCCCAAAAAAAATGGCTGTCTTTAGATATACTAAAGAAATTTTCTTTAAATATCCTGAACCGGTCATCACTTCCTGCCTCCCTTGCCCTTGGAACCCTTCCCCTAAATCTAATTGGACCGGATATAGAATCTATAGATATTTCAGATAAAATATTACAAACAGACTTAAATAGTTTTTTTCCATAAACTTGGAGTAGAACCCACAAAAAAAACTAAAATGGGCAGATCACTGCTCTGGCAACTTAAAGGGAAAAATAAACTCCTTGTATTTAAATTTGCAAAAAATAAACAGGACACAAAAAACCTACTTACAGAGGTTAAATGGCTAAAGCTCCTAAAGAAACTGGGATGGGTAAACAAATTTGAAATACCAGGGGAAATTACCATAAATGACAGATCTATTTTTAATATGAATGAATACAGATTTCCCTTTATCTCATTTTTTGTCTCACCTGATTATTTTTATTACCCAAATGGTCTTGGGATAAATTCAAATGTCTTAGAAAGGGATTTTTTAAAAATCATATCAAAGAGCGCGAAAATACTGGGGAAACTAACAGGTAGTGGAATAATCCACACAGCAGTGATACCTTTATTTCACAACAGGACCAGAGGACAAGGAGAGATGATGGGGGATATATTTATGGGATAGGGGCGGAAGACTTGACAGGTGGCTTGATTCATCCCTTTATCCAAATATTGGGAAATCAGGAATAAGGGACTTTGAACACCTAATTAGCTATGATGGGAAAAATAAAAGAAGGCTTTATACTGAGGTTGGCAACCATATTTTGTCCTTTTTACTTATTATTGGAAGTTATTTTAGGATGAAATGCCCGAAAATTAGAGGACAAAATCCCGATGGATCGCCAGTAGATCTAAGAGAATTATTTGATAAGGATATATTTAAAAAGGCTATTTTATTAGTTGTTAAAAATTATTTTTCAGGATTCTGTGGTTTTGATTTGAAAGATTTTAACTACATACAAATGAATCAATTTATTGAAAGATTAGTTGATGAAATGGGAGTTGATAGGTATATGGATGAGGTCTTGAGAACAGTTGATCAGATGGAAATGAATGAAGATGAATTTAAGATATTTTTAAAAAGTAATGGCATGTCAATTGATGAAATAAATCAAATTAAAAGGGGAGAAAGGGACATAGTCCTAAAAACAGGGCCACATTTGGGAGAATTTAATGGGAGGATATCAGTGCCTGAACTAATTGAGTTTGTTGGGAGCACTGCAGCACTTATTATTTCTTCAAAATACATAAAAGAAATACAAAACTAAACTCCCCCAGTCTAAGTGGAAGAAATTTTAACCAGTCCCCAATTGGGACATTAAAAATTTGTGGAAGAAATTGACTTTTTTTTCAATAAAAAAATTAAAAAAATCGTAAAAATTGTTTAGGACATGGGTTATGTCAGGCCTCAAGGGGGCCACCCAGGCTCATGGGTGGCCCCCTTTTCTATTTTTAGATAAAATAAAGGAGGCTTGTTTAGTTATGCTCTTATTTATAGACAATTACGATTCTTTCACCTACAATCTTGTCCAACTATTTTCTACACTGTATGATGATATTAAAGTCCACAGACACGACAAAATAACCTTAAACCAGATAAAAATACTATCTCCAAGGGCAATTATTATCTCCCCTGGTCCAAAAGCCCCCAAAGAGGCTGGTATCTCCAAACAGGTAATATGTGCATTTTATAAACAAATACCCATACTGGGAGTATGTCTTGGAATGCAGTGCATAAATGAGTGCTTTGGGGGAAAAACCACTTGCTCCCCAATTCCAATACATGGAAAAACATCAAAGGTATTTCACAACAAAGACGGACTTTTTAAAGGAATTCCTTCCCCTTTTATAGTGGCTAGATACCACTCACTGTGTGTGGAACCAGCAAAAACAACTCCCTTAAAAATTGATGCCACAGCAGAAGATGGGGTGATTATGGCCCTTAGCATCCAGATTATCCTTTGTTTGGTGTACAATTTCATCCTGAGAGTTTTTTTGACACAATATGGGGTACAAATGGCCAGAAATTTTCTTACCATTTTAGAAAAATAGCTAACCCGAGTTTGATAAACTTAGGTCAAGGGAGAGCATATGGAATATCTAAAAAAAATCCCTAAAATATCTACATTACAAATAACACCAATTGATACAAACTATGATTTTCTTAAAATAGCAAAAAAAATTTTCCAATGAACCTGGCTTTGTATTACTTCTCAGTGGTGGAAATCATGACTGTTCCAATTATAATATACTTGGAATAAGGCCATGGCTTGAGATAAAGACAAAGTCAAATAACATACAACTAACAATAAATAAAATGAGATATTCATTCCACGATAGTCCTTTTAAGGTGCTAAAACAAACTATAAAATATTTTACACCAGTTATAAACAATAATTATTTAAACTTCCCTTTTCAATATGGGCTCATGGGATATCTATCATATGATCTTAAAGACCAGATTGAAAATTACCATCGCTCTCAATTGACGATCTAAATCTTCCAGATATTATTATGTATTGTCCAAAATATGTAATTATCCAGGAGATCAAGACAAAAATATATTTTTAATTACCCCCCAGTTTAATACAGAGGACAAAAGCTTTTGCCTTGACCAACATGATATATTAAAGGAAATAAATTCAAAGAAAATAGATAAAACTACATTTTATGCCAAAGACAATTTATTGTCTAATTTCGAGAAACAAGAATATTTAGATGCTATTAATAGAATCAAAGATTATATTGTAAGGGGACATGTGTATCAGATAAATATGTCCCAGAGATTTAGTTGTTCATTTCAAGGGGACCCATTTGAACTATTTGTTGAGTTATTTAAATTAAACCCAGCCCCGTTTTTTGCATATATAAATGGAGATAATCATCAGATTATATCAACATCTCCAGAGAGATTCCTCTATCAAAATGGCAATTATGTTGAGACAAGACCTATTAAAGGAACAAGGCCGAGAGGAAAAACTAAAGAACAAGATGAGTTATTTCATAAAGAACTGAGAGACAGTGAAAAGGATGATGCTGAACTGTCAATGATAGTGGATCTTCTAAGAAATGATATAGGAAAGGTGTGTGAGCCTGGAAGTGTAAAGGTTGCTCAGCACAAGAGGGTGGAAAAGTACAAAAACGTTTTTCATCTAATATCCATTGTTACAGGAAGGCTAAATATGGGTTCAGATTCTGTGGATTTAATTAAAGCCACTTTCCCTGGTGGTTCAATAACAGGATGCCCCAAAATAAGGGCAATGGAAATAATTGAAGAGATGGAGCCAAACAAAAGGCACATTTATACTGGTAGCATAGGATATATAAGTTTTCACAATACAATGGATCTATCCATTGCAATTAGAACAGCAACTGTAATAGGTGGCAAGCTAATATTTTCCGTTGGAGGCGGAATAGTTTATGACTCAGATCCAGTAATGGAATATGAAGAGACCATTCATAAGGGGCAAAGCTTTTTTTACTATACTAAAAAAATAAATCTGCATCTAAAAAAAACAGACCCAAGTCCCTGGATATGGTTAAATGGAAAATTTGTTAAAGGAGATGATGCTAAAATCAGAGCAACTAGCCTCGCATTCCAATATGGAATGGGACTTTTTGAGACAATTAGGGTTGAAAAGGGAAACATCCTTTTTTGGACCAACACATCCAGAGGCTAAAAAAATGGATGGGAAAAACTAATGAAAAATCCATTTCCTCAAATTGATTTTCAAATAATAATTGAAGAGATTATAAACAAAAACAAGTTCAAGGATAGGATTTGTGCAGTAAAAATCATCGCTGGTAAGGGAGAGAGGGATCTTCCTCCATATGATGACATTTTTTTTGGTTTCAGCTAGAGAATATAGACCAAGGATAGATTTTAGTGAAAGGTGGGGACTTTGTGTTGGAATTTATCCAGAAAAAAGGCATACTCCTATTGCAAGTTTTAAAAGTTTAAATTATCTCTTTTATCAAAAGGCCAGGGAGTGGGCATTTAAACATAATTTTGAAGAGGCAATTATATTGAATCCAGATGGTTCCATTTCTGAGGGCAGTTCCACAAATATAGTGCTCATCAAAGAAAATCGTGCCTTAATACCCTGTTCTACCTACTTCTTAAAGGGAATTATGCTGGATAAAGCACTGGGCTTTTTAACATCCAGAGGATATTTATTGGTTGAGAAAAAGATCTTTCCCAATGAGTTAGATGATATGGATGAAGTGATTTTGACAAATTCTCTAATTGGGGCAATAGATGTTTCATCCATTGACAACAAAGACTTAAAAAAAGCCAAAGTTTCCACTGGCATTTGAAATCAACAACTACTTTTTCAAGTATTGGAGGGAACTTTAGATGAAAATTTTTGTTTTAGGATCTGGTGCATTGGGCACCCTGTTGGGTGCAAGACTTTCAAAAAAAAATGAGGTTATCCTCTATTCTACTAACAAAAACCATATGCAAGAGATAAGAGATAATGGTCTAAAAATAGAAGAATTAGATGGGACAGTAAACACATACGACCTAAAAGTAGTCCTGGATTCAGAAAAAAATAAATTTTGCACCAGACTTAGTACTTGTCACATTAAAGACATACTCCACATATAATGGAGTAAAAAAATATTAAAGATAGATTAAAGGGGAATCCCATATATCTTACCCTACAAAATGGGATTGGCAATGTTGAAACATTAATAGAATTAATAAATAGAGACAGGATTATAGCAGGAATAACTGCCCAGGGAGCCACCTTTGTAAAACCTGGATATATTCGCCATGGGGGTGATGGAGTTACTTATATTGGTGAAATAGACAAAGATGTTACCAAAAGGATTAATGATATTGTAGGAATTTTCAATGAATGCAGATTAAAGTGTTTTGCAACAAATGAGACAACCAAACTCATATGGCAAAAGCTACTTATAAACATAGGCATAAATGCAATTACAGCAATTGCCAGGGCAAGAAATGGTTATATTGAAAGATCTGTGCATGCAAGGGAGATATCAAAATCAGCAGTATCTGAAGCTATTTTGATTGCAAAAAAAGCTTGGTCTTGAGTTTGAAGAAAATATATTTGACGTGGTATTAGATGTTGCCAAAAAGACAGAAAAAAAATATATCATCCATGCATCAAGACATATTAAACAAGAAAAAGACCGAAATTGATGCAATAAATGGGGCAATTGTAAAATATGGAGAGGAATTTGGAATACCAACACCTGTGAATAAAACACTCACAGGCCTGATAAAATTAATTGAACAAAAAAAATCTGGAGGAAAAAAAATGGATAAACCCCTGACAATTCCGGAAATAATAAGCTCAAAAAGTAAAAATAAACTAACCATGCTCACTGCCTATGACTACCCTACTGCCCTCATTGTTGACAGATGCGGAATAGACATGATTTTAGTTGGAGATTCTCTTGCAATGGTAGTACTTGGTCACAAAGACACATTGTCAGTAACAATGGATCAAATGATACACCACACAAAGGCCGTTACAGGTGCAGTAAAACGTGCTGTGGTCATTGGGGATATGCCCTTTATGTCTTACCAGGCAAGCGTTGAACAAGCAGTAATTAATGCTGGCCGCTTTCTCAAAGAAGGGGGTGCCCAGGCAGTGAAACTGGAAGGTGGAGCTACCGTGCTACCTCAGATAAAGGCAATTATAAATGCAGGGATACCTGTTCAGGGCCACCTTGGGCTCACACCACAGAGCGCAGCACAACTTGGAGGATTCAAGGTCCAGGGAAAAACAGCTGAGGCTGCAAAAAAATTGGTAGACGATGCCCTTGCCATTGCAGATGCAGGCTGTTTTAGTATTGTTTTAGAAGCAATTCCAGCCCCAATAGCTGAAGTTATTACAGAAAAGTGTCCAGTGCCCACAATTGGAATTGGTGCAGGTCCTAGTTGTGATGGACAGGTCCTTGTATTCCACGACCTTGTGGGGCTATTTGACAGATTTGTACCAAAATTTGTAAAACAATACACCAATATATCAAAGGAAATTGAAAGGGCAATTTTGGAATTCAAAGACGAGGTCAAAACTGGTAAATTTCCAGGAAAAGAACACTCATTTAGCATAAATGAAGAGGAACTAAAAAAAATAAAATGAAGATAAAGCAACTGAAATTATTGGAAAAGAGACTGCCTAAGCACCCTGGAATAATGGGAAGGGAGAAACTTTTTAACGCTGCAGTGTTGATTCCCCTTATTTGTAAAAGGGAGGAATATTATTTCTTATTTGAAAAAAAGGGCACTCCACATAAGACAGGGAGGTGAAATAAGTTTTCCAGGGGGAAAATTTGAGCCATTTCACGACAAATCCTGTATAAATGCAGCACTCAGGGAAACAGAAGAAGAACTTGGCATTACCAGAGAAAAAAATAGATATTATAGGGAGATTGGATACATTTGTATCCCCAAGGGGAATCATTATTGAGAGCTTTATTGGTATATTAGATATTGACGTGGAAAATGAGCTTTTTCCAGATAAAAACGAAGTAGAAGAAGTATTTACAATTCCTGTATCATGGTTTGAAAACAATCCACCTGAAAAGTACAGGGTAAAAGTTGAAATGAAGCCCTATTATACAAACAAAAATGGGGAGAAGGTCTCAACACTCCCAATTGAGGAGCTGGGACTTCCCCCCAAATATCAAAATCCCTGGCCTTCTTTAGACTATGAAATTTTTGTATTTAAACATCCAAAAGCTACCATCTGGGGCATAACTGCACGTCTAATCGTGGAGCTTATCTTAAAAATCAATTCCCATTATTTAGGCTAACTTATTAATAATCTCACCATTCATTTGATCATTTGTTTTAATCATCTGTGCATTGGCATTGTATGCATTCTTATTTTCAAGCATCTGGGTAAATTCTGTGACGAGATCAGTCTCACTGGGTGCGTTCTTTTTCTCTGTCTCCCTTTCATTCCCATTTTTCTGGGTCCTTAGCTCATTCTCCTGTTTTCTTATGTCTTGAACTCTAACACCACTACGGTTATCACCCTCTTCCATATCCACTCTAGATGGCTTAAAATCAGGGGTATTTACATTGGCTACATTGTTTGCATTTACCTGTTGCCTAATCCCATAGGCATGTAATGCATTTATGCTTGAAATATTATTCATAATGTCCTCCTAAAAGAGGCTATCTTTTTAATACACTACTTACTATCAATATACTCACATATAGGGGACGTGTCAATGGTCAAACAAAAATAGATCTAAAAATGGTTTTAACCAGCGTATTTTATTTCTTTTATTATTTTTTTGAACAACGTAAACAGGATCCTCTGCATCCCTAATGGGTCTTCCAATCACCAAAAAATCTGCCCCATTTGATATTGCATCCATTGGCGTCACCACCCTTTTTTTGATCCCCTTTATCTGAAAAATAAGGCCTGATCCCTGGTGTCACAATTATTAAATCATTACCTAAATTTTCCCTAATAATTTTTGCCTCCATTGCAGATGCAACGACCCCAGTGCATCCCGCCTCTTTTGCTAGCTCTGCCCTTTTTAAAACTAACTCCTCTGGTAATAGTGGATATCCCATCTGTCTTAAGTCCTTCTCATCTAATGAGGTCAGTACAGTTACCCCAAGTATGCCTACCCCACTACCCATGGCACCATCCACTGCTGCCTTTAAAATATCTAGATTCCCATGCACTGTTAAAAAAATCCACTCTTCTTTTACATATCTGTTTCACAGTCCTATTAACTGTCTTTGGAATATCGTACAGTTTTAAATCAAGCATCACATGGCACCCTGCATCTAACACCCTATCAACAACAGCCATGCCATGGGATACAAACAATTCAAGGCCTATTTTGTAAAACTTAATATATCCTTTCAGTGTATCAAGCCATCTGTCCACTTCATAAGTAGTGTTCACATCCAGGGCAAAAATTATCCTTTGGTTTATATCAATAGATTTTTTTCATAAAAAAACCACCTAATGTCCTAGACAATTACGCTTTGTTTTTTTTCTATGTTTAACAAAAACTAAAACAGATACATAATAAAATCCCATTTAAAATTCAAGCCATGGGATATGGAAACAGGCAAGACCACAATATATTTCTCCCATTCCACTACTATTTAATGGGGCTAATTTTGGGTATTTGGGGGAGCCTCTACTCCATCTATGCACTTATTTGCCTTATAATTCTAATACTGTTTTTTTTAATAAAAAAAATCAAAAAAAATTACAATAATAGTCTCTATGATATTTTTGACATCTTTTATACCCTGCAAAATCCATCAAAAATATTTAATAAAACCTGATAAAATAAATACCCTCTCACCAATATTCCTTAGTGGTGAGGTGGAAAAAATTATCACATATCCACAATTTAAGACATACTGTATATTAAAAAAATGTTTATATTAAAAAAAATGGCCATAATATTAGGCTAAATAGTAAAGTATTGATGAAGATATATCACTCTAAAGAGGTTCCACTTCCAGGTCAATTTGTTAAAGGAGTATTTAAGTTAAGACCAATTATGTCCCACAAAAATTATAGTGGTGGTAATTTTCAAAATTATACAATCTTAAAAACATCTTCTACTCAATATACTCAAATAAAAATCATAAAATCCATATATATGGTAGTCCAAGCTTTCTTTGGAAATTTAAAACATATGTTCGAAAAAAGATCTTAAAATCATTATCCAATGTAAAAAATAAAGGACTTATTCTCGCACTGATTACAGGCAATAGAAATTACTTGACATACAAACAGAATAATTTACTTAGACAGGCATCCCTTGCGCATTTAATAGCCCAATCAGGCTTACACATTGGATTTGTTGCTCTAATTGGAATTGCCTTAACATATTTAATTGGATTTATATATCCTCAGATATTCTTAAATATCCCAAGACAAAAGTTAGGATGTATAATCTCCAGTTTATTTGTTATTTTCCTTTTATTTATTAGCGAATCAAGGCCATCCCTAATAAGGGCATCTATTATGTATCTAACATGGAGCTTGCTCTTTTTTTACAAATCATAAATATGCTATTATCGATGGAATAGCAATCTCTCTTCTAATCTTGATAATTTTTAATCCTTATTCAATATTTAATGTTGGCGCACAGCTATCTTATCTTTCAGTAATTGTGATTATAGCCTTTTTTCCATATTTTTATGATAAATTTTTATTAAATATATCATCAAATACATTAACAAGATATTTTATCTCAATAATAATCATATCTTCAATAATAAATATATCAATCTTTCCAATAATAAGTTATTATTTTGGAGAAGTACCTATATCATTTTATACGAACATAATATTTATTCCAGTTATAGGACTATTTGTATTTCCCATAAGCTTTATTGGAGGCTTACTATCTCTATGTGATATATTCCACCCCATTTCAATTTTTTTTATTTCAAATAGCAGATAAGATATTATCCATTTCAATAAATTGGCTAATACTTCTTAAAAAAATTTCATATGTTACCAATCATAGTCACTATCCGTCCAGGTGGATATATATTACTTGGATTTTATTTAATTTTAATTACCTGTTATCTAAAATTACATGGATATAATGGAAAAATTAAAATCCTGGCCACTATTGGAGTAATACTCATATTTTTGCCATTTGCAGACAATTTTATACATAACAATCAAAACAAAGTCTCATTGGAAATTTTAGACGTTGGAATGGGACAGAGTTTAATCCTGTCCTATAAAGGAAAAAGGATTTTAGTAGATACAGGTGGAAGCAGTATAGGTAGATATTATTTTGGGAAAAATATATTATCTCCAATATTGACGTATAATAGATTTCCAGTCATTGACAAAATAATTATAACAAAAATGGATCAATACCACATGGGTGGTTTAATGTATCTGGCAAAAAGATATAAGATAACCGAATTTTATTGTAGCGAATTGCTAAATAATAGATTTAAATATATATTAAAAACATTAAAGAGAAAAAGGGTTAAAATTAACTCAATATCAACAAAATATACAATTTACTTATCTAAAGATTTAAAGATATATATTTTAAACTTAAAAGATTGTTTGAACTCAAATACTCATGGGCTCATGGCCTACCTTTTATTTAAAAATAATCCAATTTTAGTGATTTTTCCAAAAATAAATAAATGTATTCTATCAAAGATATCAGATAATATAAAACATATAAATGCTGTTATTGTCCCATCATACGGGCTAAAACATAAATATCTGGGTAAACTTATAAATAAGATTAAAACCAATCTTTTGATATTAACAGGAGGGGGTTATAAAACATCGAGAAAATATTACAAATATTACCATAATATCCTAAAAGAACAAAATATTCATTTATATAGTCCCTCTATATCTGGGTGTATTATCGTATCATGGGATTTAGATAACAATTTAAATACAGAAATAAAAACCTTTAAAAAAAACTGAGGAGTTTTTGCCATGGATAAAGTAACTTTACAGAGATCAACTATATCTGTCCCAGCAAACAGGGAAAGGATGCTGGTTAAATCAAAAAAAATTTAAATGCAGACTTTATAATGTATGATTTAGAAGACAGTGTAGGTATCTCAGAAAAAGATATTGCCAGGGATATGTTAATTGATTTTCTCTCATCAGAAGATCTAAACAACAAGGCCATTTCATACAGGATAAATGAAATACGTTCTCCCTTTGCATATAAAGATGTTATTTATGTAATAGAAAAGGTTGGGTATAAAATACAGAGCATTGTGGTCCCAAAGGTGGAATCCAGGGATGAAATACAATGGATTCACATCCTTTTGGATCAGATTGAAAAATCAATTGGTCTTAATAGAAAAATAGAGATAGAGGCATCAATTGAGACTGCCAGGGGAATGTTGAACATAAAAGAAATAGTTAATTCATCTAACAGGATAAGATCCCTTGTATTTGGCATTGCAGACTATACTGTATCCCTTGGAATGTTTTTTTTAAGGGATATAGTGGACACGGAGAAGAAGAAGAGTTTTATCCAGGCCACAGATTCCATTATCCCCTTAGCAGAATTGCAATGGCTGCAAAGTCAAAGGGTATTTTGGCAATTGATGCACCATATGGAAATTTTAAGGATCTAGAGGGGTTAAAAAGATCATGTCTCCTTAGCAAATATCTTGGTTTTGATGGAAAATGGGCAATACACCCGAGTCAAATAGAGGTAATAAACAAAGTCTATTCCCCAGAGGAAGAGGACATAGAAAGGTGCAAAAAAATAGTGGAAACATTTGAAGAATCTTTGAAAGGTGAAAAAGGATCAGCCTCTATTGATGGGAGAATGATTGATGGGGCAACATACAGACTTGCAAAAAGTATCCTGGATAAGGCTAGTAAAATAAATGAATAAAAAAGGGGAGAGCACCTCTCCCCATATAGAGCTCTATTTCTTCTTTTTTTTTCTTTTTATCGCCAATTACTTCATTTGCAATGACTATCCTCTGGACCTGGGATGTACCTTCATAGATGGTAAATACCCTGGCATCCCGATATAGCCTCTCAATTGTAAACTCTTTGGTATATCCATATCCACCGTGTATCTGCAGTGCATTTCCTGCAACCCGATTGGCCATTTCAGATGCAAACAACTTGGCCATTGAAGCCTCCATTGAACACTTCTCGCCCCTATCCTTTTTTTGCTGCTGCATTAAGGACCAGCAGCCTTGCTGCCTCAACTTCAACTGCCATGTCTGCAAGCATCCACCTAAGGCCCTGGTTCTCACAAATGGGTTTACCAAACTGTACCCTTTCCTTGGAATATTGTACTGCCAGATCAAGAGCAGCCCATCCAACTCCCAGGGATTGGGCAGCTATACCTATCCTACCAGCATCAAGACCAGACATTGCAACATAAAAGCCCTCTCCTTCCCTGCCAAGGAGATTTTCTACAGGGACCTTACAGTTGTCAAAGATTATATCAGTTGTATCAGATGCCCTAAGGCCCATTTTGTCCTCTTTTCTACCTGTAACAAATCCTTCCATGTCCCTTGTAACTATAAATGCAGAAACACCCTTATGTCTTTCCTCTGGATTTGTCTTGGCAAGAACAATAAAAAGATATGATGTGGCGCCTCCAGTTATCCACCTCTTTGTTCCATTTAGAACATAGTAATCCCCTTCCCTCTTTGCAGTGGTGGTCATACTGGCAGGATCAGATCCAGCTTCAGGCTCAGACAGGGCAAAGGATCCAATGTAATCACCATTTGCAAGGGGTACTAAATATTTTTGTTTTTGTTCTTCTGTTCCATGGTTTAAAATGCATCCACAGGCAAGGGAATTATGTACAGACATTATAACTGCAGTGGACGCACAAGCATATGCAATCTCAGTTAAGGCCAATGCATAAGACACAGTGTCAACTTCCATACCACCATATTTTTCTGGAACCAACATCCCCAAAAATCCAAGTTCTCCCATCATCTTCAGACTATCTGCAGGATATTCTGCCTTTTGATCGCGCTCTGCTGCCTTTGGAAGCAGCTCCTTTCTGGCAAATTCCCTGGCACTCTTTTGAATTAAGAGTTGTTCTTTGGTCAAAGAAAATCCCATCTACACACTCCTTAATATTAATTTGATTTTATTAAATTAAACTACGTTTACAGAGACAACGGCGGTATGATAATGATTTAGGTAAGTGTTGACAAGATAAAAAATCCTTTTTGCCTCCCAAGATATCCTGGAAGGCAATTTCTGTTGAATTTTGTGTAATCATTTCATTAAAAAAATGTTGTAGCTTATGGGTGTGTGTAAATTTGACAGAACAAGGAGTTAAGGCTAGTACCCTAATTTGTTCTAAGTATAGTCAAAATTAATCGGAGAAGCCTTATGGATAAACTACGTGGCGTTTATCTGGAGATAAAAAAAACAGATAAAAGAGCGACTAAGTGAATTCAAAAATATATATATCAGCGGCTCTGATGAAGATATTCTGTATGAACTATTATTCTGTCTTCTAACCCCTCAATCAAAGGCAAAGACCTGCTGGTCCTCAATTGAAAACTTAAAAAAAATAGATATAATTTATAAACCATCCTATGAAACAATCCTTGAAAAGTTAAATGGGGTAAGATTTAAGTACAAAAAGGCAAAATACATTGAAGAGGCAATTAAAAAGTTTTCCCAAGACCATAAAATAGTTATAAAGAAAACCCTAGACAAGATAGGCACACCCAGGGAGATTAGGACATATTTAGTCAAGGAAATTAAAGGGCTTGGCATGAAGGAGGCCAGCCATTTTTTTGAGAAATATTGGCAAAGGAGATGATCTCTGTATACTAGACAGGCATATTTTAAAAAACTTAAAAAAAGTACAGGGTAATAGAAGATATCCCAAGAACCATGTCAAATAAAAAATATATTGAGATCGAAGAAAAGATGAAGGAGTTTTCAAAAAAAATAACCATACCTTTAGACCACCTTGATTTAGTTCTGTGGTATATGGAAGCTGGAGAGGTATTTAAGTGATTAAAATATCAAAACTCCCACAAAGTGTTAAAGGTATATTTATTGATAGACCAAATAGATTTTTAGCCCACATTAAATTAGAACAGTCCCAAGAAATTGTGGAGGTTCACGTACATGATCCTGGCAGGTTAAAAGAACTTTTATATCCTGGGAATCATGTATTGATATCCAAAGCCAAAAACAAAAACAGAAAGACAAAGTGGGATCTTTTATGTGCAAAAAAAAGACACAGAATGGATATTTGTAAACTCCAGTTTCCACAGAAGATTCTCAGAAGTTATTCTGGATAGATCATTAATACCTGAGATAACCCCAATTAACAAACTCAGGGCAGAGGTAAGGGTCCCCTATGGACGATTGGATTTTATGGGACACATAAAAAATACCAAAATATGGATAGAGACAAAGGGATGTACCTTGATAAAAAAACAAGATTGCCCTGTTTCCAGATGCACCTACAAAGAGGGGAAAAAAAACACCTCACTTCTCTTATTTCACTAAAAGATAAAACTGTGCGATCTGCAGTGCTTATCCTTATCTTCTCTAAAGAAGTTAATTACTTTTCTCCAAATTGGGAAACAGATCCAGAATTTTCAAAAGAGTTTTACAGGGCAATGGACACTGGTGTTGAAATTTTCCCTGTATCTCTATACTGTGACGGAGAATCTGTATATTATAACAAGATTATTCCTATTTTAAGGGGATAGAGATGTTAAAGATTGGTATTGGTCAAATTGCAGGTTACAAGTCCTGTTATGAAAACCTACAAAAAAATAAAATACATTTGCACTGAAGCAAAAAGCCACAACATAGATCTAATTGTGTTCCCTGAAATGAGTATGGGGGTTATTGATAGATCCAATACACCCAACATACTTTCATCTAACTACAAGCAATTTATATCTAAAATTAAGGAAATCTCTAAAGAGACCCAAATAGATATAATAGCTACTGCTTGGGAGCCAGACAAGAACAAAAGGGGCACGTATAACTCTACTATTTTTATACAAAGGGATGGTTCTCACACCATATTGTACAGAAAGCTCCATTTATTCAATTCCCTGGGATTCAATGAATCCAGTCTGGTTTTACCAGGATATAACCTTCCTAAGATAATAGAATATAAGGGATTTAAGCTAAGCGTATCAATATGTTATGATTTGAGATTCCCTGAGATATATAGATATCAGGCAGTGAGAAAAACAGATATAAGTATTGTATGCGCTGCCTGGTATATGGGAAAACACAAAGAAGAGCATCTAACTTGTCTTACCAAAGCAAGGGCCATAGAAAACACCATGTATATAGTCTTATCAAACCTATGTGGGGATAATTTTTGTGGCAGAAGCTCTATTTTTGACCCATTTGGGATTCAGATATGTGATGCTGGAGAAGATGAAGGTCTAATCTATGGATACATAAGGAAAAATCGCCTTGAAAAAAATAAGAAAAATTTTGCCATGTCTTGAGCATATAAGGAAAGATATATTTTATTTAGCTTGACGTATATGGACTTGGTTTACTAGAAACCTTTCTAATTTTCATTTACAAAAAAATAAATCAAAAAAAAGGGGAGGTCCAATGAAAAAAAACATATTCTTCTTTTTAGGGATTTTTATTTTACTTACAACTGCATCCTTTGCAAAGGATCTAAAGGTAGGTTTTATTTACGTATCTCCAATAGGAGATGCAGGATATTCCTATGCCCATGATTTAGGTAGGCAGGAGGTAGCCAAGCTTCCTGGGGTAAAGACCTTTTATCTGGAGTCTATCAGGGAAGGTCAGGATGCAGAAAGGGTACTCACAAATATGGCGAGAAAGGGCTACAACCTTATCTTTGCAACCAGCTTTGGATACATGGATTCAGTTATAAAGGTGGCAAAGAGATTTCCCAATGTGATATTTATGCACTGCTCAGGATTTAAAAGGGCAAAAAAATGTTGGAACATATTTTGGAAGGATGTATCAGGCAAGGTATTTAACAGGGATGGTTGCAGGATATATGACCAAAAGCAATGTCATTGGATATGTGGCTGCATATCCCCTTCCAGAGCTAATTAGGGGAATAAATGCATTTACTCTTGGTGCAAGATCAGTAAATCCTAAAGTAGTGGTCAGGGTCGTATGGACAAAAAGCTGGTATGATCCAGCAACAGAAAAAGAGGCTGCAAAAAGCCTTTTAAATGTTGGAGCAGATGTTATAACCCAGCATGTGGACTCCCCAGCACCCCAGGAAGCAGCCGAGGAGGCACACGTGTATTCAATTGGCTATAATTCAGATATGTCCAAGTTTGCACCAAATGCCCATTTAACTGCTGCAATATGGAAATGGGGAAATCTTTATAAAAAAAATAGTTCTACAGGTGAAAGAAAATAAATGGAAATCTTGCAATATCTGGGCAGGAATGGACCAGGGTGTTGTTGATATAGCACCATTTGGGAAAATGGTTCCAGAAAATGTACAAAAACATGTTATGAATGTTAGAGATAAAATAATTAAAAAGGAATTTATTATTTTTAAAGGCCCAATCTATGATCAAAACAAAAAAACTCAGGATAAAACCTGGACAAAAGATGACAGACACAGAAATCTGGTCCATGAACTGGTTTGTTGACGGGGTAGTTGGATCTACAAAATAATAAAATGAAGATCCAGATAAAAAAGATATATACACAATCCAGGGCCAGGGGCATACTTCTATCTGTAGTGGCGGTGCTCCTGGCCCTAAGTGTTAGTTCATTACTACTTGCCACCCTGGGGAAATCCCCTTTATCTGGAATAGTAATATTTCTAAAAAGTGGTTTTGGTTCATGGTACGCTTTTTTTTGATTCCTTAAATAAGGCAATTCCACTCTTTATCTGTGCAATTGGTCTATCCATCGCATTTAAAATGCAAATATGGAACATAGGAGGAGAAGGACAATACGCCCTTGGTGCAATAGGGGCAACCTTTGTATATCTTCATTTTCCCAACCTTGCATGGTATTTTCTCCTTCCTCTTATGTTTATTTTATCTGCAATCTTAGGTGGGTTGTTTGGAGTTATCCCTGGTCTATTAAAGGTATATTTTGATGCAAATGAAATCATCACCACCTTGATGTTAAATTATGTGGGCATCTTTCTCATAGACTATTTGGTCTATGGGCCGTGGCAGGATCCAACATCCCTTGGTTTTCCAATGAGTGTTCAGTTTGGTGACAATGGAACCATATCTACTATTTTAAATACCCCTCTGTATAAGACCTTTTATCTCTGTATAATCCTTGGAATTTTATATAAAATATTTTTCATACCACCAGGATTGGATATGAAATAAAGGTAAGCGGTGAAAATAAAAATGTAGCTAGGTATTCACATATTCCACGAAATAAGCTTATTATTTTTGTACTTTTCTTAAGTGGTGCCATTTGTGGGATAGCAGGTTTTACAGAGACCACATCCACTTTGGGTAGACTTCAACCCAGTGTTATTGCTGGTTATGGTTATAACGCAATAATCGTTGCATGGCTTGCCAGGCTATCAACTGTTGGCATGGGCATTTTTTTCTTACTTTCTTGGTGCAATGCTAGTTGGTGTTGAGGGCCTTCAGCTTGAGATGCAAGTCCCTGAGGCATATGGTATGATTATCCAGGGAATGATCTTAATATTTGTTGTGAGTGTTCAATTCTTTGAAAGATACAAGATTGTTATAAAGAGAGAATAATATGGACCTTAATATAATTGTTGCAACAGCTGCTGCAACAATCCAGGCAGGGACCCCAATCCTCTATGCCACACTTGGAGAAATAGTAACAGAAAAAAGTGGGGTTCTGAACCTTGGAGTTGAGGGAATGATGTTAATTGGGGCGTTTTTTTGGCTTTTTTTATAACAAAGATAACAGGAAATCCTTACCTAGGAGTCTTAGGAGGAGGCATTGGAGCAGCAATCCTCGCCTCAATTCACGCAATAGCTGTGCTCTTTTTTTCAGGCCAACCAGATTGTCTCTGGACTTGCTCTCACTATACTTGGCACTGGTCTTAGTAATTTCTGGGGCACCCCATTTGTGGGGGAAAAAACCACAGGCTTTCAAAAACTGAACCTTTCCCTTCTGTCACAAATTCCAATTATCGGCGATGTATTCTTTAAACAGGACATACTTGTATATCTCTCATATATTTTACCATTGGGTATATGGTTTTTACTCAACAAAACCAGGTGGGGACTTGAAATAAGGGCAGCAGGAGAATTTCCAGAAGGTGCCAGAACATCAGGTCTTAATGTGGGCATGTTGAGGTCTGCTGGAATTCTCATAGGGGGATTTCTATGTGGAATAGGAGGTGCATATCTGTCTTTGGCCTACACCCATATCTGGACAAATGGGTTGGTTGCTGGACGTGGTTGGATTGCAGTAGCCCTTGTTATATTTGCCTTTTGGGATCCCTTTAGGGCAGTAATAGGTGCATATCTTTTTGGGGGTATTATGGCGTTTCAACTACAACTCCAGGCAACAGGTACCAATATCCCTTCCTCAATTTTACTCATGCTGCCCTATATTTTAACTATATTGGTTTTAACCATTGCATCCAAAGCACATAAAGGTTCCTGGGGACCAATGGGGCTTGGGATCAATCTTGAGCCAAAGGATTAGGAGGAACAGGGTTTGAATGAGAGATATAAAAAAAATCTTTCCAGTTACCTGGGATCAATTGCATCGTGATTCCAAGGCACTTGCATGGAAACTCATGGACATAAAAGAGTTCAAGGGCATAGTGGCCATAACAAGGGGAGGACTGGTACCTGCGGCAATAATTGCAAGGGAGCTTGAGATAAGGCTTGTGGATACTGTTTGCATAGCATCTTATGACTATCAAAAACAACAACAGATAAATGTATTAAAATCCATTGACATAAAGGATTCAGAAGATTGGCTCCTTATTGATGACCTTGTGGACACTGGTCAAACAGCAAAGACCATTAGAACAATGCTTCCAAAAAGCACCTTTGCAACAGTTTATGCCAAACCAGCTGGAAGGCCCCTTGTGGACATCTATATAACTGAAGTGAGTCAAGATACCTGGATTTTATTCCCATGGGATAGTGAGCCAAAATTTACTGAGCCAATAATAAAAAAAGAGAAAACAATATGAATAAAAAGCTCCCCTTTGTCTCTCTTGTAAACATAACCAAAAAATTTGGAGACATTATTGCCAACAACGACATATCCCTGGATGTGTATAAAGGGGAAATCCTGGCCATTTTGGGAGAAAATGGAGCGGGAAAATCCACTCTCATGAAAATCCTGTCTGGAAATCTGTCACCTGATTCAGGTAAAATATTAATAGAAGGTAGAGAAAAAAAAGATAAAATCTCCAAAACACTCCACTGAGCTTGGGATAGGAATGGTGCATCAACATTTCAAACTCATACCTGCCTTCACTGTGATGGAAAATATAGTCCTGGGAGACAGGTCTTATAAGATCTTTAAGGAACAAAAATTTATATCAAAAATAAAAAAAACTATCAGATCTATATGGGCTCAAAATAGATCCACGGAAGAAAATAAAAGACCTATCAATGGGAGAGAGGCAACGGGTAGAAATATTAAAACTCTTGTATAAAGATGTGAAGCTCCTGATACTTGATGAACCCACAACTGTTCTTACACCAGTGGAAATAACAGGTCTATTTAACTCTTTAAAAAAACATGAAAAAAAGAAGGGAAAGCCATTATTTTTATCTCCCACAAGCTTGAAGAGGTCATGGAGATATCAGACGAAATAGCAATACTCAGGAAAGGAGAAATAATAGATAGGATAAAAACAGATAATGTATCATCTCCTGATGAGCTTGCAAAAAAAAATGGTGGGGAAACAGGTTATTTTAGAAATAGAAAAAAAAGAGTCATCTTATAAAGAAGAGACTGTTTTAAAACTGGAAAATATAAAGGGAGAGACAATAAAAGATGTCTCCATTGAGGTAAAAAAAGGAGAAATACACGGGATTGTGGGAGTTGCAGGAAATGGACAAAGAGAGCTAATAGACATTGTCTATGGATTTAAAAGGCCCCTATCAGGTGAGATAAATATATTGGGGCTTAGATGGGAAGATTTTTATGAAAAAGGTCAGATGCTGGAAAGTATATCCTATATCCCGGAAGATAGAACCAATATGGGATGTTGCATGGAGCTAAGCATCTGGGAAAACTTCTTGCTCACCACAAGAAATATCTTCTCCAAGGGCGTGTTTGTAAAAAAACAAACTAGCAAAAGACCATGCACTAAAATGGATGAAAAAAATACAAAGTCCATCCCTTGGATATAAACTTAAAGGCAAGACAACTCTCAGGAGGCAATTTACAAAAGGTGGTTGTGGCACGGGAGCTCTTTAAAAGACCAAAACTGGTGATCGCTGAACAACCATCCCAGGGACTGGACATTGCAGCTACCAGGGAAGTATGGAAATATCTAGTTGATGCAAGACAGGATGCAGGGGTGTTGCTTTTAACTGGAGATTTAAAAGAGGCATTAACACTTGCAGATACCATTTCTGTGATATTTAAAGGGGAAATAATAATCACATTTAATGCCAGAGATAAAGAGAAAGTGGAGAATATTGGAATGTATATTGCCGGCATACGAGAATCAAAAAAAAGATATACCCCTAGATCAATCTGCTCAGAGTTGAAATCACCCTGTCAGGAGTCAATCTTCTCATACAAGTTATATCACCATTACATGTTGGATTTCGTTTGCAGGGAGAACAGTCAAGTTTATCATATAAGACTACACCCTTTTCAAATTCTGTCTCCAAATAGGGACAGGTGGATCCAAATATTGCAATAGTGGGCTTTTGTAAAAGCATACCTGCATGGGTAAGTCCTGTATCCACTCCAATTATTGCAGTGGATTTCTCTATTACCCCAATGGATTCAGTTAGCCCAAGTTTTCCAACTAAATCAACTATTCCTGATAAATTAGGGAAAATCTTTTCCACCATGTGCCTGTCACCAGGACCTCCCAATAAAACTACTGTATATCCCATATTCCCTATGTGGTGAGCAAGCTCCATCCAATATTCATTAACCCAGAATTTCTGAGGCCTGGTGGTAAATGGACAAAATACAACAAACTTATCAGGGAGCTCTACGCCGGGAGATCCCGCTCCTATTCCCAGTTTAAAGTGTTTGCCAGGAATACCAAGAGAATCCAATAAGACCTTATACTCTGCGCCAATTCTTTTATCCAAAGAATTGGACAACACCTTATTTCTATATAAAAATTCTATCCCTTCCTTTGGATCAACCACTACCCTATTTTCACCTTTGCATAATAGAGCCCATATCCCGCTTTTCCATATACCCTGCAGATCTAAAATCAGTTTGTATTTATTTTTTTCTAAGGATAGAGACAGTATCTTTTACCTCTTTTATAAATTCACTGATCCTGCCCTTTTTAAATAAATAGGACAGCTCTTTTCTCTTAATTGGAACTGTGAGATCAACATAAGGTGAACTCTCAACAAGTCCCTTATATTCTTCTTGAACCACCCATGTAACCTTAGACTTGGGAAAATGTTCTTTTATACATGGCAATATACCAGAGGCCATTATAATGTCGCCAATTGCAGAAAGCCTAAAAATTAATATGTTCAAGCAGCCTCCCTTTTTTTTCAGCCTGTTTTTAAATTCCAGTTTCCAGAGAAATCCTATTAAGTTATCCCCAAAGGATATTGCCTTTCTTGGTATTTCAAATGGATCAACCCCTGGATAGACTGCACCTCTATAACAACTGACTCCGGTTTTATAACCAGCTTGTTTAACTAACTCTTTTACATCCTGGTTCAAACTTCCATAGGGATAACAAAAGTGTTGAAATGGGAATCCAAACATGTGTTCTAGCTCTATTTTGCTCCTTACAATTTCTTCACGTGCAACTTCATGGGAGACTTTGGCAAGCTTTACGTGGTTCCTACCATGTGATCCAAAATCAACTCCCCTATTTTTAAGTATTACTACCTGTTCTCTAGTCAAAAGGGGTGGATCATCTCGTCCTTCCCTTTTAAACCAGATTGCCCTTTTTCCTATGAGATTAGATAGAAGATATACAATAGAAGGGAAATTGTATTTGTTTAAAATAGGATATGCGTATCTATAGAAATTTGCATATCCATCGTCAAATGTAAGGACAACCATCCTTTTTTTTTACATACCTACCATTTTCTATTATTTTTAATAAATCATTAATGGATATTACATGATATCCAAAAAACTTCAAAAACCACATCTGAGACTTAAATCTCTTCTGTCTGCAATATGTTGCTCTATGATATTTTATCTTACGAAATTCCCCCACTTGATGGTACATTAAAACTGAAATAGGCATATTTTTGTATTTTCCTTTGAAGAAATTACATTTTATTTAATAGATAGTTATATAAATGAATATACTCACTAACAATATGTTCTTTTGTATAATTTTTGAGCACATTTTTATAACCATTGTGTGAAATGTAATTTCTCAAATCTTCATCTAAAAGCACTTTTTTTTATGGCAACATAAACACCCTTTTCATCTTCACAATCTGCCTGTATAACGTCTTCTAAATCTTTGGTTATCTCCCTAGCACCCCTAAATCTTGTACATACAACTGGCTTTTTATGTGCCCATGCCTCTAAAATCACGTTTCCCAAGGTTTCCTGTTCCATTGAGGGAAAAACCACAAGATCTGACAATTGGTAATATAAAGACATATCTGACTTCCATCCTGGCCAAACTAAGTATTTATCTATTTTAAGGGAACTGGCTAGGACAAATAGTTTTGGTTTTAATGGACCATTCCCAAGTAATACAACCTTAAAGCTCCTTTTAATATCTCTATCTTGAGCCAGAAAATATATTGCCTTTAAAAGTGTCTCATGACCTTTAACAGGGACAAATCGAGCTGGATGTACGATGACAAAGTCCTCTTTGGATATATTCAGCTCATCCTTGATTCTTAAAATCTGCTCATTGGGACAAGGTTTAGGCAGATCTACGAAATTGGTCAAATAAAAGACCTTTTCCTTTGGAAAGCCATTTTTAATAAGGTAGTCGCAAATACCTTTTGTATTCCCAATCCACACATGGGCATGTCTAAAGGCCTTAAGGGAATAATACCCACCCAGTCTGGCGATGTGAACATATTTCCCAGGATCCACATGGGTAAGCCTTGTGGCCCTGCTCATGTAAGTCTGCACTATTTGAGGTTTTAATCTTTTAATAAGATTTGATATGCTAAACTTTGAGATGGGATCCCACACAGTGAAGAAGGGAAGTGTAAATGATTTTACACCATCTATCACCCCTTCTAAATCACTTCCCTTCCTAACTCCCCTATAAGTCTCAACTCCTTTTTCCCCAAGTGCACTGGTAAATCTAAAAAACCAGTTTTCAGCTCCTCCAAGGGTCTTACTCCCAATTAAATGTAATGTCTTCATGGGAAAAACCGCCGCAAAAACCTATCCTTATCCAACGTGCATCCTCACATAGTACATGCGACCCTGGCGAACAACAACCAACATGACCCTTTTCTCTAACCTGTATCTTATATAAGCACGGAAAAAAATTCTGTTTTTTTCTTTAGCCCAATAACGCCTATTCTATAAATAAAGTCCCCAGGCCTGAGGCCTAAGTCTGATGCAGGGCTATTTGGATACACCTGTGTAACCACTATGTGATCCTTTTTAAATTTTCCCCAAAATCCCCATTTTCTCTTTATAAATCTGGATGCCATATCAAAAGTAAAATGTACCGGGTGAGAGGAGATGTCTCATAGAATTTTCCTTCTCTATACAGGCGAATCTTTAACTTTGATTCAGATGTGGTATTTAGCAGATATCTAATATAGTCTTCTTTATCCTCTATTGCCACTTCGTTTATGGACAATATAACATCTCCGGGCTTAATACCTTCTCTTTCTGCAGGTAAGGACTTAACCACTTCAGTTACCAGAAATCCCCGTGGAGATCTTAGCCTTAAATAAGATGCAATTTGAGGATCTACGTCCTGTCCAAAAATCCCCAGCCAAACAGGTTGCACTTTACCATAGTGTATTAATTCAAATATTACATTTTTTTGCCTTGTCTATTGGTATGGCAAATCCAATTCCCTGGGCTTTTGCATAAATTGCAGTATTAATTCCTATCACTTCACCCAGGATATTTAAAAGGGGTCCACCACTATTACCAGGATTAATGGCTGCATCTGTTTGGATAAAACCAAAATAAGTGCCTGTTTTGTCCTGATTGACCTATTTAGAGCAGATACAACACCAGTTGTAACTGTATGACTAAAACCATAGGGGTTTCCTATTGCTATCACTGTCTCACCTACCATTAGTCTCTGGATGTTCCCATTTTTGCCTGGGGTAGTTTCCCTGTGCCCTTTAATTTTAAAAGGGCTATATCAAAATCAGGGTCACTCCCAATCAAATCTGCTTTGAACTCCCTACCATCTAATAACTTCACCTTAATGTCAGATGCCCCCATAATTACATGGGCATTGGTAAGTACCAGCCTTCTACTGCCATCAATAATAACCCCTGATCCAAGGCTCTGTTCCAGAAATTTTTGCTTATATCCTGGAAAAATATCCCCAAAAAAATGGAGAAAAGAACTCATCCCCAAAAAAAATCCCTGAATGGATTTGAATACCTCTCAACCACCTTTGCTGCCTTTATGTTAACAACAGCAGGAGCAGTTTTTTTCAACTGCCTGGACAACCAAATTCCTTCTAATCTCTAATCCACTTTTTGCAAACACACTGTGTGAGAACAACAAAAAGAGTGTTAACATAACCAGAGTAATTTGTTTTTTTCATAATAAGCACTCCTTAAATTTTTCTATCTGCTTATTCCATTAACTCCGAAGTCTCAAGCTTTGATGTGTCTGTGTATGTAATTTGTGTCTGTGGGTACTATTCGCCCTTCTACCTTCACCCTTCATCCTTCTACCTTTCACTATTCACTACTCACTAATTACTAATCACTTTCTCCATAACCCAATCAATAAGCGGAGCTAAAGAAATAGGCAGATTTTTCTAAATAAAAAAAGCTCAGGACAAATCCTGAGCTTAAAGGATTAGCCGCTAAAATTCAATTTTTTTTCATTGGAATAAGAAGGTAGATACTCTGTGACAAAAAACAACAAAAATTAACATCTTATTTCAGACATTTCTTCTACTAACATTCCATTTATCCATAACTCTGCTTCGCTTAAATCTAGTTCTTCATTCCAACTTATCCCATAACCTCCTGGATCGACCTTTACATTCTTAAACAATACATCGTCTTCTAATGGTCGAAATACCTCGTGGGATAGGAGAGAAACGCAATTATATATCTTTTTCACATGGTTATCAAAAATAACCAATAATTTTTTTTCCTTCTAGGGGTTGTACATATTTAATCTTTGGAAACATTTTTTTCTCCTCCTTATTCTAAGCCTGGAAGTTTTTTTGAATTTTTGCGTCTTCCACAATTCCATCAATTCATCTTTATACATCATACCCCATTCTTTTATCATACTTTGAGCTCTATTTGGCAGGTCGCCTCAATCATTTCTAATGTCTCTATACTAAAAACACCATTATATTCACCGTATAATGCATGGAAATGAGGAATCCCGTGATCTTTAAAATACATCTTTATTATTATACCGTAAAACCTAGCTATAATGGGCATATCGTTTCCCCAATTAATAACTTTATCTGCTTATTCCACTAACTCCGAAGTCTCAAGCTTTGATGTGTCTGTGTATGTAATTTGTGTCTGTGGATACTATTCGCCCTTCTACCTTCACCCTTCATCCTTCTACCTTTCACTATTCACTAATCACTAATTACTTAATCACTTTCTCCATAACCCAATCAATAAGCGGAGCTAAAGAAATAGGCATATAACTTTACAACTGCATCTCCCTGAGACGTCTTATCCTGTCCTCAATTGGTGGATGGGTACTAAATAGCTTTACAAAAGAATTGGCTTTAAATGGATTTACAATAAACATATGCGCTGTTGATGGATTCCCCACCCTCATTGGTATCCTATGTGCGTATGCATCTAATTTTTCCAGGGCGCTTGCAAGATAATGGGGATTCTCACACAGCTTTGCCCCTGTCTCATCTGCAAGATATTCCCTGGACCTTGAAATTGCCAGTTGAATAAGCATAGCTGCAATAGGTGCTATGATTGCCAAAATAATAGCTAAAAATGGATTTGAGTCATCGTCATCACTTCCAAAACCAAAAATCATGGACCATTTCACCATGTCTGAGATAAACATTATAACACCTGCCAGGGTTGCAGCTATTGTCTGGATCAAAATATCTCTGTTTTTAATATGTCCTATTTCATGGGCAAGTACACCCATTAGCTCTTCAGGGGTAAGGAGTTCCATTATACCTTCAGTCACTGCAACAACCCCACTACTTGGTCCTCGTCCTGTTGCAAATGCATTTGGTTGCTCAGATGGGATAATATACACCTTTGGTTTTGGAATACCTGCCCTTTTTGCCAATTCTTCTACAATCTCATGGAGCATGGGGGCCTCGTGGTAGTCCACCTCCCTTGCCCTATACATTGCCAATACTATTTTATCAGAAAACCAATAACTTCCAACATTCATCAAAATAGCAAAGAAAAAGGCAATATATAATCCTGTACTCCCTCCTAGCATCTTTCCAAAAAGCAGGATTAGGGCAGTTAAAATCCCCAAAAAAAAGCCCTGTTTTTATTTGATTTTTCATATTTTCTTCCTCCTGTAAAATTTTTTTTATTCTTCAAACTGGATATGGATTTTTATATCTTCTACCTGAACGGGTTTTTAGGTAGCTTAACAACTAAGATCCCCACATCTAAAGATGCAGAAATCCCCTCTACATCAATGTCCTTTGGCAAACAAAACTTTCTTACGAAGGGTCCATAAGATCTCTCCAGAATCATATATGAACAGGTAGGAGTTTCTTTAATTAACCTTTTTATGCCACAAATTACCAATTCATCTCCCTTTAATTCAATTTGAATGTCCTCTTTTTCAACACCTGGCACTTCCATTTGAATTACGTAAAACTTTTCAGTTTCATACACATCAGTGGCTGGTTCCCAGGTGCCAGATGGTGACTCATTCTTTCTTGAAAAGACATCAAATGTATATTCCATAACCTTATCCACCCTTTTTTTTCATATCCTGGATCTCTAAAAATAGATTCGAAGACAAATAGTTAAAAGAACCCATTTTACTCTCCCATTTTTTTCCTCTTTTAGTTAATAGAATTTGTAATTAGTTTATTTAAAAAGTCAACTCTTGTCACCCAAGTTAACCTTTGACATAAACATATCAATAGGGCTATATTTCCTTTTTCAATTAACTACCTCAAGGAGAAATTGTCATGCAAGAATTTCCAAGGATGAAGAGGCTGCCTCCATATGTTTTTTCCATAGTAAATGAGCTTAAAATGAAATTAAGGAGGCAGGGAGAAGATATAATTGATCTCGGGATGGGAAATCCAGATATTGCCACCCCAAAACATATAGTAGATAAATTGGTAGAAGCAGCTCAAAAACCAACAAATCACAGATATTCAGCATCAAGGGGTATACCAAATTTAAGAAAGGCCATAGCCGGTTGGTATAAAAGAAGATATAATGTGGACATTGATCCTGAGACCGAAGCAGTTGTAACAATAGGGGCAAAAGAAGGGCTCTCACACCTTGCCCTTGTAATGCTTAGCCCCGGTGAAGTGGTATTTGTGCCTGACCCTACTTATCCTATACATACATACAGTGCAATTATTGCAGGAGCTGATGTCAGGAGAATTCCAATATCCCCCGAAAGAGATTTTTTTTGAAGACCTTTTAACAGCCACAAAACAGACCTGGCCACAGCCCAAATTGCTTATAATATCTTATCCGCACAATCCTACTACAGTAATAGTTGATCTGGATTTTTTTCCAGAAAATAGTGGACTTTGCCAAAGAACACAATATCTTTGTAATTCATGACTTTGCATATGCTGACCTTGCATTTGATGGATATACACCACCCAGCTTTTTACAGGCAAAAGGTGCAAAGGATGTTGGTGTTGAATTTTTCTCAATGTCAAAGAGCTATTCAATGGCAGGTTGGAGAGTGGGATTTTGTTGTGGAAACAAACAAATGGTACATGCACTCACAAGGATAAAGAGTTACTTAGATTATGGAATTTTTCAACCAATACAAATAGCCTCAATTATTGCTCTAAATGGTGATCAGAGCTGTGTTGGAGAAATTGTAGAAGAATACCGAATAAGAAGAGATACCCTGATTCAGGGCCTAAACAGGATTGGATGGGAAACACCACCACCTAAGGCCACAATGTTTGTATGGGCCAAGATACCTGAAAAGTTTCAAAAAATGGGTTCTGTTGAGTTTTCAAAGCTCCTGTTAAATGAGTGTAAAGTCGCTGTATCACCTGGTCTGGGATTTGGACATTTTGGGGACAACTATGTGCGTTTTGCACTTGTTGAAAATAGACATAGGATTAATCAGGCTGTCCGCGGCTTAAAGAAGATATTTTAGTTAAGAATATTTCAGGGAGAAAATATGGATTCTATAAATATTGCCATTGCAGGTTTTGGAACTGTTGGTACAGGACTTACTAAACTAATCCTTGGAAATAATGAAATCATAGAAAGGCGCATTGGAAAAAAAAATAAAAATAAAAACTATTTTGGTTAAAGACATAAATAAAAAAAAGGGACTTCCTGCCCCCAGAGGATGTTAAGTTCACTGACAGAGTAGAAGATATTATTGACGACCCAGAAATTCACATAGTGGTTGAACTAATTGGAGGAACCCATATAGCAAAAGATCTCATAAAAAAAATCTATTCTGGCAAAAAAAACATGTTGTCACAGCCAACAAGGCAGTGTTAGCGGAAATGGGCAGAGAGCTATTTCAACTGGCAAGACTCCAGAATACTGCACTCTATTTTGAAGCAAGTGTTGGAGGTGGTATACCAATAGTTCAGACATTAAAAGAAAACCTATCAGGAAATAAAATCATCTCAATTACCGGTATCTTAAATGGTACAGCAAATTTTATTTTATCTAAAATGTCCCAGGAAAAACTTTCCTTTGAAAAAGCCCTTAAAATTGCCCAGGAAAAGGGATATGCAGAAGCAGATCCAACCCTTGATATCGAGGGAGTTGATGCTGCCCATAAACTTGTCATCCTGATTATGCTTGCATATGGTAAAAACTTTCCCCTGGAAAAGCTTACCATTGAAGGGATTTCCAACACAGACCCATATGACATCAAAATGGCAGAGGAATTTGGATACACCATAAAGTTAATAGCAAAAGTAAAGGAGAGAAGTGGAGACTTACAGGCAGGTGTTTATCCTGTGCTCATACCTAAGAAACACATCTTAGCAAAGGTTGACGGACCGTTTAATGCTATTTTAATTGAAGGAAACGGGGTTGGACCAATTATGTTGTATGGTCAGGGGGCAGGTGATCTTCCAACTGGAAGTGCTGTACTATCTGACATCATGGCAATAATAAGATCTAATTCATACAATAATACTGGCTTTTACAGCGATGAAATAGAGGATGCTACTATTTTGGAAGATAAATACACATCCTGCTGTCACTATTTTAGATTCCAGGTTGAAGATAGGCCGGGTGTTTTGGCGATACTTGCAGGAATTATGGGGGAGAGGAATATAAGCATTGCCCAAGTGGTACAAAGGCAGGAAAAGATAGGTAAATATGTGCCAGTTGTATTTTTGACCCATAGGGCACAGATAAAAAAATATAAAAGATGCAATAGAAGAGATAGATAGACTTTCATTTGTAATGCCAGGGACAAGACACTACAGGATTCTCAATTAATATAGATAGAATATAAAAATGGGAAAGTATCTGATAATTGGAATTGGTGGACTTTTAGGTGCTGTTTTAAGGTATATAGTAAGTGGAATAATACCAGTTAAGTTTGGTATCCCCACTGGTACACTTACAGTAAATCTTATAGGTAGTTTTTTTTCTTGGTTTTTTAATGTATACATCCATGTTTATATATCTGCCACCAGAATATAAACTCCTATTTGGCACTGGATTTTGTGGTGCTCTCACCACATTTTCCACATTTGCATTTGAGACATTTACCCTTATTGAAGAAGGATTAATATTAAAAGCCATGTTCAATATTTTTATAAATGTATTGGGATGTCTTATATTAATCTATCTGGGCAGGATGGTTGCCCTGGCACTATTTAGATAAAGTAAATTTTATGATGAAGGCAAAATTACTCAAAGTATATGTAAAAGAAGGTGATAAATACAAAGGATCGCCAATATATAAATACCTTTTAGAATTTTTACAATCAAAAGGTATTGGAGGAGCCACTGTATACAAGGGGATATGCGGCTACGGAGTTAGAGGGGTCTCTGAATTTGACATATTCAGGCTATCTATGGACCTTCCCCTTGTAATTGAGTGTATTGATGAGGAAGAAAAAAATAGAGCCACTACTTCCTGAAATATATAATATTGTACAGGACAATGGACTCATAATTATAAGCGATTGCCTTGTACACAAAGGAAAAAAAAGACTCATAACCCCATGTGGAGCATATCATGAAGCTTGCATTTTTAATAGCAGATGGAATGGGAGACTATCCTTTAAAAGAACTAGAGGGACTTACACCCTTGCAAAAGGCAAACACGCCAAATATGGATAATTTGGCAAAAATAGGAAAAGTTGGCCTTTGCAGGACAATCCCTGAGCACATGGAGCCAGGATCAGATATAGCAAATATGGCAATATTGGGCTTTGATCCAACCTTATACCACACTGGGAGAGGTCCAATTGAGGCTGCAGCACTAAAAGTAGATACTCAAGAAGACGACATAATCTTTAGAATGAATCTTGTGACTGTATCAGAATTTTCTGAAAATGGAATAATGATTGACTACAGTGCTGGACATATATCAAGTGAAGAGGCCAATAAAATAGTTTCTGCTTTAAAGGAAAAATTAGAAGACAAAACATGGAAGATAGTTCCAGGTTTTCAGTACCGTCATTTGCTCATTAAAAGACATGGGAAAGATACATCTTTAGATAGAATTAAAATAAATCCTCCACATGATATTTTAGATAAATCAATAAAAGATGATGTTCTAACATATAAAAATGAAAAGGAGTTGTATAAGTTAATAAGTGAAGCAGCCCAAATCTTAGAAACCCATTTCCCAGACTCCAAGGCAAATTGCATATGGCCATGGGGACAGGGTAGGAGGCTTAAGCTACCAGATTTTTATAACACATATGGACTAAAGGGGGCTGTGATATCTGCAGTGGATCTTATAAAGGGACTGGGATATGCAGCTAATATGGAGGTAATAGATATAGAAGGGGCAACAGGACTTATTGATACCAATTATGAGGGAAAGGCAAGGGCAGCTATAGATTTTCTTGGAGAAAATGATTTTGTGTTTGTGCATCTAGAAGGTCCTGACGAATGCAGCCATGCTGGGGATATAAAATGTAAAATAGAGGCAATAGAGAGATTTGATAAACACATTGTGGGACCAATATGTGATTTTTTTGAAGTCAAAAAAAAGGAGGAGTCTTAATTTGTTGTGACCACTTGACCCCAGTATATAAACGCACGCATGTTAAAGACCCTGTCCCTGTACTTTTTGTTGATTTTAAAGAACCAAAAGTGGATAAAAATGGTGCATTTTCAGAAGCTAACGCCAAAAATACAGGTATATTTATAGAGAGGGGAGAAGAGCTCATAACCTGGATCCTTGGAGAAATTAAAAAAATGAAAAAAATAGGAGAATTTCCAGAGCCAGAGGTTACGTGGGAGCATAGGGTATCCTATGGTGAGACCGATGGAATGAAAGTGGTCTATTATGGCAATTATTTTCACTGGTTTGAGCAGGCCAGAAGCCATTTTTTTAAGGGAGTTAGGTCATAGTTACCTTGAGATAGAAAAAAAAAGGTATATTTTTACCTGTAATTGAGGCCCATTGTAACTATTTAGGACCAGCAAGATATGAGGATTTAGTTGCAGTTAGATGTGGAATAAGAGAGTGGGGTAAGGCTTCTTTAAAATTTGTGTATGAGATCTATAACAGGACACATGACAACAAAAAAATCACAACAGGTTGGACCAAGCATCCATGTGTTGATATAAATGGCAAGATAGTAAAAGTGCCTGACTGGCTCATTGAAATGGTACAAAAGAAGACCTGAGTAAATGGTTGCACCTCAAGCTTTTTTTAAAATAATAGGCGAGTTTACTTACGGCCATTGGGAGAGTTTAGGTGTGCTTTTGAAAAGCTGCTTTCTGTATAGGCTAAGAACCCAATATTTAGAGCATACCTTGATTTTTTTTGTAGTGATTATTATACAGTACTCTTTATGAGCCTGTAACATAATCTGTGTAAATCCTTTTGTAGTCTTAATACTATTGAACTACATTTTTAATCCTGTCCTCAAAAAATATATACA
>BBBM01000014.1 GCA_001311565.1 Desulfothermus okinawensis JCM 13304
TAACACACAAAAAAAACATAGAAATTTTATATGAAAAAGTATTAAAAGATAAAACTTATGATTTAAGGGTGGAGTTAAATGATATAATTAAAGAAAATGTAAACATAAAAGAATATAACAAGTTGGTCCACAACATTGGTGAGTTATATGATAAACTCGATAAAATAGAAGGGGAGCTCTCTAAAATTGGTATTGAAGTTCAAGTGGGAAAAAAAGTTTTTAAGGGAAGATGTTGGAAAAGAGTACAATAATCATCATGATTCTCAAGGAAATTTTGATGTCCTTCATTTAAAATCACATGTTAGGTATGATGGAGACAAAGATGTTTCAACGACTTTTGAAAATAGATTTAGAGATGAGATCTTCAGGCAAATAGAAAATGGAATTTTTAGAAATTTTGGCCAAGGCAGGCGTGAGGTGTCCATTAAGCTCTATCCGCCAGAGCTTGGGACATTGAAGGTGGTTATGCAGGTACAAAACAGGGAAGTATCCATGGTATTGCACACACAGCATAGGGATGTGCTGATGCATTGAATAAGCACATTGCTAATTTTGAGAAGTCCTTTGAACAGCAAGGATTAAAAGTGGTTAAGGTAGAAGTAAAAAATGACCTTTTTTTCAGGTCATGAGGCACCTTTTAGGGATTTTGGTGGTTCCAGGGATAGGTCCCAAAATAATAAGTTCAGGTTTAGCAGACGTTCTTTGTTTGGACTTAGATTAGTTGGAGAAAGGGATATATCAACAATAGATCCTGATAATTTGTCTAATGTTATAAGAATAAATAGTGGTTCCCTATATGTAGTGGCTTAGATAAAGGAGATTCTTTTATGAATTTAGATTATGTGGGTAAAGAAAATATTTTGGGTAGGGCTGAGACTGATTTTACAAAAGAAAGCAAAGCTACTGGAACCCAGAGTAAAATGGGAAAGGATGCTTTTTTTACAGCTCCTTGTGACCCAATTAAAGCTTCAGGACCCAACAAATCCAATGGATGACAAAGAGTTAACAGCCCAACTGGCACAGTTTAGTAGCTTGAATCATTAAATAACATTGACAAGGCAGTGGAAGTTATTTCCTCTAAGCTGGACAACAATACTATTTTATCAGGTGTAAAATTTTTAGGAACCCAGGTACGAGCCCCAGGAAAGGAGATAGTTAAACAGGACTCAAATATCTCTCAGGTGACATATACCCTTGATGGAAATTCTATAAGGACATACGTAAATATTTTTGATCGACATGGAAATATAGTAAACACAGTTGAGTTGGGACCAAAAAGCGAGGGCACCTATGATTTTAAATGGGATGGAAAGGATTTTAACGGAAATATATTGCCAGATGGTCATTATTTTCTTTCTTTTGGTGCAGAAGGGGATAATGGGGAAGGAATACTGGTAAACAGTGAGGTATATGGTAAGGTGGTAGGTATCACTAAAGATGGAACAAGTTTAGTTTTAAGACTTGATGATGGAAGAGAAGTCCCCATGGATACCGTGGATTCAGTGGGTAGTTTTGACAATTAATAAAAAAAAGGATAAGGAGGTAAGCCATGGCTTTAGGTGCTGCACTTTATGCAGGAACAAGTGGCTTAAAAGTACATGGAGAAAAAAATGAATGTCATAGGCCATAATCTGGCCAATGTTAGTACTATTGGGTATAAGGCCAGCAGAATGGATTTTGAAGATGCCCTATACCAGTCAATTACCACAGCTTCAGGCGCGGACCAAGTTGGAAGAGGCGCTTCTATTTCTGCAATTTTAACTGACTTTTCTCAAGGGTCTATGGAATCAACAAACGTTTCAACTGATCTGGCAATAGGAGGAAAAGGCTTTTTTTATTGTGTCACCTAAAGGAGAACAACTTGAATATTACACCAGGGCAGGAGATTTTAGATTTGATAAAGAAGGCTACCTGGTAGATCCACATGGTTATGTGTTGCAGGGGTGGAGGGTGGAGCAAGAAAATAGGTCCCAGGTAGCATCCTCTACCACCTCTACTTCTACAGTGGGAAGCTCTGTTAATACTGTGGGTTCCTATGGAGATATAAGATTGGAGAATTTCCAATCTCCTCCTCAAGCCACACAATATGTCCAGATAATTGCTAATTTAAATTCACAAAGTGAAGAAAAGGCAACAGACCAGAACGACCCGTTTTTTTGCTATGTATAAAAAAATGGGATGCCACCCAGGATACTCCTTTAGGTGATAATCTCTATTCATACCAGACAACCCTCAAGGTATATGATGAAAATGGTTCTCCTCATGACCTTACAGTGTATTTTGATAAAGCAGAAGATCACGTGACAAATGGGACCGCTGGATATCAATATTGGGAGTATATGGTGACAGTTAATCCAGATGAGGACAATAGGGCATTTTGGTCTTCAGCCACTGATACTTCCAAAAAAAGGTGTCCTGATGATTGGTACCCTTACCTTTGATAGTGCAGGAAATCTTATTGGACAATCTGCATATACTATAAAGGATACAGATACTTCTACTCCAGATTCTATAGATTTAACCGATTCTAATAATCCAGGGAATCTTCAAAACTGGCAGCCAGCAGATTTTAATATAGAGGGATATCCTATTTGTACGGCAAATTTTCTGGGAAATGAGGGAGGAGATGCAACTAATATGGAAAATGCAAAGAACATAGCTTTAGATTTTGGGGCATATTCTCAATCAGCTTCATGGCCAGCAGGTACTGGAAATGCAGATGGGGTGGGAACGAATGCACAAAATTTGCCTTCATTTGAGGACATGAAAATTGGTGCCCTGTCTGTTACAAGCTACAGTAGTGCATCCACCACTTACACACAGGCTCAGGATGGATATCCTGCGGGGGATTTGGAATCCATTTCTGTTAGTAGAGACGGAGTTATCACTGGCCATTATTCCAATGGACAAGTACTTGAGCTATACGCCGTTACTCTTGCGAATTTTAACAATCCTGAGGGGCTTAGAAGGGAAGGGGGAAATCTTTTCTTGGAGACCAGGGAATCTGGTACAGCATTAACTGGACTTCCAACTACTGCAGGGCTTGGGAGTATTTCTTCAAACTCCTTGGAACAATCCAATGTGGATATGTCAGAGGAATTTGTAAAAATGATAACCACCCAAAAGGGGTTTCAGGCTAATGCCAGGACAATAACCACAACAGATTCCTTACTAAATGAAGTTGTACAACTAGTCAGATAAGCTTTTCTTGACAAGGAATTTATATTGTCCTAAAAAAAAGTTCAATGCGCCAGTAGCTCAGGAGGATAGAGCGTTGGACTACGAATCCAAAGGTCGGGGGTTCAAATCCTCCCTGGCGCATTTTTTTTATCCATTAACATCCTTCCTTTATTTTGGATCAATCCTTGACAGTACTCATTTCCATGTCTAATTAAAGTTAAGTCTTAATTGAAAAATTTTTATAGGAGATGTGTATGGCTCACGAAATAAAATTAGTAAAGATTGTTACAGGTGACTATGTTATTGGGAAATGGGTAGAAGAAGATGGGAAATTAAAAGATCCTGCAATTCTTCAGACAATACCAACTCAAAATGGCATTTCAATGGCCCTTATGCCTTTGGTTATCCCTTTGATCAAGAGATAGAGGGAGAAATTTCAAAAGACCACATAATATACTGGTATAAAAATATCCCTGCTGAGCTTGAAACAAAGTATCTAGAGGCATCAAGTAACCTTACAATCTCTTCGTCATCAGATTTAAAGAATCTGGAAAATCTAATGGGTGGTGGTCAAAAGAGTGGCAGGGTAACAAATATCTCAGATTTACTTAAGGGATAAAAACTTTTAGCCAATGTGCCTAATTAATTAGGTGCATTGGCTTTATTTTTTTCTATGAAAGAACTTCTTCCATTATTTGAAAATCCCTCCCATTATATTGGCCAGGAAATAAATAGTGTCCATAAGTCAAAAGATATCCCCCTTAAATGGTGTCTTGCATTTCCTGATAAATATCCAGTTGGTGTTTCCTATTTTGGCCATCAGATTTTGTATGGGATATTAAATTCAAGGGAAGATCTCTGGGCACAGCGGGTTTACGCTCCATCAAAGCAGGTTGGCAATCTGTTAAAAACAAAGAATGTATCCCTTTCAACCCTTGAGGGGGATATGCCCCTTGCTACCATGGACTTAATTGGTTTTAGTATTACCAATGAGCTTTGCTACACCACAATTTTATACATGCTTGATCTTGGAAAGCTTCCTCTTTTATCAAAAGATAGAGATAATTTCTGTCCTATTATAATTGCTGGAGGAGAAGGAGTATTTAATCCTGTTCCCCTTGAACCATTTTTTTGATGCTTTTGTAATTGGCGATGGGGAAGAAGTGGTATTGGAAATATCTGATGTTTTGATTGAGTGCAAATCAAGGAATATCCAAAGAAGAGATGTTCTCGAGAAATTATCTGAAATAGAGGGTGTCTATGTTCCGGTCTATGGAAGAAGACCGGTGAAAAGAAGGATAATTTCTCATCTAAAAAAGGAATATGCCCCTGAAAAACAGATAGTCCCCTTTGGAAAACCTGTTCACGATAGGTATGTGGTGGAGGTCTCCAAGGGATGTAGTAGAGGATGTAGGTTTTGTTATGCTGGTATGATTAATAGGCCTGTTAGAGAGAGAGTTATTTCTGATATTGAATGGATTTTAGATAAAGGACTAAAGGCTACTGGTTATGAAGAGGTTGGGTTGCTTTCTCTCAGTGTTGGAGATTTTTCTGCCCTGGATAAACTAATATCATTGACCTTTTCAAGGTGTATAAGGGAAAATATCTCTCTGTCTCTTCCTTCCCTTCGAGCTGGGAGTGTGCCAGAAGATCTTATAAAAAAATATAGCAAAACTAAAAAGCAGGGGTTTGACCCTGGCTCCAGAGGCAGGCACCCAGAGGCTTAGAGATGTAATAAACAAGGGCATAACAGAAGATGACCTTATAAATCATGTAAAATGGGCATTTGAAAATGGATGGCAGCAGGTAAAACTCTATTTTATGATTGGACTCCCAACAGAAGATAGAGGAGATTTAGAAGGGATTTATGATCTGTGCTTAAAGGTATTAGAGATTGCACCTGGGAAGAGTCGACGTCTAAAGGTATCAGCTTCTATTTCCCCCTTTGTTCCCAAGCCCCATACTCCTTTTCAATGGGAGAGGCAAAGCTCCTTAGAGGAAATAAAAGAAAAGATTTCTTTTTTTAAATAAAAGGTTTAAGAAAAATAGAAGGCTTAATCTCAGCTGGCCTACCCTGGAGATGTCTATTGTAGAAGGGGTTTTTTTCCAGGGGAGATGAACATCTATCTAAGGTGATTTTAGATGCATACCTGTCTGGAGATGTTTTTACAGGATGGATGGAACACTTTAATTATAATCTCTGGGTTCAGGTATTTAAGAAACATGGAATAGATATATCTACATATTTGAGGTCCAGAGAACTGGATGATAAACTTCCGTGGGATTTTATTGACACAGGAGTTAAGAAAAAAATTTCTAAAAAAAAGAGCTGGTAAAGGCTAAAAATGGTGAGACCACCCCAGATTGCAGGTGGGGAGATTGTTCTGGTTGTGGGGCATGTGATTTTAACGATATATATCCCATATTAAATTCAAAAGAAAAATCCCAAAAAGGATTTGATACACAAATAAATAAGTCAAATGGGAATGTTGAAAATAGATGTAGTTATTTATTTTGGTTTGAAAAAAAAGGATTTTGCAAGCTATTTGTCCCAGCTGGAACTCCAGAAGGTAATTGAAAGGACAATGAGGAGGTCAGGGATTCCATTGGTGTTTTCAAAGGGATATAATCCCCGACCCAAAATATCCTTTGGCCGTGCCTTGCCTGTTGGGGTGGCCAGTTTGTGTGAGTGTTTGGGGGTGCAGGCTAGAAAGAGACTTGATGAACATATTATTGATGAGCTAAATAAAAATTCAATACCTGGTATAAGTTTTAACACCTTTGAATACCTGGGATATGGTCTAAAAATACCTCAGTCTATAATGGAATTATATGAGTTGGTTTTTATTAACAATAAAGAAAATTATTTATCAGAACTCCAGGGAAAATCAATAAAAGACCTTGTATTTAAGAAAAAAAGACAAAAAAAATCCCCTTAGACTGGGTGGTGGACAAATGGGAGATTAAAGGAAGGTCAATCTACTTTATGTTTGATTGGAAGAAATGTTATTTAAATCCATTAAGTATTATAAAAACTATCTTTAAAGGCATATATCCCATGGATTTTCATCTTAAAAAAAATAAAACAGTTTTTTTGAAAATGAAGAAAATAATAAATGAAGTTGTTGAAAAATTAAGGGATTCCAGAAAAGTTGCAGTCCTCACAGGGGCAGGTGTATCTGCTGAAAGTGGAATCCCCACATTTAGGGGAGATGGAGGGCTGTGGAGAAATAAAGATCCTATGAAGCTGGCCAGTATTGATGGATTTATGGAAAATTCCAGAGAGGTATGGGAGTTTTATAACTGGCGCAGGGAGTTAATATCAAAGGTAAGTCCTAATCCAGCCCACATTGCACTTGCTGAATTAGAAAAGAAAAAGAAAGAATTTTTGCTCATAACCCAGAATGTAGACGGTCTCCATGAGCTAGCTGGAAGTGAAAAGGTAGTTGAGATTCATGGGAGTATCTGGAAGGTCAGGTGCCTCCAGTGTAAAAGTGTTTATGTGGACAGGAGACCAAATTTAGGAACTTTGCCCAGGTGTGGTAAGTGTGGTGGCCTGCTTAGGCCAGGGGTGGTCTTTTTTTGGAGAGTCTTTAGATCCTGTTTTGCTTGATAAGAGTATGGAATTTTTAAGGTCGTGTGATTTTATGATGGTTGTTGGCACATCTTCTGTTGTCCAGCCTGCGGCTTCTTTTTCCCTGGTAGCAAAGGAGGCTGGGGCAATGGTAGTGGAAATTAATCTAGAGAATACTCCATATACAAAATATATGGATTATTCTATTCAGGGTAAGGCAGGAAAAATTTTGCCTGTTATTGTTAAAAGGCTATAAATTAAACATAAGGAGTTAGTTATGATTGGGAAAACCGGGAGATATATGTTTGCATCAGAGTCTGTTACTGAGGGACATCCAGATAAGGTGGCTGACAGGATTTCAGATGCCATATTAGATGAATTTCTAAAGCAAGATCCAGATGCAAGGGTAGCTTGTGAGACACTGGTTACAACTGGGCTTTGTTTTGTGGCAGGGGAGATAAGCAGCAATGGAGTGGTGGACTATCCAGAGGTTGTAAGAGAGACCATAAAGGAGATTGGATACAACAGCTCTGAGATGGGATTTGATTGGCGCACATGTGCAGTAATATCTTCCCTGGATAAACAATCCCCTGATATTGCAATGGGTGTTAATAGACAAAAACCAGAAGAACAGGGGCTGGTGATCAGGGGATGATGTTTGGTTTTGCGTGTAAAGAGACCGAGACACTTATGCCAACACCAATTTACCTTGCCCATAAGCTGAGCCGGAGGCTCACCTATGTTAGAAAAAAAAGGTATCTTGGATTTCTTGAGACCAGATGGGAAGACCCAGGTTGCCCTGGAATATGAAAATGGCAGGCCCATTAGAATTGACAATGTGGTAATTGCTGCCCAGCATGAAGAGAGCGTAACATATGAAGATTTAAGGGAGGCAATAATTGAAGAGGTGATTAATCCCACATTGCCTGAAGAGCTGGTGGACGATAAATTAAGGGTATTTATCAATACAACAGGTAGGTTTGTCATTGGTGGACCAATGGGCGATTGCGGAATGACAGGTAGAAAGATCATTCAGGATACATATGGTGGCATGGCATCCCACGGTGGCGGTGCTTTTTCTGGTAAAGATCCCTCCAAGGTGGATAGATCTGCTGCTTATATGGCAAGATATATTGCAAAAAAATATTGTGGCAGCTGATCTTGCTGATATGTGTGAGGTCCAGATTGCATATGTTATTGGGGTCGCTGAACCTGTTTCTGTTTTAGTAAATACCAATGGTACAGGAAAGGTAAGCGATGAAACACTTACAAAGGCCATATTAGAGGTCTTTGACTTAAGGCCTTATTTTATTATTGAAAGGCTAAAGCTGAAGAGACCAATTTATAGGGAAACATCCTGTTATGGTCATTTTGGAAGGGAACATCCTGATTTTATATGGGAAAAAACAGACGCAGTTGAGGACTTAAAAACCGCCTGTAAGATATAATAAAGATATTCAAAATTAGGATGAATTTGAGCTAAACACCTACTATTTTTTTAGTAACGTCTTGAAAAAAAATGTATATATGGTTCTGTGAAAAATTTATTTAAGGTAGGTATATTATGTTAAATATCAAACCAAATGGGCTCCCAATGTTGATTGGGAGCCTTCCTTTAGATGACCACAAAAAGGCCCTGGATTTAGTTTTCAGGTACACCCCATACATCCCTTTGTGGATTCAGCTTCCTAAAAGGCCCTTTGAGGGTATGATCTCCCAGTTCATGTCTTCTCTTCCTGGATATACGTTCCATTCAGGAAAGGAATTTATTGATTCCACTTCTGATTCTTTTCAGGAAGATCTGGTTTTATTTTATGAAGATTACATGGCAGTAGTAGATGGAAGGTTAGAGATTGAAGAGAGCAGGTTTGTGCTGGATAGGGAAAGGGCGGCAGGATTTTACCATCTGGTTGAGAAACTGGAGCAAATGGATAATCTAGATGGTGTTTTTGCTATAAAAGGTCAGATTACTGGTCCAATAACCTTTGCTACCTCTGTTAAAGATGCAGGAGGAAGGGCTATATTTTATGACCTTCAGCTAAGGGACATGGCCATTAAATATTTAACCATGTTATGTGCATATCAGGCAAAGGTTTTATCTAAATTTGGCAGACCAGTAATAATCTTTTTAGATGAGCCAGCCCTTGCTGGATTTGGTTCTTCAGAATTTATAAGTATAAGCAGAGATGATGTATTATCAGCATTTTTTGAGATTATAGACTATTTGCGTGTACAGAATGTGTTGGTGGGAATACATGTATGTGCCAATACAGATTGGTCCCTGGTCTTTGATAGTGGTGCAGATATTCTGAGTTTCGATGCCTATTCCTATTTTGATAAGCTCCTTTTGTTTAAGGATAAAGTCAAGGACTTTTTAACCAGGGGGAAATTTATTGCATGGGGGATTGTTCCAACGGATGGAAGGTTTATTGAGAAAGAGACATTTGAAAGTCTGGATGAAAAGTTTGCTTCTCAATTGAATACAATGACAGAGCAGATAAGTTTAGATAAAACCAGTATATTATCCCAAACATTTATAACCCCCAGTTGTGGTGCTGGTTCTTTGACTATGGAGCTAGCTGAGAAGGTTTTATCTATTACTGGAACTCTGAGTGAGAAGATTGTTGAGGGGACAAAAAGATGGAAATAAAAAAAGTTAAGAATCCTCATTACGGGCGCCAATGGGCAACTTGGATATGATTTTAGAAGATTACTGAAAGAAAAAGGATGTGAATTTGTTGCCACTGATTATCGGGAATTAGATGTGACTGCCGAGGATATGGTAAGGAAATTTACTCAACAGGAGAAGTTCAATTTAATTATTAACTGTGCAGCATACAATGATGTGGACAGGGCAGAAGATGAGAAGGAGAGTTGCTATAGATTAAATGCATATGCACCCTTATATCTGGCAAAGGCTGCTAAGGAGATAGACGCTGTTTTTGTCACATATTCAACTGATTTTGTTTTTGATGGAGAAAAAGGATCGCCTTATACAGAAGAGGATAAACCCAATCCCCTCTCTGTGTATGGCAAAAGTAAATTAGAAGGAGAAAGATTTGTATTAAATGAGTATGATAAGTCCATAGTCATCAGAACATCCTGGCTTTTTGGTGTTGGTGGACAAAACTTTAATACCCAGGTCTTAAGGTGGGCGAGGAGCAATAATCAACTAAAAATTGTTGACGATCAGATATCTTCCCCAACTTATTCTTATGATCTCGCAAATTTCTCTTTGAAATTACTGAAAAGAGGAACTTTTGGTCTATTTCATTTTTCCAATAGGGGTATAGCAAGTAAATATGATCAGGCCCTTTATGTCCTTAAAAAGGCTGGATGGAAGGGCACCTTGCAGAGGCAAAATCTTCAGATTTTAATCTTAAAGCAAGAAGGCCAGGTTTTAGTAAACTGGATAGTAGTAAGATGGAAGCCCTGGTAAAAGAAAAAATTCCATATTGGGAGGATGGTATAGATAGATGGTGGGAGGAGTATAATGCCATTTAGTTTTTTTAAAATGTCCTATTGATGGGTTAGTATTGATTGAACCAAAGGTATTTTCAGATGATCGTGGTTTTTTTTATGGAGACATATAAAAGATCTCACTTTAACCAGATTGGAATAGAAGAAGAGTTTGTACAGGACAATCACTCAAAATCAGTTAAAGGGGTGTTAAGGGGACTCCATTTTCAAAAGTCACCATATGAACAGGGAAAACTTGTTCGGTGTATCCAGGGGGTGGTTTTTGATGTGGCTGTGGATATTAGAAAAGACAGTTCTACTTTTGGAAAATGGTATGGGATCAAACTTTCTTCAGAGAACAAAAGGATGCTCTGGATACCAAAAGGCTTTGCCCATGGATTTTTAACATTAAGTGATACTGCTGAGGTAATCTATAAGGTTTCTGGCAGTGAATACAATCCCCAGTATGATGCTGGAATTAGATGGAATGACCCAACAATTAATATAGATTGGCCATTTGAAGAATATGGGATACAAACCCCTCTACTTTCTCCAAAGGATGGAAAATTGCCATTATTGATGGAATTATTTTAGAAGTAAAAGTTTTTAATTAATTCTAGTAGGTTGTAATATCGGACTGAGATGGAATGTTGTTTTGAAAATAGATAGTAAGAGTGGGGTAAAGAAATGGAAAGCAGGTACAATACAATATTGGTAACCGGTGGAGCGGGATTTATTGGGTCTAATTTTATTAGATATATTTTTGAAAAAAACCAATTTTCATGGCAAGATTGTAAACATAGATAAATTAACTTATGCTGGTAATCTGGAAAATTTGGCAGATATCCATGAAAAATATCACGGAACTAGATATTTTTTTGAAAAGATAGATATTTGTGATTATGAAAAGGTTGAAGGAATCTTTAAAGAGTACAGTCCAGATGCAGTTGTTCATTTTGCAGCAGAGTCCCATGTAGACAGATCAATTCATGGTCCTAAGGACTTTATTAATACAAACATAATAGGTACATTCAATCTGCTTGAAGTTGCTCGTAAATTTTGGCTCAAAAATAGTTATGACTCACGGATAACAAATATTAAATTGAATAAAAACGATTCAACATTACATTATCGTTTTCATCACATCAGTACAGATGAGGTATATGGGTCCCTGGGAGACACAGGCTATTTTTATGAAGATACCCCCTATGACCCAAGAAGTCCTTATTCTGCCTCAAAGGCGTCTTCAGATCATTTGGTAATGGCCTATTACTATACATATGGATTGGATGTGGTGATAACAAATTGTTCTAATAATTACGGTCCTTATCAATTCCCAGAGAAGTTAATCCCCCTTATGATACTTAACATGCTAGAGGGAAAGCCCTTGCCTGTTTACGGAGATGGAAAAAATATTAGAGACTGGTTATATGTTGAAGATCATTGTAGTGGAGTTTGGATTGCCTTAAATAAAGGAAGGGCAGGGGAAAGGTATAATATTGGTGGAGAGAATGAATGGCAAAATATAGCTCTTGTAAATAAACTTTGTGAGATTGTTGCAGAAAAAAAAGGGTAGATCAAAAGATTATTATAAAAAGCTTATAACCTTTGTAAAAGATCGTCCTGGACACGATAGGAGATATGCCATTAACTGTGATAAGATAAAAAAAAGAGCTTGGATGGAGTCAGAGTGTGGATTTTGAAACAGGGCTACAAAAAAACTGTAGATTGGTATATAGAAAATCAAACATGGGTGGAAAATGTCAGATCTGGAGAATACATGAAGTGGATGAAGATTAATTATGGGGAAAGATAACGCTTAAATGTTTAATGTATAAAGTTCAAGATGTTAAAATATGAAGATTGAAAGGTTTGAAGGTATTGAAGTGTGGAAAGAGGCAAGAGAACCTTGAACAATAAAAAAAGGAATGACAATGAAAGGCATAATCTTAGCAGGTGGTAGTGGGACAAGGCTATATCCCATAACCATACCAGTATGTAAACAACTCCTTCCAATATATGATAAACCTATGATTTACTATCCCTTATCCACTTTGATGCTTGCAGGTATAAGGGATATTCTAATTATTTCTACTCCAAAAGACACTGAAAGGTTTGAACAACTTTTTGGTGATGGCTCAAAATATGGTTTGAAATTCTCATACAAAATACAGCCCAAACCAGAGGGACTTGCCCAGGCGTTTATAATTGGAGAAGAGTTCATTGGGGATGATAACGTGTGTTTGGTGTTAGGTGATAATATTTTTTTATGGGCATAATTTAAGCACACTTTTAAAAAGAAGCGTAGAAAGGATAGAACATATAGGCGGGGCAGTGGTCTTTGGTTACTATGTAAGGGATCCTCAAAGATATGGTGTTGTGGAATTTGATAAAGATGAAAATGTACTTAGCATAGAGGAAAAGCCAAAAGAGCCTAAGTCCAATTATGCTGTGGTTGGGCTTTATTTTTATGATAACAGTGTGGTTCAGATCGCAAAAGATGTAAAACCTCATGGAGAGGGGAGCTGGAGATTACTTCAGTTAATCAAGCCTACCTTGAGCAAGGGAAGTTGTCAGTTGAACTCATGGGACGTGGGTATGCATGGCTGGATACTGGCACAGTTGATAGCCTCCTGGAGGCAAGTAGATTTGTTAAAATTTTAGAAGACAGGACAGGACTTAAAATTGGTTGCATTGAAGAGGTAGCCTTTAGAAATGGATGGATAACAAAAGACCAGTTGTTTGAGTTAGCTAAAGGGTTGATTAAAAGTGGATATGGTGAGTATTTGAGGAATATAGCAGGATAAACCTAGATAGTGTGAAAAAGATTCAGGAGATTTTAAATGAAAAAAAATCTTAATGAAATTAGGATTGCTGTTATAGGTCTTGGATATGTTGGTTTGCCTTTAGCAGTGGAATTTGCTAAAAAATTTAAAGTGGTTGGATTTGATATAAGTGCTAAAAGAATTAAAGAATTGAATGATGGAATAGATGTAACAAATGAAGTATCAGGTGAAGACTTATCTAAAGTACTGGTAAAATCTATTAATGATACTGATATATGTGGTTTAGTAGTTACAGATGATATAGAATATATTAAATGCTGTAATTTTTATATAGTCACTGTACCAACTCCCATAGATAATCATAAAAATCCTGATTTAAGGCCTCTTAAAAGTGCCAGTGAAACAGTGGGCAAGGTACTAAAAAAACAGGACATTGTAGTTTATGAATCAACAGTTTATCCTGGATGTACTGAAGAAGATTGTGTACCTATTTTAGAAAAAGTTAGCGGGCTAAAATATAATGTTGATTTTTTTTGTTGGATATTCTCCTGAGAGGATAAATCCAGGCGATAGGGAACATACTTTTTCAAAAATTAAAAAAAGTTGTATCTGGAAGTACAAAAGATGTGGCAGAGTTTATTAGTAAAGTCTACTTACAGGTAGTTGAAGCAGGTACTTATCTTGCTTCATCTATAAAAGTTGCTGAAGCCGCCAAGGTAATAGAAAATACTCAAAGGGATATAAATATAGCATTTGTAAATGAGCTGGCCATGATCTTTGATAGAATGAAGATTGATACATTAGATGTGTTAGAAGCTGCAGGAACAAAATGGAACTTCCTACCCTTTAGACCAGGACTAGTTGGGGGGCATTGTATAGGTGTAGATCCATATTATCTTGCATATAAAGCTGAAGAGCTTGGACATCATCCAGAGATGATACTTGCAGGGAGAAGAATTAATGACAATATGGGCATGTACGTGGCAAATCAGGTTGTAAAATTGATGATACAAAAAAAATCACATAATTAAAGGAGCAAAGGTATTAATCTTAGGCATCACCTTTAAGGAAAATTGCCTGATGTGAGAAACACCAGGGTTATTGATATAGTTTATGAGTTAGAAGATTTTGGCTGTGAAGTAGATGTATATGATCCTTTGGCTGATCCAGAAGAGGTGAAAAAAAGAATATGGTATTGATTTAGTTAAAAATGTTGATCTGGATAAATATGATGCAACTGTACTTGCAGTAGCACACCGGGAATTTTTAGTGTTTAATGAATTGTTGAAAAATAGAAAATCAAACCAAGTGATATATGATGTAAAGGGAATGTTAACAATATATGATGGTAGATTATAACCCCTGTATATTTGAAAAATGCGTGATGGATGAATATGTTTGAATTGGAGGGGATCTAATTATAGGTTGTTTTTGTGTAGTATATAAAAGTGTGAAAATAGGTGTTGCAATAGAAAGTTTTTGTAAAATTGGTAAGAAATGTGAGATAGATACAAATGCATAAATTGTGGAGATTTAAGTGTTAAGTAATATTTTGCAGAAAAAAAGGTTATAAAATTTATAGGGACGAAGTATTTGTTGATAGAGAAGATGAGATAAAATTTTTAAAGGAATATTTTGAAGAGACACCTAGGCGTATACTTTTTATATACGGCCCAAAATCAACAGGCAAGACTACTCTTATTGAGTATGTATTGGAAAAGGAGTTAGATAAAAGGAAATACTGGGTTAAGTATTTGAATTTAAGGAGAACATTAATAGCCACTTATGAAAATTTTATTTATTCCTTTTTTTGAAGAAGGAGAAGAAAAAAACTCAGCGAGAGCTAAAAAGGGCCTATGACTTTAAGATATTTAAACTAGAAGCCAGGACTCTAAAGGCAATAAAAGAAAGGAGGATAAAATCTTTTGCAGAGTTAATTAGGCAGTTTGAGAAGATAAAAAAAGAAAAAGATTTTTGTGCTAGATGAGATACAGGTTTTAGAAGATATTTATATAAATGGAGAAAAAGAGCTTCTACTTGAGTTTTTGAATTTTTGCGTTAGTTTAACCAAAGAGACCCATCTGTCCCATGTTGTAATATTAACCAGCAATACTATATTTTTAAACAGAATATACAATGATTCAAAGTTAAAAGTTGCTGGCGATTTTAAATTAATTGAGCATCTAGATGAAAATACAGCGAGAAAACTCCTAAAAGATCTGGGTTATAATAATGATCAAATAGGTTTAATAACGGATTATTATGGGACTATTCTGGCTTTTTTTATTAAAAGTCTGGACATATGTAAAACCAGAAGAGAGCCTGGATAAACTAAAAGAATATTTAGAACAAGAAAAATTAGATGCTTATATGCAAATACAAGAGATTTTAATGAGAAAGAAAAAAAATATAATTTACCAAAAAAATGCCAATGAAAAATTTATAGAAATTGCCAAAAGGATAATAAATAAAGGCTCCTTTTCTTTAAAGGAAACAAAAAACAAAGAAGATCTAATAGATATAATAGATGTTTTTTTGCGAAAAAGAGATACTTTTTTTTATGATCCAAAAACTGGTATAATTAGTCCAAATAGCAGGATATATTTAAAGGCAATGGAGGATTTTGTCCAGAAATGAGGGTATGTAACATAACTTGTGTAAATCCTTTTATTTTTATAACCCAAGTTTGTCAAAATTATAAACTCTGGCTATGTCTAATTATTACTTTTTTTAGTGTTGATTTGTCTGAAACAGTTTATAAGGTCAAGAAAAATTGATTTTCCAGAATTAGTTGCTTTAATATATAAGAGTTTTAAATTTGGAGAGATAATATAGAAACAAGGCCTCTATGGAAACCAATGCATTTGCAGCCAGTGTTGAATGGTTGCTTGGCATATATTAATGGAGTTAGGGAGGATCTTTTTAAAAGGCTATACGATTCAAAAGACTGCAACCTAGAACGTTGAACATTGAACTTTGAATATAGAAGCCAACACCCAAAACCTAATACCACGTACCTACAATCCAATACATCATTGTACGTTATAAAATAAAGGAATATGAATTGTAGAATATATGAATGTGAATAATGGAGCGTGAAAAATAAAATGAAGTGGTTATTTAAACCTACAAAGACCAAAAGACTTATCTTTTTTTTGTGTATAGATATACTTGTTTTTGCTTTTTCTCTGTATCTTTCCTTTTTGCTTAGATTTGATTTTGATGTTAAATACTTTAAAGCAAGTGGATTTTTTTGAAAATTTTTTTTATGCACTGCCATTCTTTATTTTTATAAAGATTTTTCTTTTTTTATATAAATAAGCTCTATTTCGTTAGTTGGCAATTTATATCAATTGAAGAATTTTTTTCGGATTACAATATCATTGCTAATATGTTTATTTTTGGAATCAATAAGTAATTATATTTATTACTTTGTATGTCATAAATACTTTATACCACGAACAATTCCTTTAATTGATTTTTTTTATATCCCTTGTCACTGTTTCCGTATTTAGGATCTCAAAGAGATTTTACAATGAACGAATGAAAAACAAAAAAACAAAATTTATTGGTTAAAAATGCAATTATAATTGGCGCAGGTCAAACAGGAGAACGAATTTTAAGGGAGATATTAAATTCTCATCACGTAGATTATCATCCAGTAGGATTTTTAGATGATGATCCAAATAAGTTAAATGTTTATATTCACAATGTATGTGTGGTGGGAACCTTAGATGATCTTGATACTATACTAAAATCTGAAAAGATAGATGTAATAATTATTGCCATTCCAACGTTGTCACATAAAAAGATTAAGTTTATATATGATACTGGTAAAAAAATATGGTGTAAGTCACGTTAAAATTGTGCCAAGTATAAACAGAATGCCAGAGCATATAATTTCTGTAAAAGACTTAAGGGATATAAATTTAGAAGATTTATTGTCCAGAGAACCAGTAAAAATTGATTTAAATGTAGTGTCTGATTTTATAGATCACAGGTCTATTTTGGTAACAGGTGGTGCAGGGTCCATTGGTTCAGAAATTATTAGACAGCTCCTTAGATTTCATCCTAAAAAAGTAGTTGCTTATGAAATAGATGAGACTGAACTTCATAATTTGAGATTAGAGATAAATAGGACTAGGCTTACATATGGAAAAAAAAGTGGAACTGGAATATATAGTTGGAGATATAAAAGATATTAAAAAGGTAAAACAGGTTATTAGGGATAATAAAATAGAGGTAGTTTTTCATGCAGCTGCGTACAAGCACGTGCCCCTTATGGAATATTTTCCCGAAGAAGCAGTTAAAACAAATATTTTAGGGACATTTAATCTGGTAAAAATAGCTGTGGATAACAATGTTGAAAAGTTTGTTAATATTTCAACAGACAAGGCTGTAAATCCTACAAGTATAATGGGTGCTACAAAAAGGTTTGCTGAGATGTTATGCAGGGCCTACAATTCCATAGGCATTACCAGATTTGTGTCAGTACGTTTTGGAAATGTCCTAGGTAGCAGGGGAAGTGTTATACCAATATTTTTAGAACAAATTAAAAATGGAGGTCCTGTTACAGTTACCCACCCTGAGATGAAAAGGTATTTTATGACAATACCTGAAGCTGTTTTACTTGTATTTCAGGCTGCAGCAATGGGTGAGGGTGGAGAGGTCTTTGTTTTAGATATGGGAGAGCCTGTAAAAATACTACACCTGGCAGAAGAACTCATTAAATTAAATGGCCTTAAACCATATGAAGATATAGATATTGTTTTTACAGGGACAAGACCAGGAGAAAAGCTCTTTGAAGAACTTTTGACCTCAGAAGAAGGTACATATTCCACAAAACATTCTAAGATATTTGTTGCCAAGACATCCAATGGAGTCAAAATTACAGAAATAGAAAGATATATTTTTGAACTTCAACATTTAATAGAGTCAGGGAAAAATGAACTGATCAAACAAAAAATTGCAAAGTATAATTCCATTTTAAAGGAAAACTAGAAGCTGTATCTAAAATGGTTGAAGCAGGATATACGATTAAAGAGGCATGTAATATTTTAGGCATTGCTAGAAGTATATATTATTCTTATAAAAAAAACAAAAAAAACAATCTAAAAAAAGAAAGTACACAGGATTTTGGATTATTAACAAAAATAAAAGATATAGAAGAGTAACAGCCTGGCTTAAATGTAGAGAAAGTGTAATTGTAAATACAAGGTTTACCGTTTAATGACAGAACATGATTTTTTTAGTGAAAGAAAAGACTTATAAAGTCAAAAGGACTCCTAAAAGCAAACTCAAAGCAAATCGACCTAATGAGATCTGGTGTATTGATATGTGATTGCCAGATGGGGTTATAGGAGAAGGTCTCAATCTTGTTAGTGATAATGGATTTTAACATACATAAAGAACTTTTATGCAGAAAAGGAGATAGACATAGAACAAATTTTTACAACTTACAATAATCCTAAAGGAAATGTAGATACTGAAAGAGTAATAAGGACTATTAAAGAAGAAGTAATTTGGATTAATGAGTTTAATTCAATAAGTGAAGCGTGTAATATTATATCAAATTGAATTGAAATAGATTATAACAAAGTCTATGTGTATTCAAGACTTGGATATAAAAGTCTTGAGGAGTTTGAAGGAGAATATTATAGGTCTTCTTATCAGAAAGCAACTTAGTGGTATGGGGTTAAAATTACTTTTTCTTCAGGGTAACTCCAAAGGCGGCAATAGATTCACCAATTCAGAAAAAGATTGTCTAGGTCTGTTGCGACCAAATTGAATAATAGAATTAGAATAAAAATGATTACTAACTCTATCTTATTTTATTAAAAATTTGTATTTACTTTTAGGGATCACTGTCACTACATGCCCTAGGTCTAAAGTTTCGAAGAACAAATTTAAAGAAATAATAATTTGCCATTAACCAATTTGGAGCTATGAAATTGTTTGTTGACAAAAGTTTTTTTCTTGGTATATAAATAGAACAACGTGTAACATAATGAAAAAAAGGGGGTCAGAGTGATGAAAAGATTAATATCAATTTTATTGGTTGGTGCCATGTTATTTTTAGGTGCACCCATGGGTATGGCTGCTCCTGCAGCAGGTGCTGGAGGAGCAGCTGCAGGGGGTAGTGCCGGCGGAGCTGGAGCCGGTGGTGCAGCAGGAGGTGCTGCAGCTGGAGGAACAGCAGCTGGTGCTGGTGCTGCTGGAGGAGCGGCTGCAGGTGCCGCAGCTGCCGGGGGTGTTGCGGCAGCAGGTGCTGGTTTAACTGCAGGTATGGTAGCTGCAGGAGTAGCAGTGGCTGCTGCAGCAGCAGGAATAGCGGCTGCAGCGTCATCCAGTGGCAATTCAGAACTAACTGGTCACGGTCACGGTCATGGTCATTAATGGGCAGAATTTTTTTTTAAAGGGGTCGTCCTGTGTTGGGACGACCTTTTTTTTTATATAGATAGAGGTTTAGTATGAAAAAAATACTTTTGTTTTGCAGTGGTGTTGTGTCTCTTGTTTGCTCAAAAGGGGTTGTTTGCCCAAGATTTGAGCCTCCTTCAAAGTCTAAGTCCGTCTCAACTTCAGCAGTTGCAGCAAATGATAGACTCAGGTAAGTTGCCTTCAACGTCTATTCCTGGCTCTCCAACAAAGGGCTCCTTGGAGAATAAAACAGTAAAGGCTCCGGTTAAGAACAAGAAAGAGGCAGTAAAAGAGTTAAAAGGGGTTTCTCGAATAGAGTCTTTATATAGGGATAGATATTTTGGTGAAAAACAAAAAAAATTTAAAGCAATTTGGGTATAATCTTTTTGCCAATGTCTCTCCTCAACTCACAAAACTGGCAGTTCCAGATGAAAATTATATCCTTGGTCCAGGTGATAAATTAAAGATAAGAATATGGGGCACTGATGTGGACAGTGAATATGAGTGTACTGTGGACAGGGACGGCACCATTGATGTCCCCAAAATAGGAGTATTGACTGTATCTGGCCTTAAGCTAAAAGGCGCAAGGGATTTTATTTTTAAAGAGGCAAAAAAGTATGCCCAGGGTATTAAGCTCAAGGTGAGTTTAAGTGAGCTGAGAAGTGTAGAGGTGTATATCTTAGGTGCAGTGAATTCTCCTGGGCTATATATGTTGCCTGCCTTTTCCACTGCATTTAACGCTCTGGTGTATGCTGGCGGCGTGGAAAAACTGGTAGTTTGAGAAAGATTTATATTTACAGAGACAACAAACTATTTAAAAAAAGTGGATCTCTATGATTTTATTTTAAAGGGAGATACCTCATCTGACATTATCCTAAAGGATAAGGATGTTGTGTTTGTCCCACCAATTGGATCTACCATTGCCTTAATGGGAGCAGTAAAACAACCAGGGATTTATGAGATATCGGGTGAAAAGGATATTGGAGATATCTTAAAGACCACGGGGGATGTACTTCCTCAAGGGTCCCTCAGTAGGGTATATTTAAGGAGGTATAAAGATAATAAGGAATTTGTAATTAAAGACATAGAGTGTGATGCTCAGGGTTTGTGGAAAAATACACCTATAAAAGATGGAGATCTTTTAGAAGTAAAATACATTCTCAATGAGTGGCCAAAGACAGTAAAACTAGAGGGCCACGTGTGGCGTGAAGAGGTGTTTAAATACAAAAAGGGGTTAAAATTATCCGATATTTTGTATTCAAGAGAGATATTAAAACCCAGGGCAATAACTGACTATTGTCTTTTATACAGATATGATGAGAAATCTACCAGTTCAGGTACAGAGGATTCCCCTTGAAAAAGTATTGGAAAAAAAAATTTGATATGGATATGAAACCCTATGACAGGGTAAAGATTTTGAGTTTAGATGATTTTGGAATAAAGTATAATGTCACTATAATGGGTGCTGTGTGGAAGCCAGGTACGTATGAGTACCATCCTGGTATGACAGTTTCTGACTTAATTGCATTGGCAGGGGGATTTAAAAAGGGTGTAAATAAGGAAAAGATTGATCTCTCTAGACAGATAATAACAAATACAGAGGTGAAGACTATTCACCTAAACGTGGATATGTCCAAGACCAATTCTATAACCCTTGAGCCAATGGACTATGTATTTGTGCCCATTGTAAAAGATGCATATGTTTTAAAGACAGTTACAATAAAAGGTGAGGTAAAATTTCCGGGTACCTATAGGATCAGAGATGGAGAAAAACTATCAGATTTAATAATAAGGGCCGGAGGGTTTACCAAAGATGCCTATTTTTATGGGGCAAAGTTTTTAAATCAAAGGGCAAGGGAGATACAACAAAAAAAGTTTAGATGACCTGATTGGGGAATTAGAGCTTAGGGCTAACCAGTCCATAACTGAGGGACTCCAATCTGCCGTAACAAAGGAAGAAGTTGAGTCATATAAGGCTGCGCAATTAAGTATTAAAGGATTTATTAATAAACTTAAAACAATAAAGCCAGAAGGGAGAATTACTATTTTGTTGACAGATTTAGCTTCATTTAAAGGTTCAAAATATGATTTTGCACTTGATGATGGGGATGAGCTCATTATTCCAAAGAGGCCAAATTTTGTTGCAGTAATGGGGAGTGTATATTCACCTGGTGCATTTTTATATGAGCCTGGAAAGACCTTGGGCGAATATTTGAAACTTTCAGGAGGGCCCACAAAGACAGCAGACAAAGACTACATATATGTTTTAAAGGCAAATGGTGAGGTGTATTCAAGGCAGCAGGTTGGTTTTTTTTAGTAGCTTTGAAAATTACAAACCAATGCCAGGAGATACAATTGTTGTTCCAGAAAATTTTGAAAGGGTTCCATATCTTAGGTTAATTAAAGATATATCAGACATTGTGTTTAAAATCGCTACCACTGCCGGCGTTGCAATTGCAGCTTTAGGAGATAAGATATATGGAAAATAGCCATGATCAAAATATAGATAAGAGATATGCATACCCAGTTGTAGTAAATCCTCGAGTGGGAAGAGGATGAAATAGACCTATTGGAGTTGTGGGACACAATATGGAAAAGAAGAAAGTTAATTGGGGCTATTACCTTTGGTGCAACCCTTTTGGCAGTTATTATAACTTTATTTGTCCTGCCTGTTATTTACAGATCCCAGGCAGTACTAATCCCTGCGTCTTCTGGAAGTGGCAGTGGTTTAAGTAGTCTTGTGAGCTCTTTGCCTATACCAATTAATTTAAGTGGAATAACTGGCAGTGAAGATAAATCAACCTTAATTGTTTCATTTCTAAAGAGCGATAATTTAAAACTGAGGTTAATTAAAAAAATATAATTTACTCCCTATATTATATGATAATCTGTGGGACGAGGAAAAGCAAACTTGGGATGTTGATGATGAAGAAGATATCCCAACTCCTGTTTTGGCCATACAGGAAAAAAAAATTGGACGATATATATGAGGTTTCACAGGACAAAAAAAACAGGTCTTATAACAATCAGCTGGGAGAGTAAGGATCCAAAGTTTGCTGCGCTTATGCTACAGAGGGTAATAGATGAACTAACACACTATTTAAATGAAGAATATGAAACAGATGCCAAAAGAGAGAGGCTATTTGTAGAAAAACAACTTGCAAAGGCAAAAAAAGGAACTGGAATATTGGGAAAAGCAGATTCCCACTAAAAAAAACTAACTTTAGCAGAGATTACAAGGGAAAGGCTTGCAGCTCAAACTGTTTATACTGAGCTTAGAAAACAATATGAGCTGGCAAAGATTGCTGAGGCAAAAGAGGTGATAAATTTTAAAGTGTTAGATCCTCCCTATATCCCAGAAAAGAAATATAAGCCCAAGAGGACGCTAATATGTGCGGTAACAATAGTAACAAGCTTATTTTTGTCCATCTTTCTTGTCTTTTTCCTGGAATTTTTATCCAATGCCAGGCTTAGAAAGTTTGAGAATGCCCAGTAAGGTTGTTTTTTTTGTCTCATTGTCATATTGCTCATTCCTTCCTTTGGTATGGGTTTCAATTATGAGGAGCCCTTAGGTTCCCTTGAATGCTATACAGGGCTTTTGCAGATGCCAAATGCCCGTATTATCCCTGACTGGCATATTAGATTTAATTATGGCCACAGTTCTCCCTATTCTTACTACGGTGGAGCAATTGGATTTTTTTGACAGAATAGAATTTCACGGACAATTCACAGAGATAAGCACCATAGATGCCTTTAAAGGTTATGGCTATGGCCATTATAAAGATAGATCTGCTGGGGCAAGGTTAGTCCTTTTAAGGGAAAAGGATTTTTTTCCCACAAGTTGCAATAGGCGCTTTTGATGCAACAGGAACAGCCCTGTTTGCCCAAAGATATATCGTTTTTTTCCAAGATGATTAAAAATTTGGATGTAACCTTTGGGCTTGGACAGGGGGTACTTGCAGGGGAATTTTTTTGTAAAACCAAACGGGAACTCAGAGTGGGGGAGGGATACGGCCCTTTCCTTTCTCTTATCTTCACCTTTTAGAAAAACCAAACCATTTGGTGGGGTTGAATATCACGCAACTCCAAATCTAACGTTTACCGCAGAATATTCAAGCATAGATTATGATAATATGTTTGGTTATAGGGATATAAAAAAAACTGGAGTAAAAAGAGACAACAGCAAAATTCCTTTAAATTTTGGGATAAAATACAGAATTGGCTCATCTATTTATGCAAAGCTGGCCTACATGAGAGGAAGTTGGGGCGCACTTGGGATAAATGTTGATCTTCCTCTTAATCCTGAGGGGTTTTTGGGGTGGAAAAAAAGAACCAAACTACAGGCCGTATGAAAAATTAAGATACAAATCATATTTTGCTACTAATGAAGATCTTGCAAAGATCTTAGCATCAGAATTAGAAAAGGATGGATTTATTGAGGTTAGAGTAGCTGTTGGGGATAGTTCTGTTTGGATAGAAGCAGCAAATTCAAAGTATATATCCAATCTCAGGGCCATTAGGCGTGTATTTGAAGTAATAGATATCTTGTGTCCTCCAAGGATAAAGAATTTGTACATTAATTTAAAAGAACATACACAGATATTGGTTAGTATTAAGACAACTAGGGAGAATATCCAGGCCTTTTTACAGAGTAAAGTGGATAAAAAAAAATTTTCTGAACTATTCGGACGTAGATCTATATAAAGGCAAGAACTTAAATGAATTTTTAAAAGACAAAAACGTATCAAGCTTTGTTTCACCTAAAGAGAAATGGTGGTCAATAAAAATTGAGCCTAAGATCTATACATTTTTAAACAACAGGGCAGGTTTTTTTAAACACAAAGGGATATTAAGGACCTCCTTAAACTTGTACCCAACTGATACAACCCTTATTAAGAGCGAACTGGAAGTAACACTTTTCAACCAGTATGATGAACTCATATATCCTCCCTTAGAGCCTGAACCAACTAGAACAGATATGGTCTTATATGAGAAGAATTCAAAACCTAGACTAACTCAACTGGCAATGGACCAGATCGTGGAATTGCCCTATTCTTTTTTTAGTTAGAGGTGCAGTGGGATATTTTGAATATGGATATGCAGGTATAGGTATTGAGGGGTTTCGTTTTTTTTAGACAAGGAAAAATGGGTTTTGGCTTTGAATCAGAAGTGGTCAAAAAAAAGAGATATTGACAATAATTTTAGCATAAAAAAAAGATAGTCCCACCTTTTATACTGCATTTTTGAATACATATTTTCAGTTGTGGCCATCCCAGGGATTGGAGGGTGGCTTTAAGATAGGTAGATTTTTAGCTGGTGATAAGGGCATTAAGTTTATTCTAAGGAGGTCGTTTAAATATTTCACAGTGGGGGCGTGGTATACAAAGACAGATACCTCTGTGTTCAAATCTAAAAAAAATAGAAATGCTGAAGAAAAGGGAGTGTATATTTCCATTCCATTTGCGGTATTTTCCAATAAAGAGAAAAGGGGTTGGCTTACCTATGGAATAACCAGCTTTACCAGGGATCAGGGACAGACAGTAGAACAACCAAGGTATCTATATCCCCTAAATCCCTGGCACACCCCTGATTATATAAAACGCCATTTAGATGAGTTAAAGACACAGTGATGAAAAAAAATAGTTGTTTTAATTTTAATATTAATATTAACTGGTTGTGGAAAGACCAGGTGGTATAAACCTGGAGCAAGTCAATGGGACTTTAATAGGGATGAAAGAGAGTGTCTATCAATTGCCCACCTACTTGCCAAGGATGCAACTGTTGGCGGAAAAAAAAGAAGACTTAGAGACATTTATACTTGCGTATAAAAGGTGTCTTTATCAAAAGGGATGGACAAATATCCCCCTTGCAGATGAGCAAAATAGAAAAAAAGGCAGTTGATTTAGCCAGTGTGCATGGAAAAAAAGATAAATGGGTTTGGGCTGAATCTGTATATCCCTTTTGGATTTAAGGTAATATCAAACCAAAAAAAGATATTTGGTCCATCAATTATCCATTCATTTTTTTTTAAAAAATGAGAAAGGGGTGTTTATTAACTTGATATTTCAAGAAAACATGAGTTCAAAGTTCAAAAAGGTTCCATATGAGGTGGGGGATAACTATTTTGTATATGATCGATTTTTCCATAAGAAAAATCCCCTCACCTGGACACTATATTTTGGTAAATTTCAAAATGCGTGGGTCAAGTGTATAGGCGGGTTTTATTATGTATCAAAACATAAAAGGATTATTTTTGTCATCTCATCTACCTATCTCCTCCAGATGCTGTAATACCAGGCTGGGGTATTCTAAGGGCCAAATAGAGGAAATAAAATCTTTTTTTTAACCCATTATCTTAAGTGGATAAATTTAAATTTTAAGAAAGTAGAATCTAAAAAGTCTTAAGTTCTCCTCAGCCATTTTTCTGGATCAATGGGTCTTTTCCCCTTTCTGATTTCAAGATAAAGTCCATATGTCTTGACAAATGGGGAAAACCCCACCTCTCCAATTGTCTCAGACCTTTCAACTATCTGTCCCATGTTTACAAATACCTTTGATAAAAAGGCATATAAGGTGTAATAGCCATCACCATGATAGATTATTACAACATTTCCAAAGCCCCTTAGCTTGTCCTGGAACACTACCTTCCCAAAAAAACAAGATATTACTTTGGTTCCTTGGGGGGCAAATATCACTATACCCTTTTTAACTCGTTTGAACTTACTCGGTTTAACAGGCCAGGGGAGAAATCCCTTTGCTTCTTGAAATTTTTTTTGTCTTGAGTATTTTTAGATTATATTTTAGCCTTTCAACTGTATCAATTATCTCTTCCAGTTGTTTTTCTTTTTTTTATGGACTGGGCCCTTATATTTTGTAATCTGGAAAAGAGCACCATTTTTTTCTTTTAATAGTTCATCCTTTTGGGCTTGGATTTTTTTTCAGTTTTTTAATTTTTATTTGCTCTTTTAAAATTTCAAGTTTTTTTTCTTCTGAATGTTCAGTAGCTTTTGTTTTTCTCTAATTTCTGCTAATCTCTTGTTGTAATTTTTTATATATGTCTTCTAGCCATATGTATTTTAGCTGTATATCTTTAAAATCTAGGGGACTAGACAAATAGTATTTTTTTTAAGTAGGTATCCCACAAAAGGTTTAAGATTTTACTTAAGTATTTAGATTTTTCTCTAATATTCTTTTGGATGTCTGCAATATCTTTTTTTTAAAATTTATTTCTTTTTCTTGAAGGGATTTTAGTTGTTTATTATTATTTTCTATTGCTATTTTAATTTTTTTTCTATATTTTTTTTCTAAATTCAATATATTTTTATAAATTTTCTTTTCTTTTGATTTTAATGCCTTTAATTCCTTTTGCTTATTACTTAACTCTGATTTTTTTTTTGCTCAATTGTTTTTTTTGTAGATGTTGTTAACACCAAGGGATCTTTGTGGAGCAAATATGATAAAGAAAAATATAAAAGGCAGGACAATTTTCCTTTTCATATCTAATTTAATCCATATAAGGGACATCCATGACAGTTACTCTTTTTCTTTTTACACCATTTTTTTCCCTATTCTAACCAAAAGGGCATGGAATTCTTTATATATTTGAATATCTTTGGGTATGTTATTCATACAAAATTCCTGCAACGCTTCATACGATACTTCATCTCCAATTAGTGAATGTCTATTAAATATCCTGTGGGTGTATGCATCAACCACAAAAATTTCCTTTTCAAATGCATATAATAACATTGAGTCTGCTGTCTCTGGACCTATGCCTTTTACTCGTAAGAGTTTATTTCTAAGATCATATAAGGAATAACCTTTTAATCTTTCAATTTCAAAATTTACCTCTTGCTTCAAAAATAAAAGGAAGTTCTTGAGTCTAGTTGTTTTTATCCTGAAATATCCAGCAGGTCTAATAAAGTTAGCTAGTTCATCATTGTCTAGGAAAAATAGTTTTTTGGGGGTTAGTAAGTTATTTGATTTGAGATTAAATATTGCCTTTTCCACATTATTCCAGTTAGTATTTTGGGTCAGTATTGCCCCAACGCAGATTTCAAAAACAGTGTCCCCTGGCCACCAATAGCTTGGCCCCAGTTCCTCATACATTTTATTGTACATCTTGGTTAAGATAACATTATAGCCCTTTACCATGATCTATTCCTTCCTAAATATAATTGATGACCATTCGCCTTCTCTCATAATATCCACAACCTCTAATATTGAACCATTAGAGTCTAACTGGGCTTTGTATGAGTCAATAACTGGATTTTCTTGTTCATTTAATATGCCTGATATTATTATGTATCCATTTGATTTGAGGAGAGCTAAAAAAATTTTTTTTTTAGCTCTAAGATGGGTTCAAGGAGGATATTTGCCATAATCAAGTTAAATTTTTTTTGTGTCTTTTATACTGGCTATGGTGCCAATGAAAAATAATGGAAGAGACAGCCATTTAACGCAAAATTTTTTTTGAAGTTTCAAGAACAATTGGGTCTATATCAAGGGAAACACCGTGTAAGCCAAGTAAGGAGGCAGCTATTGAGAGGATCCCAGAGCCCGTGCCAACATCCAGGAACACATCTTCATTTTTGATGACTCCATTTTTATGCAAGGTATAAAGAGACTTAATACACAGCTTTGTTGTGGGATGGTGGCCTGTACCAAAGGCCATTTCAGGATATATGTAGATTGGAATTTGGTCTTTTTTTAACACCAATTTTCCCTTTTTCCCAAGATGGAATAATTTTAAAATCTTCAACCTCCATTGGCCTGAAGTATTTTTTTCCACTCCTTTGACCAATCCTGGTCAATATATTTTGTGATATTTACATCACCTATAGGAAAATATTTTTTTTATTCTCTCTGCAAATTTTTTTTGCTTTCAGGGGAGTTAAAATATATTTTGATTAAGTTTTTTTTCTTCTTCCCATCCCCACGATATATTTTCAGCCAAAAATAATTCAACTTCCTCCATTATCTGATTATTACTTTTAATTTGTAGTACTGAATATATTTTTTTTCATAGATTTTTTTTGAATGCCAGGTATTAAGCCCTAATATTGAGAACTAAACAACTATCCCTGTCTCTATTATCAGAACAGAATCCTCTACGCATCCTTTAGGACTTAGTTTGATATTTGATGCCAAGATTCTATCCAAAAGTTCAACAAATGCTTTTAGTTCAAATTCTTGTGTAATAAGTGGTGGCAAAAGCCGCAAGGTGTTTCCCTGGGTGAGATTTACAATAAAGCCCCCATGAATAATTGAGTCAAAGACCCTTTTTGCATCCACTTGTCCTGTCAATTCAATGCCCAGCATAAGTCCCTTTCCCCTTACTTCCCCAACTAAATTGGAATATCTTTCTTTAAGTTTTTTTAAACCTAGATAGGGTAAAATCTCCAAGGTCTCGTGCTTTGTCAATTAAATTGTCTCTGGAAATTATCTCAAGGACCTTTAAGGCGGCCCTACATACAAGGGGACCACCTCCAAAGGTAGTGGCATGGGTCCCTGGGACAAATGCCTTTGCCACTTCCTCTGTGGCCATCATAGCGCCTATTGGAAGTCCATTGGCAAGTGCTTGGCACATGTGATAATATGGGGCCTTACATCATAGTGCTCAAATCCCCACATCTTCCCTGTCCTACCAATACCAGTTTGTATCTCATCAATAATAAACAGAAGACCTTTTTTTTTGGCAAATGTCTTCTATTCCCTTAACAAAATCTATATCAAGGGGTTTTACCCCTCCTTCTCCTTGTATCACTTCAATCATAATTGCCGCAGTTTTATCACTGATCTTTGATTCAATATCCATTAAGTCATTTGGCCTTGCGTGTAAAAATCCTGGTAAAAGAGGCGAAAATCCGTCCTTTATTTTGTCTTGGCCTGTGGCACTCATGGTGGCATATGTCCTTCCATGAAATGATCCATGTAAGGTTATAATTTCATATCTATCTAGATTTTTAATTTTGTTAAAGTATCTTCTAGCCAGTTTTATTGCTGCCTCATTTGCTTCTGCTCCCGAGTTACAGAAAAACACCCGTGATAGATGACCTGTTGTATTGATAAGTGTCTCAGCTAGATCTATTTGCTCCTTTGTATAGAAGAGATTGCTAACATGGACCAGTTTTTTTTGCCTGGTCTGCTATTGTCTGAGCAATTTCAGGATGAGCGTGTCCCAAATTACACACTGCTATTCCAGAAAGAAGGTCGGTGTACTCTCTTCCCTCAAAGTCATATAGCTTTGTACCCCTTCCCTCCTTTATTGAAATAGGATACCGTCCATAAGTATTAAACAGAAATTTTTTTTTCTCTATGTTTAATTGTTGCATGATCCATTGTGTATGCTCCTTATATGTTAATGGACCTTATTTGAATAAAATAAAAACAGGAGGTCAAGACCAATTTGTCTTGCCTCCTGCATAAAACAAAGTTGATTTTTCTTTTAAACTTCTGGTCTGGGAAGTAGTTTTGCCATCTCAGCTATTTCTGGGACCTTGTGTTCCCACTCAATGGCCATTAGATGTACCCCAGCAATTCCCTTCATCTCTTTGAACTCTTCAATCATCTCGCATGCTATCTTTATCCCTTCCTTGGCCTGATCCTTTTTGGGTACCCCTTTTAGCCTTTTTATTATTTCATCGGGAACATCCATACCAGGGACCTTGGTCTGCATATATTTTGCCATACCCACGCTCTTCATTGGAGTTATTCCAGCCAAGATATAGACCTTTTCAGTTAGACCCATATCATTTGCCTGTTTTATCCACTCCCTCATCCTGTTCATGTTATAGATACACTGGGTTTGGATAAATTGGGCACCTGCTTCCACCTTCTTGGCAAGCCTGTGTATTCTCCACTCTAAAGGTTCTGCAAAGGGATTTGCTGCGGCCCCTATAAACATTTCCTTGGGAGCACCGTCTATGTCTGCGCCAGAGAGGAACTTTTCTTCATCCCTTAGTTTTTTTTACTGTGGATATGAGTTGAATTGAGTCAATGTCAAATACACCCTTTGCAAAGGGATGGTCCCCAAATTGCTGATGGTCTCCTGTTAGACAGAGGATATTTCTAATCCCATGGGCATAGGCTCCAAGGATATCTGCCTGCATTGCAAGCCTGTTTCTATCCCTGCAAACCATTTGGTATACAGGCTCAAGACCTTCCTGCAACACCAAAAGAGATGTTGCCCAGCTGGACATCCTCACCACTGCTGTCTGGTTGTCAGTTATATTAACTGCATCAACAATTCCCTTTAAATATGTAGCCTTTTTCTTGACCACCTCTACATTGGCTCCCCTGGGAGGTCCCAATTCCCCTGTAAGCGCAAAATGACCTTGTTCTAAAATTTTTTTTGAGCTTGCTCATGGCCATACTCACTTTTTTTTGTTTTAAAGGTTTAGAATATACATTGACGGAACAAAAAGGGCACCACGCCCTTATATCTATTTTTGAAGAAAATTTTATTGCTTTTTTTTGCAAGTCCTAGATTTTTAAAACCCATTGGATCATAATTTTTAAGATCTGAGATATTTTGCTTATTTAAAATTTCAATTGCTGATTTTTTAGATAATTTGAACATATCCTGGACATAATCCCAAGAACCATAGAGTTTTTTTTCAATTAAACCACCATTTAATTTATTTGACCTGTTTAAGGGTTTTGTGAAATTTAAGGATACACCTTTTTTTAAAGATCATCTTTTTTTTATTTTAAAGGTAGATTTCTTGTTTTTTTATTGTTTTTATTAGCAATAAATCTATCTCTTTAAAATTACTTTTCATAAGATCATTTAGTATATCTGGATTAGTATTTAAGGATCTATCTATTATCCCTTCTATCAACACGTGAAAGACTTTACCTCTATTTAATTTAAATAGTTGTAACATGTTTGGTATGAAATAGTTATGGGCAATAACATCAGATGCAAGGTGTGTTAAATAGCCAAATGCATAAGATTTAACGTGTATAGATTCTGATTGTAATAGCTTAAATCCAGTATTCCAATTATGAGACGGGGCCTTTGATATCTTTTTCCCTTTCCCAATAAGGACATCAGGACTTATACACCCATATAGAAAATGATATGGAAATTTAATAATAGTATCTGCTACGTTAGGTAACAATAAGTTTAAATTGTCAAAAACATATAATCCAAGGGACAGATGGAAACCAGGTCCCCAGGCAAATGCATTTATTGGAAACAAAATGGCTAATAATAAGAAAATTAAGAAAAATTTATTTTTTTTGACATGACATTCACCACAAGCAAGTGGGCCTTTTTTTTCTTTTTTTTGGTGACAGGTAATACATTGTTTGTGATAGGCATCCATTAAAGGTATTCTATTTTCCTTTGTCTTTTTCAGTTTATGGCAATCAGAGCATGGTTGCCCAACGCTCATCCCCCCCTCCACCAGTTTTCCATTTTCGTACACATGGTGACACACGGAACAGTCATAAATTTCAGCCTTTTCATTGTGTTTGTCGTGTTCAAATATAGCTGGTGGCCTTTGATGGGATTTAAAAGCTGGGGACTTTATAAACTTCATATCCTCTTGGGCAAAACAAAATAGACTGAAGCTAAAAAAAATAGCTATTAAAATAGTTAGTTTTAATGATATCTTTTGTCTCATATGAACACCCCTTTTTTTAAGCAAGCGTCAGCCTGTTTAACAAAAAAAATAAAAACATACAAGTACAAAAAAAATTAGCTATTAATATTAGTTTGCACAAATACGTTACTGGCAGACTTCAAGCATTTTTGAAATAGCAATCCTGGCCAATTCCTTGGTTTTTACATCTACATACACCTGTTTTTTTTGTATCTAAATTTTTCAGGAGAGATAGCAAATTAGACTCACTTATCATTTCCATGTATTTGCAGCTAGTGGAAAATAACGGATATATTTCTTTATCCTTGTGTTGTTTTTTTTAGGCGGTTCACCAAATTGATTTCTGTTCCTATGGCTATTTTGCTCCCTTTTGGTTGTGAGCTTACGAATTTTATGATTTTTGAGGTTGAACCCCACTCATCAGCCCCTTCAACCACCTCAGGAGCACATTCGGGGTGAACAATTATCCTGGCATCTGGGTTTTTGGTCCTAAAATACTGTATGTGTTGTTTCCTGAAATTTAGGTGGACATCACAGTGTCCTGGCCAAATATAGAGTTTATACTTCTTATTAAAAAGATCTCCTTCTAAATAGGATATTTCTCCTTCACCTATTCCAATGGCCCTGGCAGTGTTTATGGCCAGATTCCTGTCTGGTAAAAATAATACCCCATCGCTGTTTTCCAATGCCCATTTTAACATAGTCACGGAATTTGCAGAAGTACACACACTTCCGCCAAATTTTCCACAAATGGCCTTTACCTTTGCAGATGTGTTTACGTATGCAATCGGGATAATTTTTCTTTTTTTCGTTTAAACTGGAGAGGGTGATCTCTATTAACTTGGCTGGGGCAAGGTCTGCTAAGGTACAACCAGCGTTTTTTTTCAGGAATAAATATTTGTTGGGAGTCGTTGGCCAAAATAGCTGTTGATTCTGCCATAAAATATACACCGCACATAACTATGTATTTGGCTTGAAGAGATGGTACTTTTCGTGCCAGTTCTAACGAGTCCCCAATAAAGTCTGCGTGTGTTACAATATTATCGCTTTCATAGTGGTGGGCGAGTATACATAGATCATTCTTTAATTTGTCTTTTATCTTGAGAATTTTATCTGAAAGTGTCATGGTTAGCTCTCCCTGTGTTATTTATAATTTCTTGAATATTAAGGGGTGGTTTGATACCTTTAGTTGTGCAGAAAACTTCTATCCTTTCTCACAAAATATGCGAAAAATCAAGCCAACATGGGTGTTGGCTTTAACATATTGGGACTGTTATGGATATAGATAAAAATTCTGTGGGACTTGTTGAAAAACGCTATTACACATTCGCACATTCCCCGGATGAATTTATTTTTGAAAGTGGTCAAAAATTGGGGCCCATTACCATTGCATATGAGACCTATGGTAACCTAAATAAAGACAAATCAAACTGTGTGTTAGTTCTCCATGCCCTGACTGGTGACTCCCATGCAGCAGGATATTACAGAGAGGATGATGCAAGGCTGGATGGTGGGATATAATGATTGGTCCATCTAAGGCAATTGATACAAATAAATTTTTTTGTGGTGTGTTCCAATGTTATTGGAGGCTGTATGGGCTCCACTGGTCCAAGTTCCATTGATCCACGGACTAATAAGCCCTATGGGGTAAGGTTCCCATTGTTGTGTATAGGGGATATGGTGAGGGCGCAAAAAAAGGCTACTTGAACACCTGGGAATAGAGAAAGTTCTAGCTGTAATAGGTGGTTCCATGGGGGTATGCAGGCCCTTGAGTGGAGCGTTAGATACCCAGAGATGGTGGAGGGCGCAATTTTAATTGCCACAACTGCAAAACATTCAGCAATGGCAATAGCATTTAATGAAGTGGCCAGGCAGGCCATTATGAGCGATCCCAATTGGAATAATGGAGACTACTATTCTTCTGTTCCTCCTGTACATGGACAGGCGGTGGCCAGAATGATTGGACATGTTACTTATTTGTCTGACGTGGCACTTAGGCGTAAGTTTGACAGAAATATTCAAAAAGGGATTAACCCCTCAACCCAGAGAGGGTTCAGCTCAGGTGTATTTGAGACAGATTTTCAAGTATCTAATTATCTCAGGTATCAAGGTGAAAAATTTGTAAGTAGATTTGATGCAAATTCTTTTTTTGTATCTAACCCGTGCAACAGATTATTTTAATCTTGCAGAGACCCATGGCAAAGGCTCACTTGCATTGGCCATGTCAAAGGCAAGGGCAAAGTTTTTGGTTGTTTCATTTAGTTCTGATTGGCTCTATCCCACTTATCAGTCAAAGGAGATGGTAAAGGCCATGAAAAAAAATGGATTAGAGGTAAATTTTTGCGAGATCCAAATAGACTATGGACATGATTCCTTTTTGGTTCCAAATCCAAAACTATCAAGCCTAGTTAAGGCATTTTTGGAAAAACTTTATTCTAAGTAAAATTGGTTACTATGACTGAAATGATATTCAAAGTTAAATAATTTTATAAGTTGCTAGCCCTACGTGTTCAACACTGGTGCTTGAACGTTGAACATTGAACTTTATCGGGATATTAATAATGAGATTTGACTTAAAGACCATAGCAGAATGGATTAATCCCTCTAGCAAGGTGCTTGACCTTGGGTGTGGAAGTGGTGTCTTGCTTCAATATTTGATTCAACAGAAAAATGTAGAGGGTACAGGAATTGAGATAGACGAAGAAAAGGTGACCCAGGGAATCTTAAAGGGAGTCAATGTGATACAGGGAGATATAAATGAAGAGATATTAGATTATGCAGATAATACCTTTGATTATGTAATATTGTCCCAGACCTTGCAACAGGTGAACCGTCCAGCTTGGTTGATTTCAGAGATGCTAAGGGTGGGGAAAAAGGGGATTGTGAGTTTTCCAAATTACAGTCATTATAAAAATAGGATTTATTTCTTTTTAAAGGGAAGGGCTCCAATCTCCAGGGAGCTCCCCTATGAGTGGTTTGATACCCCAAATATCAGGAGGATAAGTATAACAGATTTTAAGAGATTTTGTGGAATATTTGGCTTTAAGATTGAAAAGGAGAAAAATATAAGCACATATCACCACGAAGAATACGGTAAGGTAGTTAGGTTTTTCCCAAATTTTTTTTGCAATTTATGGAATATTTATGCTTACAAAAAAGTAGAGCACTTTCACCTTGACCTTGCATATTTAATCTCTTAAAAATTTTAGGACGTATCCAACCAGAGGTTCCTGCCTAAATTTTGACTTTAACCAAAGTGATGGAAAAGGAGACTAAAATGGAAAAAAAAGGAAAAGTGTCCCAGATATAAGCTAAATTCTGAGTATTGCCCATGTACCTATCCATCTTGCTCAAGACATGGAATATGCTGTGAATGTATTAGATACCATAGGCTTAGAGGTGAGTTGCCTGCCTGTTATTTCACTGAAGAAGAGGAAAAAAAACCTATAACAGGAGCATAGAGTTTTATTTTCAGAGAAGGTTTAAGAGGTAATGAAAAATTCCTCTTTTTATGACCACCTGCTTCAATGTGTAAGTAGTGTATTTAATGGGTATAGTAGTGTTTTGTATCTAAAAGATGTGGGTCCAAAATATAGAATGGCTTCATATTTTAGTCTTGGAGATAATGTGGACAAAACATCTGTAGTAGTCCAGGGAAAGGGGCTAGTGGGCTGGATCTTAAAAAAACAAGAAAACCTTAGTTATAAATGATTTTTCCAGGGAAAAGAGGAGGCTTTGTTATTATTTAAAGGGAGAGGAAGAAAATGTAAAGTCCTTTATGGGCGTGCCCCTTAAAAACAGTAGGGGAGTTTTATGTGTTGACAGCAAAAAGACCTATACCTTCACACCAAAGGACCAAAAGATTTTAAGACAATTTGCTGGTCTTGCCTCTGAATTTATAGAAGTGAGGGATAAATTGAGTTCTTCCTGGGAGACGGAGAATTTTTATAATGGCCTAAAATTGATTTGTGGATTAAAACAAAAATATCCAAAGTGGAATGAATATTTAGACAACTTGCTTAAGATATTATGTCTATATACAGGATTTATGCACTCTTTGTTTGCCTCCAGGGACGAGCGGGGGACTGGCTATTATCTTGAAAAAGTCAGTGATATAATAGTTGGTCTGGAAAGGTTTAAAGGTGAGAAGTTCAGCATAAATAGTGGGCTCATTGGATGGGTGTTCAAAAATCATAAGGCCATTGTTTTGAGTGATGATGAAGACCCAAGACCCATTGGTTCCCTTTTGGGAATTCCTTCTATAAAAGAGAGGGTGAAGACCATTGTTTGTTTGCCCATAATAGTAAATTTTAAGACCAGAGGAGTCCTGGTATTTTTAGATAAGGATAAAAAAAATAATTACAAATTCCATGTCAGAATTTTTTTCAACTTCTAATTGATCATTTGTCACTGTTTCTAGAGAATTTGTACTTGAAAAATAAATTGAGGAACAGGAAAAAGGGAAGGTAGAAATGTTTTTAAAAAAAGATTCTCAATTTTTTTTGGCAAAGATCTGGCCATGGACCTTGGAACAGCCAATACCCTTTTGTATACAGGAAGGGACGGAATTGTACTTAACGAGCCGTCAGTAGTGGCATTGGATGCAAGGACAGCTAAGGTGTTAGCAGTTGGAACAGAGGCAAAGGAATTTTTGGGAAGGACCCCAGAAAAGATAAGGGCGGTTAGGCCTTTAAAAGATGGGGTTATTGCAGATTTTGAAGTAACCAAAATAATGATTTCCTATTTTATAAAAAAAGGTCATTAAGGGGCTGCAACTGGTGAAACCCAAAATGGTCATCTGTGTACCCACGGGAATTACCCAGGTGGAGATGCGTGCAGTTATAGAGTCTGCCCAGCAGGCTGGTGCCAGGGAGGTAAAGCTAATTGAAGAGCCCATGGCAGCAGCAATAGGTGCCCAGCTCCCAATTGAAAAACCTGTTGGGAATATGGTGGTGGATATTGGGGGAGGAACAACAGAAGTTGCAGTAATATCTTTATCTGCTGTGGCATATGCAGAATCTGTTCGGGTGGCTGGAGATGAACTAAATGAAGCCATCCAGAGGTACTTAAAAGAAGAATATAAGGTGTTAATTGGCGAGAATTTAGCCGAACAGATCAAGATAAAGTTAGGCTGTGCTTACTATGTGCCAGGTGAAGAGACGAAGGTGATGAAGATAACGGGCAAGAATATCATGAATGGGGCTCCATCTATGATAGAGTTGACAGAGGAAGAGGTTTTTAGGTGTATTAAAGAACCAGTTGATATAATTGTAGATTCAGTTATAAGGGCACTTGAGAAGACATCTCCACAACTTGTTGCAGACGTTGCCAGAATGGGATTTTGCTTGCAGGAGGAGGTGCCCTTTTAAAGGGACTTGATAGATTAATAATGGAGAGGGCCAATATAAATGTTGTGGTGGACGACGATCCCTTGACTACTGTTGTTAGGGGGACTGGGATAGCCATGGAAAATGAGAAAACATACTCTCAAGTCTTTATTAACTAAATAAAAATGGATAAAGATTACGAATTATGGATATAAAAGACCTTGAGTGCCTTTTACAAAAAAACAGTTGAAGTGGTTAAAGGGGCAGGAGAACTCATAAAAAAACTCAATTGGTAAAAAGCTCAATATTCAGCATAAGGGGGAGATAGACCTTGTCACAGAAATAGATGTGGCTGTTGAAAATGAGCTTAAGAGGGAGCTCAAATTATTAGTGGATACAAATTTTTTTGGCAGAGGAGTCTGATTCATCAACTAAGGTAGGGGAATGGCCTATCTGGATAGTTGATCCCTTAGATGGCACCACCAATTTTGCCCATTCACTGCCAATGGTGGCCACCTCAGTTGCCTTGTGGTATGAAGGAGAGGTGGTTTTAGGGGTCATAAATTTACCAATAATTGATGAGGTCTTTTCAGCATGTAAGGGCAAAGGTGCTTATTTAAACGGGAAAAAGATAAGAGTCTCTAAACAAAAGGATTTAAAAAAAATTCTCTTATTGCAACAGGATTTCCATACGATATAAAGGACAAAATAGAACAGGTGATCCCACCTATTAAATCAGTGCTGCTTTCCTGTCAGGGACTCAGGAGAATGGGTGCTGCTGCAATTGATCTTGCTTATGTTGCCTGTGGGAGATTTGAAGGTTTTTTTGAACAGGGACTAAAACCATGGGATATTGCAGCTGGTTGGCTTATGGTGAGGGAGGCAGGAGGTATGGTCACAGATTATAATACCAATCCATTGTCACTCTATTCCCCCAATATACTTGCAACCAACAAAAACATCCACTTTGATCTTTCCAAGTTGATTCTTTCTGGGAAAAGATTATAACTAAATAAATCTTAAGAAAAAAAGGAGATAAATATGAAAAAGGGTTTAGATGCCATATTCTCTCCAGAGTCTGTGGCTGTTATAGGTGCTTCAACTACCCCTGGCAAGGTAGGGCATGATATATTTTTAAATGTTTTAAAGGGTGGATTTAAGGGGGTCATATTTCCTGTAAATCCAAGGGCCAAATCTGTTGTAAGTGTGAAGGCCTATCCAACCATATTGGATATACCAGACCCAGTGGACCTGTCTTTTATTATTTTGCCTCCAAAGTTGGCCATGGAGGCAGTGAAACAATCAATAGAAAAGCAGGTGGGTGGGATTGTTATAGTTTCAGCAGGATTTAAGGAAGTTGGTGGTGAAGGTGCGAAAATAGAGCAGGAAATTGCAAATATGTGCAGGGAAGCTGGAGTCCGTTTGGTTGGACCTAACTGTCTTGGTGTGATAAATCCCCTTGACAATGTACGTTTAAATGCAAGTTTTTCCAGGAGAATGCCACAGCCTGGAAAGATATCTTTTATTTCCCAGAGCGGAGCCCTTTGTACTGCAGTTTTGGATTTTGCAGCAGATAGGGAATTTGGGTTTTCAAAATTTATATCCATAGGAAATAAAGCAGATGTGGATGAAGTTGATTTAATGGAGTATTTTTACAATGACCCTGATACAGAAGTGATAATGATATACCTAGAGGAACTAAGAAGGGCAAGGGATTTTATTGATACTGCAAAAAAAATAACATCTGGGGACAATCCAAAACCCCTATTGGTGATTAAGTCTGGTCGAACAGTTGCAGGTGCAAAGGCTGCAGCATCTCACACAGGAGCAATAGCAGGTTCAGATGCAGTTTACAGTGCAATATTTGACCAAACAGGGATTATTAGGGCAGAGACCATAAATGAGCTCTTTGATTTTGCCACAGCATTTACATATAAGAGTGAAACTCCTCTGGGTAAGATCAGGACAAAGGTACCTGCAGGAAATAGGGTGGCCATTATAACAAATGCTGGTGGTCCTGGAATAGTTGCAACAGATGTTACTGTAACAACAGGTTTAACACTGGCAGAATTAACAGATGAGACAAAAGAGAAATTAAGTAAATATCTTCCCCCTACTGCCAATATACACAATCCCATTGATGTAATTGGAGATGCCACATCAGATAGGTATGAAAATGCCCTTAGGACAGTTATATTTGATCCAAATGTGGATGGGGCTCTGGTTATTCTAACTCCCCAGTCTATGACAGATGCAAGGGCAACTGCTGAAGCAATCGTCAGGGTTGCGTCTACCACCAATAAGCCCATAGTATCCTGTTTCATGGGGGTTGTGGATGTATCTTCAGGTGTACACTATCTCCAGGAACATGGATATCCGGTCTTTAGTTTTCCAGAAAATGCTGCCAAGGCCCTGGGTGCCCTGTATAAATTTAATAGCTGGTTACACAGGGAGACCTACGAGGAAATAGAAGTTACCTATGACAGACAAAGGGCAGAGGAATTAATAAGAGGGTATGTGGAGGAGGATGAAACAAGGCTAACTGAGATACAGTGCAGGGACCTCTTAAGGCATATGATTTTGATGTTTTGCCAATGGAACTTGCAACAACTGAAGATGAGGCTGCAGACATTGCCAGAAAGATAGGCTCTCCTGTGGTCCTAAAGATAGTATCCCCTGATATACTCCACAAATCAGATGCCAGAGGAGTCCTTGTCAATCTTTCCACAGAAAAGGAAATAAGAGAGGGTTTTAATAAAATAGTGAAAAATGCGTATGAGTATAAAAAAAGATGCAAAGATTCATGGTGTACTTGTACAAAAAAATGGCTCCAAGGGGTATAGAATGTATAGTTGGTGCAACAAGATATCCAAGATTTGGTCCCCTTGTTATGTTTGGCTTTGGAGGGGTTTTTGTTGAGGTTTTTAAAGATGTGTCCTTTAGAATAGCCCCCCTATCTAGAGGAGATATTAGGAGAATGGTCCAAGGTATAAGGGCATATAAACTCCTTGAAGGATTTAGGGGGGATAAGAGAAAAGACATAGATGGTTTAGAAAAAGCTATAATGAAGATATCCCATTTGATGGTAAATCATCCAGAGATCCAGGAGTTGGATATAAATCCCCTTATTGTCCATGATGAGAATATGGGTATTAGCGTTGCTGATTGCAGAATTATTTTGAAAAAGAAATAGGAAATAAAAAGAGACCTGAATTCGCCATAAGGGAGGATTATTTTTCAAACTGCGAATCCAGGTCCTATAGAATAAAGAGTGCTTTGGGCTTGCTAAAACTCTACTACATACCTGACCCCGTATATGAAACCATCAGTATCATCTATATTGTGTTTGTAGTTATCATCCATATATTGGATATCCAGTGACAGATGACTGTAGTCAGTTACCTTGAATTTTATATATCCTTCCACTGCCTGGGTGTTGTCCACGTCTGCCTTGTCAGCACCGTCTAGATATGCATATCCAACACCTATTTCATCATCCTCTCTTCCCCATAGTTTACCGTTTATATTGATTCCACCTGAATACATGGTATCAAAATCAACTATTGCATCGTCGTCCTGCCATCCAAATCTGAAAAATACTCCAAATATGTCTCCTAATTTTTGATCTATTGATACTCCAATTCCCTGATATCTTTCTTCTGAACCCTTCCATCCTTGAAATTCTTCAGTGGTTTCATATCCCGTTAACCTGTAATTGCCTTGGCCCAGGGGCGTGTTTAGATTGTATCCTATTTCTGCCCCATAGTAATTATAGGATTTTGTATCGTCCTCATCTGGTGTCTCCCATTTATCTGTCTTTGTGCTCATTCCAAGGGCCTTTATATAAAAGTTCTTAATGGATAGCTCAACTACTCCTCCAATATCGTAAGAAGGTAAATTTAATAGGGGATTGTTTACAAATACCTCATTCATAAATTGAGTTGCCTGGTCGTTGGCAAATTCATTTGCATCCAAGTATGCAGTGGAGTCAATTATCCCAAAAGTACCTGACAGAGATATATCTTGGGATATGTTAAAGGTATGTTTATACCATGCCTCCAATAGATAGTCCCTACTCCTTCCATTAATGTCCTTTACATCGTCTTCAAGGTCTTCTGCATAGGATGAGAACATAAATGGAGAATTATTATGTAAACTATTTCCTGCTGCAAAACTAAAGGTGAGCTGCAACTCGTCTATGTCCGTGGGATGGAAATTAAAACCAATGTCTGATGATACACTGCCCCTTCCCAGACTATCGTCAGTGTTATTAGAATCATAGTCCATATACTGATATGCCCCAGATATGGACACATCTAATGAGAGTTCTTTTGTAATGTCATAGGCATGGACATAACTCTTAAATGTGGTGGATACAAGAAAGACTAAGGCCATGAATAAGATTTTTTTTGATACCATAAATCCTCCTTTTGCATTTTTTGTGTTATTTTTTAAAAAAAAGTGTATGTAGGATATATTATTATTTTTTAAGTATCAAGTATTTTTTTAATAAAAAAAATCCCTGAGATTAAAAAAATCTCAGGGATTTCCCTTTTTTTATCCCCAATTTAAAATATAGCCCCATGTCCCGAGGGCAATATTTTAAATTTTACTCAGGCAGGTCTTCTGACTCTAAGGATCATCCTACTTGCTGCGCCTTCCCTCCCGCCCCGCCACCTTTTCAAGTGAAGGACCTGCTCTTTGCAAGTAGCAGTTTGTGAAGGTCAAAAACTTTTGGCTTCACCTATGTCCTTGCTTAAAAAGGTGGCGGGGAAGAAAGTGGCCTTTTGCAGCTTTCGTCCCCTTATCACAGCCGCGGGCCGGTTCCGGATTTGCACCGGATTCCCTTTTAAGCCTAACGGCACCTGATGCAGCTTTTTTTATCTCATATCCATATGCTTTGTCAACAAATAGCAAAATTTTTTTATCAATTACCCCTTGTCATAGGCATCCTTAGTGTATAAAATCCCAAAAATTCTTGATGTCGGATATTTGAGTGACATTAGCCCAAGTTTGTCATTTTGATAAACTTGGGCGAATACTTTAATAATAAGAGGATTTTTATGAAAAAGACCTATCTAAGCAGGCGGGATTTTTTTATTTGCCTTTAGACAGCGATTTTCAACTAAACCATCTAGGGCTTCTTCCTTTACAAACAAAGATGCAAAAAAGGCAGACGAATATTTGTCACAGGGTAAATATGAAGATGCCAGGGATATATATCTTAAAATGGTTGAGGAAAGATCAGATAATTTAGTTGCAAGGCAAAAATTGGCCTATTGTTATTACAAACTAGGGGATATAAAAATTCCATGAAGGAATTTTTGGAATTAAAAAAAAGGGGAGTTAAAAGCAATTTTGTGTCCCTTTATTTAGGCCTTTGTTTTGCCCATAGGGGGGACATCCCAAATGCTATTTTATCTCTAAAAGGATTTTTTTGACATTACAAAACCCATAGTGCAAAGGGCAATCAATTTGCAGATTGCACTTTATGATTCAAATATGGCCAAAAAAAGAAGATTTAATCAATTGTATTGAAGGGGCTATAGAGGAACAAAATAAAATGGATACTGCAACCAGTATTTAAGGGGAGTTATATGAAAAGCTTGGAAATTTTAAAAAAAAGTTGCAGAAAAGATTGTATCTTTAGATAAAAGGGTAGTTGAGGTATTTATACACTCAGATTCACCAAAGGATCCTTTAAAAACCGATGAAATATATCTTGTATGTCATCTATTAGATCCAGAAATAACCCATGATTTAGATGCATTTGATGATATGGGAACCATCTGGTCCCTTGAAATAACGGAAAAACTGACTCCTTTTTTAGAAGAGATAAACTTAAATCCTGAAGTTATTATTATGCCATTTAATTATAAGTTGTATTCCCAGGGAGAATATGGTGAGTACTATATTACCCTATATTTAAAAGAAGGGTATTCATCTGTATTTGAAACAGCTGATAAAGTAGTAAAGGACACTTATTAAATTTTTAATGGGATTTATCTTTTTCAAGTTGCTGTTTCACCCTGTATATCCCAGAGCCAACCATTGTAATTAAAAATACAAATATCCCCACTACCCCAAAAAATCCCTGGATTGTTGAATGGCTCATGTTTTTTATAAGTTCAAGCAATGTATGCATTTATCCCTCCCTTTATTTTATGTATAAAGGACACATATAGTAAAACCCCTCACTTAAATTAAAAGGGGAGCTATTTTTTTGCTGCCCCAAGGATCCTTTTTATCAAAGGCTCTTTTTTTTGTGGTCCTTCTATTATTTCAATTTCTTCTGATGTATTACATAATTTTTTTTAGAATTTTTATGGCCTTGGACATATTTCCCAGATAATCCACAAGGCCCAGTTCCTTTGCCTGCAGCCCTGTAAATACCCTTCCATCGGAGATGGATAATACCTTTTTTTTTCTCCAGTTTTCTACCCTTGACCACTGCTTCTATGAACTGGTTGTACAGATTGTCAATTAATCCCTTTAAGTATCTTCTTTGTTCCTCGGTTAGTTTTTTTTAGAGGGGAGCCAGCCATTTTGAATTTACCAGTTGCAATGGATTGATCTTCCACCCCCAATTTTTTTTAAGAGGTCTTCAATGGAAATCAAATTTGCAATCACTCCTATACTACCCGTTATAGTTCCTGGATTTGCCACAATGGCCCTTGCACCACAACTAATATAATATGCCCCTGATGCAGCTACACTACCCATGGAAACCACAACAGGCTTTACTTTGTCCAAACTTGCTACTGCCTCATATATTTCCTGGGATGGGGCGACCACTCCCCCTGGTGAGTTTATCCTCAAAATTACCCCTACAACATGAGAGTCATTTTTTTAGTTTATCTATCCAATCTATATATTTTCTGGAATCTGTAATGGTTCCAGAAATATTCACAAGTCCGATTTTTTTTGATTGCAAAAAAAGGAATTGATACCTTGCCCTTTATATATGAAAAAAAAGGCCATGGTACTGATTATAAGTACCACAGCCAATATAATCAAAAATAGTCCAAAAATAAATGGGTGTCTTTGACTAAATTTGGGCTTACTGTTTATCATTTTCCAATTTTTGTTTAATTAGCTCACCTAAATTGCTTCCAGCATCTTTTTTTCCGCTTTTTCTCTTCTTCTATTTTCCTCTTTGCCTCATCTTCTAAGTATTGTTTCACAGATAGCCCAAGCCTTCTCTCTTCTGCACTTACCCTGATTACCTTTGCAGTTACCTCTTGACCGACCTTATAGAGTTCATTTGCGTCCTGTATCTTTTTATCGCTTGCCTCTGAAATATATACAAGCCCTTCAATTCCCTCTTCCACTTCTACAAAAAGACCAAAGTCAGTGATATTGGTAATCTTTCCTGTGACGTAAGTTCCCTCAGGATATTTTTCTGGGATCTTTAACCAGGGGTCTTCTGTGAGTTGTTTAATACCCAATGTGAATTTTTCATTTTCCTTATCAACAGTGAGTACTTTAGCCCTTATAATTTCACCAGGCTTGTATAGCTCCCCTGGATGATGTATCTTTTTTGTCCAGGATATATCAGATACGTGGATTAGGCCATCAATACCCTCTTCTATGCCAACAAAAATTCCAAAATCAGTGATATTTTTAATTGGGGCCTCTAAGACAGTCCCTTCTGGATATTTTTCAGCAACTATATCCCATGGATTTGGTCTAACCTGTTTCATCCCAAGGGAAATTCTCTTCTTATCAGTGTCAATGCCAAGGACAACAACCTCAACTTCATCACCTAACTGGACCATTTGGGATGGGTGTTTTAGCTTTCTAGTCCAGGACATCTCAGAGATGTGTACCAGTCCTTCAACCCCTGGCTCCAATTCCACAAAAGCGCCATAGTCCACAATGTTTGTGACCTTTCCAAGGGTCTTAGACCCTTCAGGATATTTTTTTGTGTATATCTTCCCATGGATTGGGAACCAGTTGCTTAAGCCCTAAGGATACTTTATTTTCTTCTTTGTCATAGTTTAAGACCATGAGCTCCAATGTGTCTCCTAGCTGCACCATCTCTTTTGGATGCTTGATCTTTTTCCACGACATATCTGTTATATGGAGCAGACCATCCAATCCACCTAAGTCTATAAATACTCCATAATCAGTTATATTCTTGACTTTTCCTTTGACTACCATCCCCTCTTTCAGGTGGAAATGAGCTCTTTTCTCCTTTGTTCCCTTTCCTCTTCCAGGATTACTCGACGAGATACTATTACATTGCTTCTCTTTCTATTTATCTTTAGTACCCTAAAATCAAATCTCTCCCCAACCAGTGCATCCATGTCTGGAACTGGCCTAAGGTCCACATGGGAGCCTGGTAAAAAGGCCTCAATCCCTAAGACCTCTACTGTGTATCCACCTTTTATCCTTTTTACAATTTTACCCGGAACATTTTGATTTTCTTCTTGAATCTTTTCCAGTTCATCCAACACCCTCATCTTCTTGGCACGTTTGTAGGAGAGAGAAATAGTGCCCTCTAAATCATTTTTGTGGATAACAAATACCTCAACCTTATCCCCTTCTTTTACATCCAAATTTCCATCGCTATCTTGGAATTCTTCAATTGGGATCTGTCCCTCAGATTTGAAATTTACATCCACCAATACCTTGTCTGGATCGATCCTAACCACTCTACCTTTAACAATTGTTCCATCTTCAATGTCTAAGAAATCCTTTTCTAAATAATCTTCTAGCATGGAAGAAAAGCTGGAATCTTCTGCCACTGGAATGTCTCCATTTAAAAATTCGCTGTGTTTAATAGGTCTTGTGTTTATCATTAACGTAATACCCCCTAACCAAAATTTGCCCATTGATATCAAAATGTTTATTTTAAAGCAATATTATTTTGTCTCTTATTTCTAAATTTTCTGAAGTCAAAGGGATTAAAGATAAATACTGGGTCAAAACAGGCTCAAATAATCCCAGATAAGTCATAGTCATAGGTGTCCTGGACCGCTACATCCACCATATCTCCAGGTCCAATTTTCTCCCCAGATACATAGAATGTCCCATCAATTTCAGGGGCAAAGAACCATGGCCTGCCTTCGTATAAGGTGGGCCACTGACTACTCTTTTTGTCTATTAAAATCTTTAGCCTCTTACCTTTATAGGATTTTAGATGATTCCTGCTTATGGTTTTTTTTGGATTTCCATTATTATTTGTTTTCTCTCCTCTTTAACATCTTCTGGAACATGGTGTGAGTATTTTGCTGCAACAGTTCCCTCTTCAGCAGAGTAAGAAAATATCCCCACATGGTGGAACTTCATTTTTTCCACAAATCGAACCAGGTGGTGGAAATGTTCATTCTCTTCTCCAGGAAACCCAACAATAAAGCTTGTCCTCACAACTGCATTTTCAAAATATTTTCTTATTAATTGGACAATCTCTTCAACTCCCACTTGAAAGGGCCTTCCCATTTTTTTTAAAATTTCTGGATGCGAGTGTTGCAGGGGAATATCAAAGTAAGGGATAAAGGGCGGAGTTATTTCCTTCAAAAATTTAAGAAAATCCTCAGTTATCCCCTTTGGATATAAATATAGGAGCCTAAGCCATACCAGGTCTTCTAGCTTTGATAGCCCTTCTAATAATGTGTATAGACTATTTTTCCCTTGTAAGTCCTTTCCATATGAGGTTACGTCCTGGGCAACTACAACTATTTCCTTTCTCCCTGTGGAGAGTATATATTTTGCCTGGTCTATTAATTCCTGTTGTGGAAAAGACCTAAGTGGACCCCTGATCTTTGGAATAATACAGAAACTACACCTATTATTACATCCCTCTGCTATTTTCAGATATCCATAGGATGGTGGAGTGGAGATAATTCTTTTCATATTTGTGGTTAATGGTTTTTTTTGAAAAGTATCTAGCAACTATCTCTTTTAGTTTATGTTGATCACCTATTGGCAAAAACAAATCCACCTCTGGGAGTTCTTTTAATAAGTCTTTATAATATCTGTTTACAAGACAGCCTGTTACAATAAAAACGGGCTTATTATCCCTGTTTTTTTATTTCTTCAATTATTTCAATTATAGTATCAATTGACTCCTGGGTCGCATCCTCTATAAATGCACATGTATTTATTAATATAATGTCTGCATCTTTTGCAGAGGATATGGGTACGCACAAATGGTTAAGGGAGCCCAGCATTGTCTCTGTGTCCACTAAATTTTTGGGGCATCCCAGACTTATGGTGTATAACTTTTTTTTATCCATTTTTTTTGGGGTTTAATGTTTTTCTTTATAATATATCCAATACATTTACTTTTTTTGGGTTTACATTAAATTACTTGACTTTATTTTTTTGATTTCTTGAGATTAAGAGTATGCATTATGGGTATTTGGGGTTTAATTTTAGTTTTTTTATTGTGTCAACCTCAATTTTAGGAGAGTGTATGAAGCTTGTGTTAGCAACGAAAAATAAGGGAAAAATAAAAGAGATTGAAGATATAATTTTGAAAAAGGATTTGGGCATTGAGCTGTTAAGTCTTAGAGACTTTCCCGAAATTGGGGATATTCCAGAACCAGAGCAGACCTTTGAGGGCAATGCCTTATATAAGGCAAGATATGTATGTGAAAAAACCGGTTATGCTGCCCTGTCAGATGATTCAGGCCTGGAGGTGGATGCACTTTCTGGAAGACCTGGTGTCTATTCTGCGAGGTTTGCAGGGGAAGGTGCAACAGATGAGGAAAAAAACAAAAAGCTCCTTGGACTTATGAAAGACATACCTTTTGATAGGCGTGGGGCACAATTTAGGTGTGTTATGGTTTTGTATGCAAAGACTGGCGATTATGTTGTGACCCAGGGAATTTGGAGGGGAAAGATTGCCTTTCAGCCTGAAGGTGACCAGGGATTTGGCTATGATCCCATATTTTTTTGACGAAAAATTGGGCATGTGTGCAGCCTGTCTCTCTCTTGAGGAGAAAAATAGATTAAGCCATAGGGGGCAGGCCTTAGCTAAAATCACAAAAATAATAAAGCCATTTTTTTGATATGGCCTTTAGGGGGGACCAATGTGTGGAATTATAGGATATATTGGACACAGACCAGCAGTTCCTATACTTTTGGAAGGTCTAAAGAGGCTCGAGTATCGAGGGTATGATTCTGCAGGAATAGCATATATTCAACAGGGAAAATTAAAGATTATAAAATCAAAGGGGAAAATATCCTCTTTAGAAGATAAGGTTTTTGCAAACGATCCATTGCACTCAACTATTGGAATTGGCCACACAAGGTGGGCCACCCATGGGGTGCCAAATGAACAAAATGCCCATCCCCATGTGGATTCCCTTGGTGAAATATGTGTTGTCCACAATGGGATTATTGAAAATTATGCACAAATAAAAGAATCCCTTATTGATGAGGGTATTGATTTTGCCTCTGATACTGATACTGAGGTCCTTGTGCATCTAATTTCAAAGGAATATAACAGGACAGGAGATCCTCTTTCAGCAATAAGATATTGTCTAAACCAGGTTCAGGGTTCCTATGCAATAGGGGTTATATTTTTAAATAGGCCAAATGAGCTTTGGGCTGCAAGACATTCCAGTCCCCTTATTGTAGGTGTGGGTGTTGGAGAGAATTTTATAGGCTCAGATATTCCAGCATTTTTGCCATATACAAAGGAAGTAATCTTTTTAGAAGACAGTGAAATAGCAAGATTAACTGCACATACTACTAATATATATTCCTTAGACAAGGAGATAGAGGTAAAAAAAGGAGGTTCAAAAAGTTCCCTGGGATATTAGTCTGGCAGAAAAAGGCGGTTACAAACACTTTATGTTAAAGGAGATAATGGAACAGCCTAGGGTTATTTATGATGCCCTTGCAGGAAGAATAGATTATAAAGATAAAAGGGTTGTATTAACAGAGCTTGATGGGATATCTATACCAAAAAAAATGCACATAGTTGCCTGTGGTACCTCTTATCATGCTGGATTTTGGGGGAAATATCTATTTGAAAGATTGGCTAAGATACCTGTTGAAGTAGATATAGCATCTGAGTTTAGGTATAGGGATCCCTTAATAGATAAGGATGATCTAGTTGTTGTTATAAGTCAGTCTGGCGAGACTGCAGATACCCTGGCAGGACTTCGCATGGTTAAAAAAAATGGGAACCAAGGTAGTTGGCATATGCAATGTTGTTGGTTCATCAGTGGCAAGGGAATCAGATCAGGTGTTATATACCCAGGCAGGTCCAGAGATTAGTGTTGCATCAACCAAGGCAATGTGTTCCCAGATGGTAGTCATATTGCTAATGACACTATATTTTGCTAAAAGAAAAAAACTTAATAGAAGAGAATTTGTACAATTATATTATAACTGGCCTAAAAGACCTGCCTTCCATCCTAGAAAAAGAGCTCCCAAAGATTAGGGATATGGCAAGGGAACTAGCTGTGGCCTACAGTTTTTCCAGGAGCTTTTTTTTTCCTTGGAAGGGGACTTAATTATCCCCTGGCCTTAGAAGGTGCACTAAAACTTAAAGAAATATCTTACATACATGCAGAAGGATATGCAGCAGGGGAGATGAAACATGGGCCAATTGCTCTGATTGACCCTGAGTTCCCTAGCTTTGTGATTGCCACAGAAGACGAGCTTTTTAATAAGGTTATATCCAATATAAAGGAAATACAGGCAAGAAAAGGTCCTATTATTTGTCTGACACATCCAGGCTTTGAAGTGTTTGCAGACCACGTATGGGAAATACCCAATTTGGGGGATGTACTAACCAGTTTTCTAATTTTACCTGCACTTCAGCTTTTTGCCTATGAAATGGTGTATACCTTGGTAAAGATGTGGATCAACCTAGAAATCTTGCAAAAAGCGTTACTGTGGAATAGATATGGGTATGAGAAGATTTTTTTTTGTTATTTTTTTTTAATACTCTATTTTACCTCAACTTATATCTCTTATGCATCCACATGTAGGACCCTTTTTTTTAAAGGGATACAAAAGTTTTTACTCCTTAAAAAAAAGACAGAAAGAGATCTAAATATAGATCCAAATGGATTAGAGTAAAGGATATTTTCTATAAAGCATATAGGTGCAATAAAAAAAGGGCCTTATGCCCCCAAGGCCCTATACTATATTGCCAGGTCATATCAAGAGCTTGGTAAAAGGTCACATCTAAAAAAAAGATTTTATAAATTCCATAAGATATTTTGATCTATTGGTGAAAAGATATCCATCCATTCCTGGGAGATGATGCCAAACTTTACTCTGCCAAAATAAAATTGAATAGATTAAAAGATGTTGAAGATGCATACATTGACCTGCTATATATAGAGAATATGTACCCAAATGGTGACAAAGTAGAAGAGGCAAAAAAAACTACTAAAGGAGCTTGATGGGAAGTATTTGAGAAAGATATATCCTTTAAAGACTAAGTCCAATGGTAAAAAAATCAGTTAAAGGGTTTGATGGGAGGAAAAACTACCTGGCAAAGGTATTAAATATCAGGAAATGGATGGATAAAGATTATGCAAGGGTAGTTGCGGACCTATCACACGAGGTAAGCTTTAAAAGGTTTGTGTTAAAAGGTATTAAATATTCCAGGTTGGTGGTAGATCTAATGGGTGCATATCTGCCCAAAAATCTCTTGGACAAGGAGGAGATAGGATTAAATAAGGGTTTTTTGACTAAAGTGAGGTTTTCCCAATATAGAAAAAAAATGTTGTAAGACTAGTATTGTATATTAGAAACATAAAAGATTTTAAAGTATTTACTCTACAAAATCCATTTAGGGTAGTTGTGGATATTTATGGGAAAAAGAATCTTGAAAATGTTAAGCTCGTAAAAGATGCAGTAAAAAAAATCAACTAAGGTCTCTGAATCTTTGATTGAACAATTGGGATTGGATATAAGAACTATTATGATAGATCCAGGGCATGGTGGAAAAGACCCTGGTGCAATTTATAGAGGAGTCAGGGAAAAGGACATAAATTTAAGGATGGCAAAGATTTTAGGAAGAATGCTAAAGAAGAAGGGCTTTAAAGTCCTCTATACCCGTACCACAGATAAATTTATTCCCTTAGAAGAGAGGACTGTTATGGCAAATACAAGGGGCGCGGATCTTTTTATCTCCCTACATGTGAATGCCTGTAGGAATAGGAGAGTTAGTGGGATAGAAGTTTATTACCTAAACATAGCAAGTTCAAAGGACGCAATTAGGGTAGCTGCAAGGGAGAATGCTGTGTCCTCAAAAAAAATAAGTGATCTACAATTGATTTTAACAGATCTTATGTTAAATTCAAAAATAAAGGAATCTTCAGCCCTGGCATCTAAGGTGTTAAATAATATACTTTTAGATTGCAGGGCATATCATCCTGAAAGCAATGGTGTTAGACAGGCACCATTTTATGTACTTATGGGAGCCCGAATGCCTGCTATTTTGATCGAAATAGGATATTTAACCAATCCAGTAGAAAGAAGAAGACTTAAGTCTTATTCCTATTTAAAGAGGATAGCAAAGGGCATTGTAGATGGAGTCTTGGCCTATAGAAGGGATATTAAAAAGTTTGCAGGGCTATAAAAGTTCAGGGTTCATTGTTGTATTGGGGGGATACAGGACATGGAACTTTTGAACACTGAGGAAAGGATATGGAAAAGGAATTTGACGTAATAATTGTTGGAGGAGGGCCCGCTGGGCTATTTGCTGGATATTTTATAGCTAAGCATTCAAATTTAAGGGTCTTGATTTTGGAGAAAGGGACCTTCCCAAAGAAGAGGAAGTGTCCCATGTCAAAGGATAATGGATGCAAAAGCTGTGATCCATGCAATATAATGTGTGGCATAGGGGGAGCAGGTCTTTTTAGTGACGGAAAATTAAATTTTATACCTAAACTAGGAAAGACCGATTTTACCCAATTTATGGATATAGACCAGGCTAACTCGCTCATTGAAGAGACAGAGGCTGTTTTTACTGAGTTTGGTATGGATGGCGATGTTTTTCCAACAGATATAGACAAGGCAAAACATATCAGGAAAGAGGCAAGAAAAGAAGGGATAGAACTTCTTATTATTAAACAAAAACACCTTGGAACAGATCATCTCCCAGAATATATCGAAAATATGATGAACTATTTAGTTTCTAAAGGAGTTAAAATTCTAACCAAAGTAGATGCACAGGACTTGATTATTGAGGGAGATAAAATCAAAGGGATCATAACATCCAAAGGACCATTTTATGCAAGAAATGTCATATTGGCCCCTGGAAGGATTGGGGCCGATTGGCTGGTGTCATTGGCCAAAAAGTACAATATTGGGATGATCCAGCGGGGCATTGAGGTGGGTGTTAGAGTGGAGGTTTTAAACGACATCATGGATGACGTTACTGATATTATTTATGACCCAACTTTTTTTTATCCAGACCAAAAAGTATGACGACCAAACCAGGACTTTCTGTACAAATAAAGGTGGCTATGTTACAATGGAAAACTACAAAAAGTTTGTGTGCGTAAATGGTCATGCCTATATGGATAGAAAGTCAGAAAATACTAATTTTGCCTTTCTATCAAAGGTGGTTTTAACTGAACCTGTTACTGATAACCATAGATATGGTGAATCAATTGGGCGCCTGGCAACATTAATTGGTGGAGGAAAGCCAATTTTACAGAGATTTGGAGATCTAAAAAGGGGGAGGAGGAGTACCTGGAACAGGATACAAAAGGGATTCATTGTCCCAACATTAACAAATGTGACCTGTGGTGATATCGCAATGGCCCTTCCTGAGAGGATACTAACAAACATAGTGGAAGGGCTTCAGATGTTAAACAGGGTGGTGCCAGGGGTTGCAAATGACGAGACCCTTTTATATGCACCAGAAATTAAATTTTTTTTCCACTCAGATTGAGACAAACAACAAGTTGGAAACTAAATTTAAGGGGCTGTATGTTGCAGGAGATGGGGCTGGGGTTGCAGGCAACATAGTGGCTGCAGCTGCCAGTGGCATTATCCCTGCAAAAGATATTGTTGAAAAATAAAAGGAGGGAATTTGTCATGATTAAGAGCCTTCACTGTTTAATTAGTGGTAAGGTCCAGGGTGTTGGTTTTAGGGCCTGGACCAAAGGGATAGCAGATCAAATGGGAATTTGTGGATGGGTGAGGAATTTAAATGATGGACGGGTAGAGGTTTTGGCCCAGGGACCTAAGGAAAAGCTAGAGGAATTTAAAGGCAAATTGGCCCGTGGACCTGTTGTTAGCAGGGTAGAAGATATTGAGTGTAAATACATTGATTATGATAAAGAGCACAAGAAATTTGAATTGAGGCTTTAATAAGCTTAATTTTCAAATCTCTCCACTATCCTGTTTAACTGTCTTCCTATTGGAGTATCTCTATAGATCTCTTTTTCTATGTTGGTAATACCTTTTATTACAGTGGAATGCCTGCGATTAAAGAGTCTTCCTATGTCTTTTAGGGTCAGTTCTGTATATTTTCTGGCGAGATAAAATGCAGTATTTCTTGCTACTACAATGTTTCTTTTTCTAGAGCGAGACCGGAGATTTTCTGGAGACAATTCAAATACTGAACATACGGTCTTTATTATTTGTTCAATGGAAGGGGTTTCCACTATGTCTGTGTGGTTTTGAATGATTTCCTTTGCAAGCTCCATGTTTATATTCATATTGAGGAGTCTTGCCTTTAGGGCCATATTTTTTTATGCAACTCTCAAGCTGTCTAATATCTGTTTTTATCTTTGAAGCAACAAATTTGGATACAGTGTCTGGAATGTTTATTTCATAGAACCTGGCCTTTTTTTTGATAATTTCCAATCGTAGCTGAAAATCTGGTTTATGGATAGGAGCAATTAATCCAGAACAAAGATATGACGTGAGTTGAGAATCTATGTCCTTTAGTTCCTTTGGAAGAAATGAAGAAGAGAAAATAACTAACTTTCCATTTTCTTCCATTGACTTAATAAGATATAGAAGTTCCTCCTGCATTTTGCCCTTGCCCTGGAAAAAAATGGATGTCTTCTAATAATAGTATATCCACTTTTTCTCTATAATATTTTTTTAAATTGATTTATGTCCCCGCTCCTGAGTGCCCATACTAACTGGTTGGCAAATTCCTCTGAAGATATGTATACAACATTTAGCTTACCTGGTTTGTTGTTTGTAATAAAACTGCCAACAGAATGAATCAAATGGGTCTTTCCAAGGCCAGGGGATGAGGTTAAAAATAGGGTCCCAAAGTCAATTTTTGGAGCAGTACAAATGGTTTTACACGCTGCGTAGGCAAGTTTATTTTGGGGACCAACAACAAAATCGTTAAATGAATATCTCCATGCTGGAGCATGGGTTATCTGGAACAAGTTCTTTTTTTGTTGGAAGGATAAGTTCTGAAGTCTTTATAGTGGTTTTTTTTACAGGAGAGCTGACCCTTCCATTAGACCTTGTGGTTACACACACATCTACCCTTTGACCTAAACTCTCAAGAGCTACTTCCTTTATTTTTTTGTAAAAGTCTGTCCTTGACCCAGCTCGTTATAAAGTCATTGGGGCTGTATAAAAATAGAGTATTGTCCTGAAGATCTCCATCTAATGGTCTTATCCAGAGATGGAATAAGCCAGATTTTAGAGATTTTTCCAAATTAGCCTTGATTTTTTTCCCAATAACCACTCATGCAGCCGACTATACAAATATTTTTCTTTTTTTTCAAATCAATGTTTTGCTATTTTTGGATATAAACGCTATAAATTTATTTTGTAAATATAACCTGTTGATATAATAGATTATTTATTTTAAACGTGATTTTTCTTGGGTATTTGATCAGGACCAGATTCCCCCTAATTTTAAGGAACTTTGGGTTTTTCTACAAAATTTTCCACATTTGTTCAAAAAGAATTCCACATTAAATAGTTTTTAAAAATTTAATATTTTTCAAATTTCCTTCAAATTTTGTATGTGTATCCTGAGCAGATAAAATGGTATGAATAAAAAGTCGTGGGGGTTAGTTTAATAGATGGACATGGGACGTAGTGTCCACTGTAAGAGGAGTTTTGTTTTACATGTATCAAAGGAGAAAGATTGGCCCACTAGGAGAGAATTTTTCTACTCCAAGTTTATTGACAAATTTGGGCTAGGTACTCTTTGTAGGAGTTTTTTTTCTGGTTTTAGCTCAATGCTTTTTTTTTATGAGTGATATTCCAGTATTTTTGTCTCTTAATTCCTCAATATAGAGCTTCCCCAAAAGGAAGATTGCCCAAGAGTCATTTGGATTTAGTCTTATGGCAGATTCCAGGTATTCTTTTGCCCTTTTTTGTTTTTTTTTGTTTTAGGTAAATATTGGCAAGTAGGGTATAAGCTTGAGGGTATTTGGTGGGGTCTATTTTATTTAGCCATTTTTTTGGCTAATTCAAATTGTTTTTTTTAATTCACAAATCTGGGCAAGCCTAATAGTAGCAAAAATGTGTGTACCTTCAATCTCAATGCATTTTAAAAATGAGTTTTCTGCTTCTTTCAGGTTGTTTAATTTCAGGTAAATGGATCCTAAGTTATAGAAATATGTAGAAGAGAGATTTATTTTTAGGGACTCCCTAAACATTTTTAGGGCATTTATAAAATCGCCTATTTTGGCATAACAGACCCCAAGGGAATTTAAGGCAATATGGTTTTTGGAGTCCATTATAATAGATCGTTTGTACTCCTCCATTGCAGAATATATATCTCCTTTTATGAAATATTTATCGCCTCTCAAGTTAAATGTTGTTGAATTAAATATTGTTATTTTTGGTTCAGGGATAAGTAAAGCGTGTTCCAGAGAGTCTATGGAAAGTCTAATTACTTCTAGTTTACTTAAATCTAAAAGGGGATAGTTGGTTATTCCAATTTTTACATTGGTATTACATAATATAAATTTTTTTTAATTCTTTAAATATTGAATTTTCTTCTCTAATTACTACATCTTTCGCTATAATTATAGATTTTTCAATCCCCATGGTTTCAGTATAGGTATCAATATTCTTTTTATTTAATGTATGGGTTAAGTCCCCTAGATTTTGTTTTGTGCCAATTGTGTACAATATGGAGAAGGCTTTTGATTCTCTAATTTTATTGTATAGGTTTAGTATGAAATTTTTACAAAGAGGAACTTTTTCTTTGTCCTTTGTATTGTCCTCAATTAATTTTAATGGATCTCCAGTTTTAATGGGGACAAAAGGGTCATGTCTAATGAGTATATCCCCCCTGGAACAATTCCTTGATGTGTGGGATACAATTAATTCAGCCTTTAGTTGGTTTGTGTCTGAATCAAAGACCTGAAAGAATTGTCCACACTTTACTCCAAAATCTTCTCCAATATTTATATCCACACTGTCCATATTAACTATTTTGCTCACAAAACCACAATTATTAAGGATGTAATCAATGGAAACAGGAGAATGTTGATTGTTACTATTTTCTAAAATTTTAAGACCATTTTTTTAAGACCTTTAAAATTTCATAACCAAGGTCAACAGATTCCAGTTTCAATAAATATCCAGGTATATGGTTTGGATATTTAAGGTATAAGGTAAGGGGCTTTAATTTTAAAACGAGATGGTTTGTCTTTGTTTTTTTTGAATTTATCCAGTAGGTTAGAGTGAATTCTACGAATGTCTTTTACGGAGTTGTTAGATATTGCAAATAATATATGGTCATCTTTGTCGAAAAAGACATCTTCCATATGTACAGCTTGTTTTAGGTCAATTAAGACCTCTTTTAAAAGGGTACGCCACTTATTAAACCCTAGTTTTGATAGTAGATGATTGCTGTTTAGAAATTTAATTCCAGCCACAGAAAAATTTCCCTTGGGAAAGTCTATGTCTGATATAATGAGTCTCTTTGTGCCAATATTTAAATGGGCAATCACCTGTTCTATTTTTATGTCCAGTTTGTTTAGAAATGCACTGGAGTTTAGACATGGGATGTCTGGTTCAAACATTGAAACTTTCATTAGTCCAATGTTCTCTATGATCAATTCAAAAATTTTCGTAAGAGATTCTTTGTCTGAATGTAGGGGGTTGGGTTCAATTAGATCTACTGCAATTACAACAAGCTCTGATATGTTAGACAAGGCAACTTTTATAATAATTTGCCTGGTTTCTTTTAATAACTCCACCTGAATTTTTCTTTTTGTTTGGCCTGTGGACAGGTCATTTGATATGTAGATGGCAATGTCTTTTATTTTAATAAAATTACTTAGCTTCTCTCTAATGTAATCTTTGTTATTTAATATGTCTTGAAAGGTGATGTTGTTTATCACAGTTAGTTCCCATTGTGCATTTTGCCCTTGTATTTTTCGAGGCAAAATAATATCTTTTATCCACCTTGTCTAGTGACAATCCTGTCTTTTTATAGAGATTGGAGGTATGTGATGATAGATGTTATAATGAAGGTTATTAGGGAAAGACGAAGCATTAGAAAATTTGAGGCAAGAGATGTGCCTGTGGAGAGCCTAAAAATTATTTTGGAGGCAGGTAGATGGGCCCCAAGTGGTTTGAACAATCAGCCATGGAGGTTTTTAGTTTTGTCTAATGATGATAGAAGAAAATCAGCTTGGCAGAATGTACAAAATATGGGAAGATAATTCACCGGGCCAATATACTGATTGTGGTGTTAATTGACAAAGGTGTTATGTACAATGACACAAAGGATCACCAGGCAATAGGGGCGTGTATTCAGAATATGCTGTTGGCTGCCCATGCCTTGGGACTCGGCGCAGTCTGGCTTGGAGAGATCCTAAATAATGAAAAAAAAGGTCTTGGAGATCCTCAAGTTAAAAGAGGAAAAATATGGATTAATGGCTGTAATAGCCCTAGGATATCCTGCTGAAGAAGGAAGGTCCAATAGAAAACCTTTAAAGGAATTATTGCTGGAGGAATTGTAATGTTAAAAGTATCTTGTTTCCCTTTAGGTCCACTTCAAACAAATTGTTATGTGGTACACAATAGCAAAGAGGCAATTGTAATAGATCCAGGTGGAGATCCTGCCTCTGTTTTAAATTTTTTTGAAAAAAAAATAATCTGATGTTACAATACATCTTAAATACCCATTTTCACTTTGATCATATCTTAGGGAATAGGGACCTTCAAAAAGCTACATCAGTAGATATTTTGGCATCAGAAAAGGATGATTTCCTGCTAAAAGCACAGGTAGGAGGAGGCGGCGGAATGTTTGGATTTCCAAAAGTTCCGCCTTTTACTTATAAAAATTTAGAAGAGGGAGAAACAAGTTGGCTAGGTGAAAGGGCATATGTGCTCTTCACCCCAGGTCACACACCAGGGAGTCTCTCTTTTTACTTTCCAGAATCAAAGATGCTTTTTTTCTGGAGACCTGATATTTCAAAGATCCATAGGCCGGACAGACTTTCCAGGGGGAAGTTTAGATGAGCTTTTGGAATCAGTTAGAAAAAAAGGTCTTTGTCCTTCCTGGGGATACAATAATTTATTCAGGTCATGGACCTGCTACAACGGTACACGAAGAAAAGTTGTTTAATCCCTTTTTTCAGGATGGAGTAGTGTTTTAACTAGGGAAGAATGAAAGATTGCTAAAAAAAACTTTTTTTCTTACTTTCCAATTATAAGGTGTCCCATTTGTGGGGGGCTTCGAAGAAATAAACATTTGTGTAGAAATTGTGTTCTTCAAATAGAATCCTTAAAGGTCAAGAAAGGTTATTGTGTAAAATGTGGGGAACTTCTTATATTCCACAAGACAAATATCTGTGGTGAGTGCCTGATGGCTCCAAGGCCTTGGGATTTTTTCTCTTTTTACGGTTATTATAGAGGAGTTTTAAAAGAGATAATCAAGGAATTTAAATATCAGGGGGATTTTTCACTTGTAGATATTTTGGGAGACCTTTTGTGTCAGGCATATGCCAAGGGAGATTTTGAATTTAGACCAGATATAATTGTCCCAGTACCTATTCACAAAAATAGACTGAAACTAAGGGGCTTTAATCAATCATTGGAGATTTCCAGAAGGCTTTCTAAGGTAATTCAGGTACCCATAGAAAAAAAATACCCTAATCCGCATAAAAGATACCATCCCCCAGGTGGGCTTAAAAAAAGTCTGCTAGGAAGAAAAATGTAAGGAACGTTTTTTTGTGTTTTAGGAGATGTTCGCGGTGCAAATCTAATTTTAGTAGACGATGTCTATACTTCGGGTGCTACTGTATCAGAGTGTGCCAGGGTATTAAAAGGTTCTGGTGCGAAGGTAATAGGCTTGCTGGTACTTGCCAGAACCAATATTAGGAATACCTTGGATTAACTCTTGACTAATTGTATAAAATGAGATTATAAAATATTTTCTTAGGCAATTTGTTTTTTTGAAAAATATCTAGTAACTACTATTCTTAAAGTTACTGGTTATAATTTTTTGGGAGGGTAGGCAGTCATGTATGTAGTACTAGAAACTGGGGGAAAACAATATCCAGTTAAAGAGGGAGATACTATAACTGTTGAAAAAGTCCCTGCTGAGGTAGGACAAGAGATTGTATTGGATAAAATTCTTTTTGCATCCAAGGATGAAGGCGGAGTACTGGTTGGGGATCCTTATTTAAATGGAAAGATTGTTTGTGAGGTTGTGGAGCAAAGCAGGCATAAAAAGGTGGTGGTCTTTAAATTTAAGAGGCGTAAAGACTATAAGAAAAAAACAGGGACATCGTCAGTATTACTCAAAAATTAAGGTAAAATCCATAGAGGTTTAAGGGGGCATATTATGGCTCATAAAAAGGCAGGTGGTAGTTCTAGAAATGGAAGGGATAGCATTGGTCAAAGGCGCGGAGTTAAGCGTTTTGGTGGTCAGTTGGTAAAGGCGGGAAATATTTTGGTAAGACAACTTGGAACAAAGATATATCCTGGTGAAAATGTGGGAATGGGTAGAGATTATACCCTTTTTGCCAAGGTTGATGGATATGTAAAATATGAGAAATTTACCAGAAAAAGAAAGGTTAAGACAAGGGTGCATATTATTCCTGTTGAACAATAGGGTGTTGTTGTTTTTTTTGTTTTGAACCCTTGTAAGGAGGTGGCTGATTTCAGGTGTACCTGAAAATACCGCCTCCTTTTTTTTGTTTGTTAATGGATTTTGATTGTATGAAATTTGTAGATGAAGTGGAAATTTTGGTGAGAGCTGGGCGTGGTGGGAATGGATGTATTTCTTTTAGAAGGGAAAAATACATTCCCAGGGGAGGTCCAGATGGTGGAGATGGGGGCAGAGGTGGAAATGTCTATATTCAGGCAAAGGAAAACTTACATACCCTATATGATTTGAGGCTAAAAAGTATATATACAGCTGAAAATGGTCAACCTGGTCAAGGCAAACAGAAAAATGGAAGAAAAGGTAAAGACTTATATATTAATGTGCCATGGGTACCTTGGTCTATGAAGTGGGCCAGGATGGAAATAGAAAGTTAATAGCAGATTTAGATGAAAAGGACAAAAGTATCCTGGTTGCAAGGGGAGGTCCAGGTGGCAGGGGGAATATGCACTTTAAGTCATCTGTGATGAGGGCCCCTCGTATAGCTGAGCCTGGAGGTGAGGGTGAAGCAAAGCGCCTTTTTTTTAGAGCTTAAATTAATCGCTGACGTTGGTTTAATAGGGCTTCCCAATGCAGGGAAATCCACTTTTATTTCAAAAGTTTCAGCAGCAAGACCTAAGATTGCACCCTATCCTTTTACTACGATTACTCCGCAGCTTGGGGTTGTTCAGGGAGATTTTGGCGAGAAAATTGTTATTGCAGACATACCAGGACTCATAGAAGGTGCCCATCAGGGCCAGGGATTGGGAGACAAATTTTTAAGACATATTTCAAGAACCAGGGTCCTTGTCCACATTTTGAGTGTTGAAGAGATCTCTTTGGATTCTCCTTTGGATGGTTTTATGTTGGTAAATGAAGAACTCAGTAAGTTTGACCCCTCTTTGGATGTAAAACCCCAAATACAAGTGATAAATAAGATAGATTTACTCAATGAAGGGGATAGGGAATACTTAAAAAAATAAGTTGAATACCCTTGGAAAAAAAGGTTTACCTTGTTTCTTTAAAGACTAAAGAAGGCTTAGATGAGGTGATGAAAAGGATTTGGCTTGAGGTCAAAGGACATGTTCCTGCTATTTTTCTATAATTTCTAGGTGGTTAATAATGAATTTTCACGAAAGTATATGGGATGGCAAAATAGTAGACACAATTAGAGAGAGTATCAGACAATCTAAATTAATAGTGATAAAAGTAGGAAGTGCAGTTTTAACCAGGGGTGATAAAGGGCTGGATTTAAGAGTTGTAAATAGATTAGTGGATCAAATTTCCAGTATACACGATATGGGGAAAAAGATAATTTTAGTATCATCTGGGGCTGTTGCCACTGGGGCAACATATTTGAAATACCCACTTAGAGAGAAATTGTCCCTTGAAAAGAAACAGGCTGCAGCAGCTGTTGGCCAGAGCAGGCTTATGTATATATATGACGAGGCCTTTGAAAAATACGGCAAGATTACGGCACAGGTCCTATTAACCAAAGACGATTTAAAGAGTAGACAACGGTTTTTAAATGCCAGAAATACTTTTTTTTACTTTACTATCAGAAGGTGTAATACCAATTGTAAATGAAAATGATACAGTTGTTGTAGAAGAATTAAAATTTGGTGATAATGACTACCTTGGAACATTAATTCTTAATTTGGTGGGGGCGGACCTGTTTATAAATCTTACTTCTGCCAAGGGGTATATACCTCTAATCCAGATCTGGATCCAAATGCAAAACCAATATCCTTTATTGAAGACATAATGACCTTGGATATTGAAGCTATTTGCCAGGGCAAAACCTTGAGTGGTAGTGGGGGAATGTATTCTAAACTTCTTGCAGCAAAAAGGGCTGCCCAGCTTGGGATCCCCACTCTCATTGTGTCAGGTAAGGTCCCCTTTGTCCTTGAAAAGGTATTCTTGGGTGAAATACATGGAACATGGATACAACCCTGTGAAAATGCCATACCAAGAAGGAAATTCTGGATTGCTTACAACTTGGAACCAAAAGGTAGTGTTTTTGTTGATCTAGGAGCAAAGAATGCGTTGTTGTTTAAGGGTAAAAGTTTACTTCCTGCTGGTGTTACAAAGGTAGAGGGGATTTTTCCGGAAAATTCTTTGGTTAAAGTCTTGAGTGATGACGGAACCCAAATAGGTGTAGGTTTATGTAACTTTTCCAGTGAGGAACTAAAACTGATTTTAGGAAAAAAATACCAAGGACCTTCCTTGCTTGTTGAGAAAAGACCATTGTCCAGAAGAGGTGATCCACAGGGACAATTTGTTAATAGACGCGGTTTTTTAGACCTTTGTTTAAATTTAAAAAAAAAATAAAAAAAATATTGACAGTGGATGTAAAAATACTTATATATCTTTTTCTCGACGCAATGGAAAATGTTCTTTAAAAAAAATCAAAAAAAAAGTTGACAAAGTTGCTTAGAGAAGTATAATTAATTTTCC
>BBBM01000015.1 GCA_001311565.1 Desulfothermus okinawensis JCM 13304
CTACTTAGCGAAAAGATATCTAAAATAGAAGAAGTTGAATATAAACATGAAGAGACCAAATCAGATCTAAAAGTTTTAATTGAAGTAGTGAAACAGGGCTTTGATGATATGAATAAAAGATTTGAAGATATTAACAAGAGATTTGATATGATGTTTAAGTTTATGAGTCTTGGATTTACAATGATAACAATCTTAATTGTGGTATTTAAGTTTATTGATTGACGTGGCAATAAATTTTGAAAAGAAGGTTTATCTTATAAATCATCCCTCAGTGTTATTTTTCATTCTTTTTGTAAATACATAAACAAATAAAATAATAAGAAGCAAAAGAATAATCACTTTGTAGTCTGTGAAATCCAGATATGATATTCCCATTCCAACCAGGTAGCCTGATCCAAAATAGGATATACCCCAGAGTATTCCACTAAGTGATGAGAAAATAATAAAAAAAAACAGGTTTCATATCTAAGAGACCTGCAACAAATGGTATAACAGGCCTGAAAACGCCTATAAACCTTCCCACAAAAACACTTATTCCTCCATATTTATTAAAAAAAATTCTTCTCCTTTTTTTTATGTACTCAGAGTATTTTTTTGTAAAGTTTTAAAAATGTTTTTCTGTCTCTTATAAACTTTGCCAGAAAAAAAGCTCGAGAAATCAGCCATGATAGCACCAATGGCCCCTGCAAAAATGGAGTAATAGATATTTAAAATTCCATGATAGGCCATAAGACCAACTGAGAATGCAAAGGCAGCACCAGGCATAACAAGACCTACAAATGCAAAGGACTCCAAATAGGACATTAGAAATACAAAGCTGTAGCATAGAATCGGATGTGAATAAGCAAGTCCCCTGGCTAACTGAACCAGTTCGTTTACCATTTACAATCTCCCTTTAAAAATGGACAAAAATTAAGGACATCCTGGGTGTATTCATTTTTTTCCAGAATCATCTCTGTACTGGATCAGTGGCGGTTCAACTGTTAAATATGGGCTTCCATTTTTTTACTGCTTCAATCAAGAATACTTTTGATGATTTTTTTTTGTGTCCATGGATGAATTTAATTCTTTTTGGCTCAAAATTATATTTTTTTTAGAACAGAAAATAGATAACCCATTCTTTCTGCTAAATACACAATGCAGAGTGTTCCCCTGTTTTTTACCAGATAGTTTCCAGCATAAATAAAATCATCTAATGTGGCCCCTTCCTCAAATCTAGCCCTATTTTTATCTAAATTGGGTGAAACCCTCCCCATTTGTCTGTTTCTGTATGGGGGATTTATGACCCCTAAATCAAATTCCCCTGCCCTTAGTCCTTTTGTTTTTTTTATTCTTCTTACATCCCCCAAAATACAAATAAAATTTTTATCAACCCCAAAGTTTTTTTGCATTTTTTTTGGCACACTCAATCATTGCCCTGTCCACCTCGAGCCCAACTATTTTTAGGTCTAATTTAAGATTTTTTTAATAAAACACCTATGGAGATAACACCGCATCCACAGCCAAGATCGATTATTTTGTCCCTTTTTTTTTGGTCTTATAAAGCAGGATAAAAAAAACAGAGTCAATCGAGAATTTGTGTCCCTTTTCAGGTTGCAAAAGTCCTCTGGGAAATTTTTCTGGATACATATATTTTTAAGCGAGAATTATGGGTATTAAAATGGGAACCAAAGTGCTTAGCACTGCGCCATTTATTATTGAGATTAAAGAATATTTATTGCCTGCATATTTGTAGATAACAGGGAGTGTTGTGTCCATGGAAGTTGCTCCACCTGATGCAATTGGGGCAAGTTTTGCAATATATCTTGCGAGTATTGGAGCAGAGACCAGGGTCACAACCTCCCTTATTATGTTTGATATAAGGGCTATAGCACCTATTGCCTCTCCCCTTATTTTACCAATTATAATGCTGGATAGGCTGTAGTATCCAAAGCCAGCTCCAATGGCCATGCATTCTTTTAGATCAGGAATAGATACAAGGAAAAAAAGCAGCAGCTGCTCCTAAAATCGAGCCAACTGCAACTAGTATTGGTACCAGGGCTGTTATGAGATTTATTTTAAATATTCCCTTTAAGGCAGATTGTCGCTCCCAATTGAGATGCCCACAAGAAAAAGTAACATATACAAAAGATAATCTTCTACAGAGTATGTTATAATAGTCTCTCTTGGTATTATGTGAAAAATTCCAAATATAATTCCCACACAAAAAAAAACACAGCAACAAGGCGCTAAATCTCATTTTATCTTCCTCTCAATTGGCAAAATAAGCAAGATGCTTCCAATTATGGAAAATACAGATATGATAAGGGCATCATATCCCATTGAAAACAGGTTTTTCATGATAGATGGATTTGAACCCATTAAAAAAAACCAAGTATAAATAGAAGTAAAAATACTGAGAGTTCGCACAATCTCTGGCATATTCTTATTAATGCATTATGTTTTTAAAAAAACTCCAAAGATTATCCCTACAATAAAAAAAAGAATTAATTTATACATTTAAAATCCTCCAGCCATGTGTTCAGTAAGTTTACAGGGACATTTATTTTTGCTACAAAATTTTTCAAGCAAAAGAAAAAGTATAGGGAAATTCTAAAAAGTTCAAACAGATTTTAACATAAAAAAATCAAGGAGATATATATGGCAGAATTTTCCAGAAGGATTTCAATGGTAAAGCCCTCAGCTACCCTGGCCATGAATGCCAAGGCCGCAGAACTTAAATCCCAGGGAGTAGAAGTAATTAGCTTAGCTGTTGGACAACCAGATCTTGCCCCTCCAGAAAGTGTTCTAAAAGGAGCCAGGGAGGCCATTGATAAATTGATGACAAAATATACACCTGCTGCTGGACTTCCAGAGGTGTTGGACGCTGTTTGTGAATATTATAACAGATTTTATAATGCAGGTGCAAAGAGGGAAAACGTAATTATTACAAATGGAGGAAAGCAAGGTCTATACAATCTTATGCAGATCTTAGTAGATCCTGGTGATGAGGTATTGATTCCAGCTCCATATTGGCTCAGTTACCCTGACATGGTGATTTTGGCAGGAGGGACTCCAAAGATAGTTCCAACAGAGGCTGAAAACAATTTTATGACCTCACCTTCAGAGCTTGAAAAATATGTCACAGAAAAGACCAAGATATTGGTTTTAAATACTCCATCAAATCCAACAGGGTGTCATTATTCTCAGGATAAATTTGATGAGATATGTGAATTTGCAATAAGCAAGGGCATTTTTATAATTTCTGATGAAATATATGACCAGCTATATACCCCCAGCTCATCCCACATCTGCCTCAAAGTGGTTTAAAAAAATACCCCGACAAAGTGGCCATAGTAAATGGTCTTGCCAAGAGCTTTGCTGTACCAGGGTGGAGGATTGGATACGTGATATCAGATAGCTTGGTTATAAAGAATCTGTCAAAATTACAGGGGCAATCCACGTCAAATGTATGCTCAATATCTCAAATGGCTGCCCTAAGGGCCTCTTAGGAGATTTATCCTTTTTAGAAGAAAACAGAAAAAAAGTTTTTTTGAGAGGAGAAACTATATACTTGGCAGGATAAATTCAATTGAAGGGATTATATGCCAGAGCCAATGGGTGCCTTTTATGTTTTTCCAAGGGTAGATAATTTGTACACAGACAAGATCAATAGTTCTCAAAGATTGTGTGAATACCTTCTGGAAAAAGCAAATGTTGCCCTGGTTCCTGGAATTGCTTTTGGAGATGATAGGTGTATCAGGTTTTCATATGCAGTGGATATCTCTGTTTTGGAAAAAGCAATGGATCAAGTAGAAAAGGCATTAAAAGCACTATGACAATCCCCAGGCTCACTCCAGATCCAGCACATCCCTTTCAACTGGCAAAATTTTTGTCCTGGACCTCTCTTATATTGATTGTAGGTTCAGGACTTTTTTTTAACTGTTATTATCAGTAATTATGCCAAAGAGACAGTGCTAAAAAAGGACAAACAATTTGCAAAACTCCTGGCCGAGAACCTAAACCATCAGATTTATCAGAGATTTTTACTCCCCACAGTCCTTGGTTTTGGACGGGTGGAACTGAGAAAAAAAAGAGCAATATGAGCGTCTGGATCTTGTTGTTCAGTCAACTATACATGGTTTTAAGGTCCTGAACATAAAGATATATGATTTAAAGGGCATGGTGTCTTATTCTACTAACAAAGACCTTTTGGGGACAAAAAAAGCCCATGTCTATATTTAAAGATGCTTTAAGCAGAGGTATTCAGTTTAAGGTAATTAAAAAAAAGGGGTTTTAATATCTGGCCATTTAAACTTGAAAAAAAATCTGTTGTACTTGTGACTCTATTCCCTTTAAGGGTCGAGCGGGAACTTTTTCCTAAAAATGCTGGAGAAGTGGTGGGCATCTTAGAATTTTCCCAGGACATATCCGAGGACTATGAAACCATCTACTATTTTCAATTTTTAATAACAATAGCTGTTTTTTTTCTCCTCACTAATACTCTTTATTTTACTCTATGTGGTGATACTCAGGGCCGATAGGATACTTCAGGAGAGGATTAAAGAAAAGGAAGAGCTGGAGAGGGCAGTATATCAAAATGAAAAGCTCGCATCCATGGGAAGGATGGTGGCAACCATTTCCCATGAAATAAAAAATCCCCTTGGAATAATACAAAGTAGTGCTGAGATGCTCTCTAAGAAATTTGCAAATGAAAAAGGGGCTGCATCTAAGCTGTCTAAGGCAATTTTTGAGGAGTCAAAGAGGCTCTCAAATATTGTAAATGACTTTCTAGATTACGCAAGACCAAAAGAGCCAAAACTAGAAGAAATAGACCTGGTAACTATTGTAAATGAGTGTATTGCATTTTTTTAAACAAGAGGCAATCAAAAGAGATATTGAATTTAAGATAGATCTTCCAGAAACCCTTACAATAAAAGGAGATAAAAATCTTTTATACAGGGCAATATACAATATTATTAACAATGCAATGGATGCAATAGATGCTCATGGAAAGATAGAAATTAAATGGGACAAAGATTCACTTATAATCAAAGACTCTGGTCCAGGATTTGAAGAACCATTTATGGAAAAGTATTTAGAGCCATTTTTCACCACAAAGGATTTTGGTACTGGACTGGGACTTCCCATTGCTTATAATATTTTAAAAGGACATGGGGTGGAAATAGAGCTTAAAAATGAAAATGGTGGATTGGTTAAACTCAAATTTCCAGATTAGCACTGGGCACGGACCCAGGTTGTGGTTAGTGATTAGTGAATAGTGAGAGGTGAAAGGTAGAAGGGCGATTAGTCTTTAGTTATTATTAGTGATTAGTAGAAGGTAGAAGGATGAAGAGTACTAAAACATTGAACCTTGAACGTTGAACTTTAGACACAGATCACAGACACAGACTTAACTACATACAGGAGTCAAATCATATGTCTTCTCCCCACATACTAGTAGTGGATGATGAAAAAAAACTATTTGATATTGTTAGATGCCCTTCTCTCAGAAGAGGGATATGAAGTAACTGTAATGCAGGATCCAGAAATGGCCCTTATGTATCTTAAGGAATCAGAAGTTGATGTGGTTATAACGGATTTTAAAATGCCAGGTATAAATGGCCAGGAACTACTTGAGAGGGTCAGGGAAATACATCCCCATTTGCCTGTGATTATAATGACCGCCTATGGTTCTGTTGATGGGGCTGTGGAAGCAATGAAGTGTGGGGCATTTGACTATATAAATAAGCCCTTTTCCAATGACGATCTTTTGCTTTCTGTGAGTAAGGCAGTCAAGATGTCAGATGCCTATAGAAAAAAACAGACTACTATTAGAATCCATTGAGGAGAACCACTGCATAAAAAAAAGATAATTGGAGTTAGTTCAGCAATAAAAGAGTTGCACATTCTTATAAAAAAAAGTGGCTGCAACCAATGCAAATGTACTTATAACCGGTGAATCTGGAACAGGAAAGGAACTGGTTGCCAGGGCCATACACTACTGTTCTTCAAGGAAAAATGAGCCATTTATTGCAATAAATTGTACTGCCCTAAATCCAGGGGTGTTAGAGAGTGAGCTCTTTGGACATGAAAAAGGTTCTTTTACTGGAGCAATTGCCCAGAAAAGGGGAAAATTTGAACTGGCCAATGGAGGAACTATTTTTTTTAGATGAAATTGGAGAATTTCCAATTGAACTTCAGCCCAAATTGCTACGTGTAATCCAGGAACATGCATTTGAAAGGGTTGGAGGGATAAAGACCTTGAAGTCAGATTTCAGGGTTATAGCCGCAACAAATAAGGATTTAAAGAAAGAAGTAGAAGAAGGTAGATTCAGAGAAGACTTATATTATAGGCTAAATGTGGTTAATATCCAAATTCCTCCTTTGAGGGAGCGTACAGAAGATATTCCCCTATTGGCTATCCATTTTTTTGAAAAAAATACAGTGAAGAAAACAAAAAAACAGATAAAGGGTTTTACCCCTGATGCCATGCAACTTTTAACCGCATATAATTGGCCTGGCAATGTGAGGCAACTGGAGAATATCATAGAGAGCACAGTGGTCTTAACACAGTCCCATGAAATCTCTGCTGAAGATCTCCCAGCAGAATTAAAGGATGAGTCCAGGCAATTTAAAAGTGCTGTGGACATGCTCCCTGACAATATCAATTTAAGTGAATCCCTGGAAAAGATCGAAGCAGCCCTAATAAAACGCGCCCTTGTAAAAAGCAATTTTATTCAGGTAAAGGCAGCAAAGATGCTGGGTATTTCAAAGAGCTTGCTTCAATATAAGATGAAGAAATACAATATCTCAGTAAAACCATGAATCATAAGAAAAATGATCCTCACAGCAACCTCCCTTCGCTGGATAGGTTTTTCTATGACTTAAGGGCCTCTAAGATATTTAAAGATCAGATAGTTTACACAGGACAGATTAAAGGAAATGACCCAGACTATGAAACTTTAGATTTCTTAAATAAAGATATAAAGGTTCTCTTAGAAAAGAATTCAATAAAAAAAACTCTATTCTCACCAGGCCAGTGCGCTTAAATTAATTAATCAGGGCACAGATGTGGCAGTTGCCACCCCCACTGCAAGTGGTAAGTCCCTTATCTACAATTTGGCTGTATTAAATGAGTACTTAAAAGATAATTCAACAACTGCCTTATATCTATTTCCCTTAAAGGCCCTTGCCCAGGACCAGTTAAAGGAGTTTAAAAATTTTATAAAACTCCTGCCTCCATGTATAAATGGGCCTACTTTAGAGGTATATGATGGGGATGTGTCCTATTTTAAGAGGTATAGGGTCAGACAAAATCCCCCCAATGTACTTATAACCAACCCAGATATGCTACATGTGGGTATTTTGCCAAACTATATTAGCTGGAAAGAGTTTTTTTATGAACCTCAAATTTATCGTAGTAGACGAGGTTCATACATACAAAGGGGTTATGGGTTCCCACATGGCCTGGGTGTTTAGAAGGCTCATTAGAATATGTAATTTCTTTGGTGCTTATCCAATTTTTATATTTTGTTCAGCAACAATTGGAAATCCAGAAGAGCTCATTGAAAAATTGACAGGTAGAAAAGCTATCTTGATTTCAGAAAGTGGAGCCCCTAAGGGAGATCAGGAATATATTTTCATAAATCCAATGTTATATGGTCCAGCAAAAACCGGTTTTATGTTGCTAAAGTCTGCTGTGTTAAGGGGGATAAAGACCATTGTGTACACAAATTCAAGAAAATTAACAGAACTAATTGGTTCCTGGACAAAAATAAGACTAGGTCCCCTTGGGCATAAGGTAAGTGTGTACCGGGCTGGACTTCTACCTGAAGATAGAAGGGAGATTGAAGCAGGACTGGCAAAAGGAGATATAATCGGGGTAGTCTCTACTTCAGCACTTGAGGCAGGTATTAATATTGGTGGACTGGATCTTTGTATACTTGTTGGCTATCCTGGTTCAATTATGTCTTTTTTTTCAGCGATCAGGCAGGGTAGGCAGAAAAATGCAAAAAAAGTGGGGTTGTGTTAATTGGAGGAGAGGACAACTTAGATCAATATATCCTATCCCACCCTGAAAAGTTTTTTTAAATTAACACCAGAAAATGTTTCCATAAACCCGTATAATGAACAGATAATGACAAGACACCTCATGTGTGCAGCCTGTGAGATGCCCATAAAAATGGGAGAGACAAACGGGCAAAGGGAAAGAGGTGCTCTATTTAGTGTTCAAAGTTCAAAGTTCAATGTTCAAAGTTGTATTGAAAAGCTTATAGATAGAGGTCTTTTAATTCAGGATGAGAAAACAGGGGAAATTTACTCAACAGATTCTCATATACACAAAAAGGTACATTTAAGGTCAGGTTCAAATAATTTTATAATAATAAAAAAATGATGGAACAGTAATTGGAACAATTGATAGATACAGGGCATATCATGAGACATATCCAGGGGCTATATACCTTCACAATACCAGGACATATAAAGTAGAAGATTTAAATGTATTGGAAAAGCAGGTGGTCTTAAAAAGTGTGAATGTAAAATATTTCACAAAACTCATTGTGAAAAAAATCCACTTCAATTTTAGATACTCATGATACAAAAGAGTTTAATAAATTAAAGATTGAATTTGGTAGACTTAAGATTAAAGAGGTTTTTCTGGGATTTGAAAAAAAGGAGGATAAAAGACCACAGTCTGCTAACTTTTAATGAGCTTAATTTAGATCCCCTTGATTTTGAAACCCAGGGATTGTGGATCCAGTTCCCATCTGAATTTAAAGAGAATGCAGAAAAAAAGATATATGCATTTTATGGGAGGCATACACGGTTTAGAACACTTATTAATTGGGGTTATGCCTATGTGGTGCTTATGGATAGGAATGATATAGGTGGAATTTCCATGGACTATAATGAAGAATTAAAATCTCCAGTAGTGTTTATATATGATGGTGTTGAAGGCGGGATAGGTATATCAAAGGAAGGATATGAGAAAATAGATGTTTTATTTTCAATAGCAAGGGATATTTTGTCTTCCTGCGACTGCAGCTTGGGTTGTTTTAAGTGTATTCATTCTCCAAAATGTGGATCAGGTAATCGTCCTCTGGACAAGGAGTGTACTAAACATATTATGGATCTTGTTTATAATAATTTTTCTAATAATCAAAGAAGTAGCCAGAAATCCTTATCTGAAATTGTCTGCAAGCATTCTGAGGTAAGAAACAATATGTTAAGAAAGCATGGTTATGGAGAAGAAAATATTAATTTCGGGGTGCTGGATATAGAGACCCAGAAGTCCGCTCAAGAAGTTGGTGGGTGGAAGAATGCACATGCAATGAGGGTCAGTTGTGCAGTTTTGTATTCCGTTAAAGAAGATGATTATCTGGTTTTTTTATGAAGAAAATTTAGACAGGTTATTTGATGAGTTAAAAGGACTTGATTTAATAATTGGATACAACATAAAGAAGTTTGACTATTCAGTACTTGGTCCATATGCATCCTTTGATTTAACATCCCTGCCTACCTTAGATCTATTAATTGAAATACACAAAAGACTTGGATATAGAATCTCTTTGGACAATGTGGCCAAATCAACTTTAAATGTGGGAAAGAGTGCAAATGGTCTTTTGGCCCTTAGGTGGTGGAAACAGGGAAAGATAGACAGAATCGTTGAATATTGCAAAAAGGATGTGGAAGTGACCAGGGATGTATATTTATTTGGTAAGGAGAGGGGATTTATCTATTTTTCCAATAGGTCTGGCAACAAAGTGAGACTTGAGGTCAATTGGTGATGTAGAGTTTTTTTGTATATTTTTGTGCATGTTATTTTGTTGACCTACCTCCCTTGAGCGGTTTAAGTATCATGACCATCACCAAACATTTAGGAGAGGTATTTATGCAAGAGAAAAAAAATATGTGTGTTATTCCCAGGTCAGGGCTCTCAAGAAAAGGGAATGGGAAAAGACCTGGCTGATAGTGATAAGGATATTATGGAGCTCTGGAAAAAAAGCAGAAAAAAATATCAGGAGCACCACTCAGGGAGATATACTGGGATGGGGATGAAGAGGAAATGGTCAAAACCATATACCAGCAGCCAGCCCTATGTGTTGTAGGTATCAGTCTATGGGAAAAATACAGGCCCAATGTAGATTTTTTAGCAGGACACAGTGTGGGTGAATATCCAGCTAATTGTGTCTAAGGTCCTTGGATTAGATGAAGGACTTAAATTGGTGTCTCTCAGGGGAAAACTCATGTATGAGGCAGGTCTGGATTCTCCAGGAAAGATGGCTGCAATATTAAAACTCACAAAAGAAGATGTGGAAAAAAATTGTCCATGAGGCAGCCAGTAATTCAGAAAAGGTTTTATGTATTGCCAATTACAATAGTCCTAAACAACTGGTAATTAGCGGTGATAGAGAAGCTGTAGAGATGGCAGTTGAGATTGCAAAGCAAAGAAGGCTCGGGCTGTTGTCCTTCCAGTCTCTGGTGCTTTCCACTCTCTATTGATGAAAGATGCAGCAAAAGAGCTTGCCAGATATATGGACAGGTTTCAATTTAACAATGCTGAAGTACCCATATTTTTTTAATGCAACTGCCTTAGTGGAAACCCAGGGAGAGAAGATAAAGGATATAATGAAAACACAGATGATCAGTCCAGTATATTTTAATCAAATAATAGATAATCAATGGGAGATGGGGGTTAGGAAGTGGTTGGAGCTTGGCCCTAAAGGGATTTTGTGTGGCCTGCTCAGGAGGATTTTAGTGGATAAGAAAGAACAATGGGATTGTGAATCAATTGATAGTTAAGGGGACTACCATTATGAATGCTACTTGTTTTCTTGAAACTATTTTAAGGGAAGCCATAAAGAGTTTTGGTTGGGATTTTCCTGAAAGGGTTCAGATTGAGCCTCCAAGGGAGAAGAAATTTGGGGATATTGCAACAAATATTGCCATGCTCTTAAGTAAAAAAACTCAAAGATTCCCCAAGAAATATTGCTCAAAAGATTAAGGATTATATATTAAGCAATGAGCAGGAATATATAGAAAAAAATAGATATTGCAGGTCCTGGTTTTTTTAAATTTCACCTTGTCCAATTCTTTCTGGCAAAAGGAAATTCTGGATATCCTTGAATCAAAAGATGAATATGGCAAAAGTGATTTTGGCAGAGGAAAGCAGGTCCTAATTGAATATGTGTCAGCAAATCCAACAGGCCCCTTGCACGTTGGCCACGGCAGGGGGGCGGCAGTTGGTGATAGTCTATCTCGCATATTAAAGTTTGCAGGCTATAATGTTGCCACAGAATATTATGTAAATGATGCAGGAAGGCAGATAAAGATTTTAGGCAAAAGTATATATACTAGATATAGACAACTTATGGGCTTTAATGATGGCCTTGAGGAGGATTCTTATAAGGGTGAATATATTGTGGATGTTGCCAAAAGGGTAGTAGAAAAATATGGCAAAGGCCTGCTTGATTTACCTGAAGATAAGGCCATAGGGATTTGTTCAGATATAGGTAAGGACATAATTTTAAAGGAAATTCAGGAAGATCTAAAAAAAATTTAAAGTACATCATGATAGATGGTTTTCTGAAAGGTCTCTGGTTGAGAGTGGAGCAGTGGACAGGATGTTTTCATATTTAAAAGATAAGGGACTTATATATGAAAAAGATGGGGCACTCTGGTTTTTATCAACAAATTTGGAGACCATAAGGACAGGGTGTTGAAAAAAATCAAATGGGGATCTAACCTACTTTGCATCAGATATTGCATATCATAAAGACAAGATAGATAGGGGATTTGATCTCTTAATTGACATATGGGGAGCAGATCACCATGGGTACATCCCCAGGATGAAGGCGGCAATTGAGGCACTTGGTAAAAGTAGAGAAGATTTTCAGGTGATACTCATACAACTGGTCAATCTGGTACGTGGTGGAAAACAGGTCTCCATGTCAACAAGGGCAGGGGAGTTTGTAACCCTTTCCCAGGTAATAGAGGAAGTTGGTGTGGATGCCACCAGGTTTCAATTTTTGTCTAGAAAGAGCGATAGCCATCTTGATTTTGACCTGGAAGTGGCAAAACAAAAGACAATGGAAAATCCAGTTTATTATTGCCAATATGCGCATGCAAGGATCTGTTCTGTCTTTGCAAAGGCAAGTGAACGGGATATATTCATGGAATCAGAACCAGGCCAGGTGATAAATAGACTAAATGAGCAGGAAGAGATTGAGATCCTAAAAAAACTAAATGAGTTTAAAGAGACTGTCTTGACGTGTGCAAGGTTGCTTTCACCTCATATACTTACCTTTTATGTAATAGAGTTATCAGGCCTTTTTCACAAATATTACAATAAATATCCAATACTTGGTGCAGAAGACAGAAAACTTACAGAAGCAAGGTTATATCTTCTCAAGGGTATTGGTCAGGTCATTAAGACATCTCTTTTTTTTGCTTGGGGTTGATGCCCCTGAAAGGATGTAGAAATTGGCAAAAGCAAAGAACCAGAGTCGGGCTCAGACTGGTACAAAAAAAGAAATCAACTAAAGGTGGTTTCCATGTAACCCTGAATATTAGAGGATGTATTTTTGCAGGGTTTGTTTTTTTTCTGGCTATAGTGTGGGCCTTTATTCTTGGGGTTATCGTGGGTAGAGGATATGGGCCCATTGATGTTATCACCCCTCTAAAGAAAAAGGTATTGTCCTCTCCTTTAAAAGCTACACAAAGTAAAAATAATACCTCTAAAGAAAAGGTCCTCAGTCCAACTGAGCTAACTTTTTTTGAAAAAGGTCAGACAAAATAGTATAGATAAAGAAGTATCTTATGCACAAAGATATAACAAGAGCAAGTCTCAGTCTGTTAGGTTGAATAACAAAAGAGACAGTAATACCTATTACAAGTATGTAATACAAATAAGCTCATTTAAGAAGAAAGAAGATGCCATGTCCCTGGCAGATAGATTAAACCACAAAAATATCCCGGCAAAAATTGAGGGTGTAAAAATAAATGACCAGAACTTTTACAGGGTGTTAGTTGTGCTAAAGGGCGGGATCCATGATATAAAAACAAAGATGGAATTAATTGAAAAAAATGGGTTTTAAAAAAATACATTATCAGGGAAAAAAACAGATTTTAGCTATTTTTGGTATAGTGGTATAGTGGTAAGGTGAAGGGTACTAAAACGTTGAACATTGAACCTTGAACGTTGAACTTTATACACAGACACATACACATACACAGACACAGACAAGGAGGCAAAAGATGACATTTGTTCCCAAAAAGGCCTTTTTACAAAGGGGATTGGTATACATAAAAATAAGCTTCAGTCCTTTGAGCTGGCCCTTCGGGATGCTGGAATAGAAAAGCAAAATCTTGTGTATGTTTCAAGTATTTTCCCTCCAAAATGTCAGGTGATTCCCATTGAAGAGGGAATAAAGGAATTAAAACCAGGGCAAATAACATATTGTGTTATGGCAAAAAAATGCCACCAATGAGAAGGGACGATTGGTTGGGGCTGCAGTGGGAATTGCTTTTCCCGCAGATGAGTCCCATTATGGATATATTGCAGAACATCACGCTTTTGGAGCAGATGAAAAAGAAATAGGAGATTTTGCTGAAGATTTGGCATCTACAATGCTTGCAACTACCCTGGGGATAGATTTTGATCCTGAAAAGGATTATGATGAGCGAAGGGAAATTTACCTTATGAGTGGAAAGATAATAGACTCCATGTCTGCCCCATGTGTTACAAGGGGAGTTGGTGGTATGTGGACAACTACCATATCAGCGGTGGTGTTTTTACCATGAACTTTGTGGAAGACATTGAACTTTGAATATTGAATTTTCATTAGGTGAAATATATGTACTCAAAATATGCAGATAATGAGGGTCTGGGCAAAGAAATAGTGGTATTACCAGTTCCCTATGAAGGTGCTGTTTCCTATGGAACAGGGACAAAAGAGGGTCCCAGGGCAATACTTAGGGCATCATTGGAGGTTGAGACCTGGGATGAGCAGTTAAATACAGACCTGTTAGATGTTGTTAGATTTAAAACACTGGACTATTTTGAACCCCCAGTTGAAGGTCCAGCGTACGTTTTTGAGTCTCTTTTTAATTATTTAAACACCAATTTAGATCCTGAAAAAGATTTTCTGCTTACATTGGGGGGAGACCATTCTGTTGCCCTGGCGCCAATTAAATTTTACAAACAGGTGTATAAGGACGTAATTGTAATACAAATTGATGCCCATACTGATTTAAGGGATGAATTTCAGGGAAGTAAGTACTCCCATGGATGTGTAATGGCAAGGGTAAGGGAGCTGGATATACCCCTAATTCAAATTGGCATAAGGAGTTTGTGCAGGGAAGAATCAAAGAAGTTAAAAAAATGATCCTCACATAACAACCTTTTATTCATGGGATCTTTTAAAACTCTCACCTGAAGATGTGGCAACAAGGGTAAAGGAAATTGTTAATAATAGACCAATATATCTAACCTTTGATGTAGATGGAGTAGATCCATCTGTGGTACCTGGAACAGGCACCCCTGAGCCTGGAGGTATTCCATTTTCCTGGCTTTATGATTTCTGGATATATTTATGTAATCAGGATATAGAGTTAGTTGGAATGGATGTGTGTGAACTGGCACCTATTCCCAATCAGGTGGTGTCTGAATCCACTGTGGTAAAGCTTATAAATCGGATATTGTGTGCCTACTTTATAGTGAACAGTGATTAGTGAATAGTGAAAGGTAGAAGGATGTATGTGAAAGTTACAGATCACAGACACAGACCACATACACAGATACATCAAAGCTTGAGACTTCGGAGTTAATGGAATAAGCAGATAATAAATAATAGAAGATAAGATAATACCATCAGCATGTAACTAATTTTTTAATGGATAGAGGTAGTTAAGAGATGAAAAAACAATTTGTGAGAGCCATAGAGAGTTATTTAGATCCAGAAGAGGCAGGACTAACCCCTCTTAAGCCCTTTGATCCAGACGAGATAGATGATTTTGATGAACTTTTAGATGCAATGTCTAAGACTGCATTTGGTGGAAGACAACTTGGAGAGGCGCTGGATGTTTTATACACAATGGTTACTGATCCAGAGTGCCATGTGGTTGCCACCTTTTCAGGAGCAATGACCGTTGCCAAGATGGGTAAACTCATATGCAAGATGATTGATGAAGGTTGGGTTCAATCTATTATTTCCACTGGTGCCCTCATGGCTCATGGATTTATTGAAGCAATTGGGATGAAACACTATAAATATTATTTTGGGGAAATGGATGATAAAGAGCTCTGTAAGGCAGGTCTAAACAGGTTTATGATACCCTGGAGCCTGAAAAAAAATTTTATCCATTCAGAAACTGTTGTAAGGGAGGTGTTTAAGAGATTAAAAGAAAAAAAAATACTTATCTTCTTATATAATTTGCAGAGAACTTGGCAGATATTTACATGAAAATTATAAAGACAGTGGAATTTTAAAAAGTGCCTATGAAAAGGACGTACCCGTCTATATCCCTGCGTTTACAGATTCAGAGCTTGCACTCAGCATTGCCTGCAATTTTTTTGGCAGAGGATCCTTCCTTGTCCCATGATTTTGATCCAGAAAAATTGCCCTTTGTATTTAATCCCTATATTGATTTATTTCACTATACCAACCGTATATCCAATGCAAAAAAGATAGGTATATTTACCATTGGTGGGGGTGTTCCCAGGAACTGGGCACAGCAGGTGGGGCCATTTTTAGAGATGAGCCTTCAACAATTTCCCAATTTAAAGTGGGAGGTTAAAAGATTTCAATATGGAGTCAGGATCTGCCCTGAGCCTGTTCATTGGGGAGGTCTTTCTGGATGTACTTATGAGGAGGGAATCTCCTGGGGGAAGTTTGTTCCAAAAGATGAAGGTGGAAAATTCGCAGAGGTTTTATGCGACGCAACAATCGCCTGGCCCATTTTGATATTGGGGCTTGATAGGAGATTGAAAAATAGGGCAAAGACAAGAACAAACTAAATGTTGACTGGTATCCCGCTGCTCTCCATAGAGACAAGTGATCCATGATGTTAAAGAGGGAGGAAAAATGAAAGTATACTATGATGATGAAGTAGACGCCTTGTATCTAAAGTTGAGTGAGGAAACTCCAGCAGGGGTTATAGAAATTTCCAAAGGGGTGAATTTAGACATAACTTCCGAGGACAAGATAGTAGGTATTGAAATTCTTAATGCCTCCAAAAAAAATTGATCTAAAGACGACGCTTTTTTGAACGTTGAACAATAAAAAAAAGGGGGAAAGATGCCCAAGGCAGAAGGACTTAAGCTTCCATTTAAGGGACATGAACATATCAGGGCTGATTTTTTAGAGACCTTTGATTTTGATGGAAAAGATGAGTATATAAAAACAGAAACAAAAGAATTTGTGGCAGTGTGTCCATTTAGTGGGCTTCCTGATGTGGCAAGGGTGATAATTGAGTATTATCCAGATGGAGGTAAATGTGTTGAGCTTAAATCCTTAAAATACTACATGGTTAGTTTTAAGGAAGTTGGGATATATCAGGAAGAGGCAACAAAGAGGATATACGAGGATTTAAAAAAAGGTCCTGGATACAGAGCGATTAAAAGTTACAACCATATACAACATAAGAGGAGGTTTTAAAACCACCGCAGTTTATGGGTCTCTGGAGAAAGGAAAATATCCCCATGAATAACTGGACATCTCTGGGTTATCTAAATACCACATCAATGGGAATACTGCCCCATCTGGACGTAACCAGGGCAATTAAGCTTGCTTTGAGTCTGGACATCCCATTCTGGCCACAGCTTCCCCTGAAAGATTTTAAAGAGGATATGTGGGTTCAGTTTTCCCATGGCTTTCCAGGGATTATAGTTGATTTTGAAAATAAGAAGGTGCGTTTTAACAGGGCAAAATTTTATGAAGATCTGGGTGATTACTCCCTAAAAATGGAAGAAGAGTCTTTTTTTTGAGATTAAAAAAAGAACACAGTCTTACCTTTTATAGATTTTTAAACACAGATTTATCTGAATATCCCGCAATTAGAGGACAGGTTACAGGACCAATCAACCTTGGTTTCAGGATATTGGATGAAGAAAACAAGCCAATAATTTATCATGACGATGTAAGAGAGCTTTTATTTCACTATGTGAAAAATAAGATATTGTGGCAGGATAGAGTGTTGAAGAAAAAGAATAAAAACGCATTCATATGGATTGATGAGCCAGCAATAGCCTGGACCTTTTCCTCCTTTTCTGGTTATACGGATATTCAGGCGAAAAAAAGAATTGACAGATCTGTTTTCCCAATTTCCCAGGCCAAGGGGACTTCATCTCTGTATAAATGTGGATATGGATTTTTTTGACGGCCTTTGATATTGATGTGCTTTCAATTGAAGTTTATCAGATGGAGATATTGACAAAGTCTGCAGCATCTAGCCTTGGAAAATTTGTAAAACAGGGAAAAACAATATCATGGGGCCTTGTTCCAACTGTCTCTGTATTTCTGGATGGTCAGTCTCCAGATACCCTGGCAGATAAACTTATGGGTTATATGAAACAGGTTGAGTTTTATGGAGGGGTTTCTTTGATAGATGTTGCTAAAAGATCCCTTATTGCCCCTGCCAGGTGCTGTTTAAAGAATGCTGATTTAACAGATCTTAAAAAAAATCCCTACCACAAAGCAGAGGAAATTGAGCAGGGTATAGAAGAAGAACTCATGGAAAGGGCAATTTACTACACCATAGAAGTATCCAGGATATTAAGGAAAAGGTTTGGATTTTTGTGATGATTGAAGTGATTGTGGAAAGACTCATATGGAGGGGAAGGGGGCTTGGGCGATTAAGTTCTGGTAAAAAGGTAATAATACTCCCACCTGTGCTACAAGAAGAGAGGGTTTTGGGTAAGGTAGTGAAGGAGAAAAAAAGATTATGTGGAAATAGAGCCCGTTAAAATACTTAGTCCATCTAAATACAGGGTTCCCCATCCATGCGAAGTTTCCCACCTATGTGGTGGTTGTAGATTTGGGGTAATTGAAGATGGATTTGAGTTGGAGCTTAAAAAGGAAATATTTATAAAGGAATTTCAAAGATCCTTGAGGACTAGCAGGGATCTTTTTAAAGAAAAAGAGATTATAGTATTCCCATCACCAAAGAAATGGGGATACAGGTGGAGGGGACAGGTTTTTGTGGCAGATAAAAAGGCCCATTTTAAGAAACTCAAGACAAATGAGTTAGTGCCCATAAGGGGGTGTCTTCTTTTTTTCCAATCCCCTAAATGAGAGGTTAAGGGAAAAATTTTTTTGTGCGAGATAAAAAGGTAATAATAAGTGGCAGTCCCTTAACCAGGGATGTATTTACAGAATTTGATAATGGACCACTTATCCTTCCCTATTATGATTACCATATAAATTTACAGGTTCATCCATCTGTTTTTTTTCAAGCCAACTGGGATTTAAACCAGAGCTTGGTCGATTTTGTAATACATGCTGCAAATGAATTTGACAATATTGCAGATCTCTATGCTGGATGTGGAAACTTTTCTGTGCCCCTAACTAAACTCAAGAAAAATGTGGTTGCAGTTGAAAATAATCCTCTGGCAGTAAATGTTCTGGGTGAATTCAAAAGATCCAGTGGTGCAGAGCTGGTTGTAAAAAAAATGGACTTAGGGAAAAAAATCACCTTATGAACTCATTAAAAAAACATGGGGTGGAGTGCGTAATTTTAGATCCTCCACGTTCTGGTGGATCAAAATTTGTGCATGAACTCATTAACTACACGAATTTAAAAAGGATAATCTGGGTCTCCTGTGATATAGTAAATACAGCAAGGGATATAAGACCTGTGTTAAAAAAATGGTTTTAGAATAAAAAAAAATGGCGCTTTTTGATATGTTTCCAAAGACATATCATATGGAAGCAACATTAATTTTAGATAGGGACCAATAGGAGCTAGAAAATGATAGAAAATATTGCAGATGAGATAAAGTCCAGTAAACTCTCTATGGCAATAGGTGAGGATTTTTTTGACGTGGTTGTGGTTTAAGAGTGAAAAAAATAATGGTGCATTTGAGACCAGGGATGGGAGATATTTAGTTTGACAATGGGAGATAAGATCGTTGTACATGGAGGAGATGGGGAATTTAAAGAAAGTGCAATGTCTTCTGGTAAAAATTCCATGTTCAAAGAGGTAAGGGAGGGACTCAAAAATGGCAAAAAGGTATGTTCTGCAAAGATTATAATTGAATACAATGGAGAGGAATGGAGCTTTTTTATAAAGAGCGAAGATTTTTCCCTCTCTTCTTTTAAGACCCCCAAGGTCGCCAAAAAGATACAGGATGATGAAGACCCCGATGGGGTGTTTTTTGAAAAGGTCTATTTAGTTGAAAAGGCCCTGGATATATTTGATAATGTATTTATGGAATTTCTAAAACTAAAATTTGATCCTTCGTGGGAAGAAGAATTAGAGGAGATGCGCTCTTGGATAAAAGAGGGATAAATAATTTGCAATGCAAAAGGTGTGGAACATGTTGTAGAAAAAAAATCCCCTACTATCCATATTCAGGATATAGAGTATATAGACTCTGGCAGGATTTCCCCTGTAAATTTAATTACCTTTAGAAAAGGAGAGGTTGCTTATGACAATGTAGCTGGAAGGCTCATATATCTTGAGGAGGAAATAGTTAAAATAAAGGCAAAAGACGGTACTTCAGAATGCATTTATTTTGATGGTGAAAATAACCTGTGCACAATATATGAATTCAGGCCAATGGAATGTAGGATATTAAAGTGCTGGGATACAGATGATATTTTAAATTTTTATTGTAAGGATAGGATAAATAGATTCCACATAGTGCCAGAACAATCAGCAATGGGTAAGATAATAAAAGAACATGATAGAATAACCAATTTAAAAAAAATTTTTCAGGATCTATTTCTCATATAAAAACAGCAAAGATAAACATAAAAAAAGAAGAATTGAATAAAATACTTTCATATGATATGAAGGTTAGAAGATATATAACAGAAAAAAAACAGGTGCTAACAGGGAGCTTGATTTTCTATTTGGAAGAGAACTTTTAAAAATTGTAGAAAATATGATAGTTTAATATATTTTTATTTGCCTATTCCTTTAGCTCCGATTATTGATTGGGTTATGAGTTAAGTGATAGTGAATAGTGATTAGTCTTTAGTTATTAGTCGTTAGTTGTTAGCAAAAGGATGAAGGTAGAAGGGTCCCTTCATCCTTGGACTACATACACATACACAGATCACATACACACTTTGGAGTTAGTGGAATCAGCAGATTTGACAAAAATGAGGATTTTTGAGATTCAATTTTTAAAATAAATTTTTTAGTTTGAGAGGAATAGCACATGAACAAATTGGATATTATTTTTATAATAATACTCTCCTATACATTAATCAGGGGTTTTATCAGGGGAATAGTTAAAGAAATAATAGGGATTGTGGGGGTAATTGGCTCTTTTTTAATAGCGATAAATTTTTACACCAGGTTGACTGATTACATTACTAAAATAGTCTCAGACCCTCAAGTTGCAAATATTATTGCATTTGCATCCTTATTCATTGGGTCTATTTTGATTCTATATCTCCTTGGCGCCATGATAAGGGAACTTTTAAAGACCTTATCCCTTGGGTGGCTGGACAGATTAGGTGGAGGTGTTTTTGGATTTGTTAAAGGGACCTTGGTGTGTAGTCTTATAATCCTCATGCTTACCCTTACTCTGAGCCCCAAAAATTCATTGATCACCACTTCACGGCTCTCTCCATATATATCCATGGTAACTGAAAAGATAATCTACATAATCCCTGATGATGTAAAAAGAAAGTTCATGTCCAAGACAGAGGAGATGGAAAAGGTGTGGAAGGGGTCTGTATGGTATAAATTAAGACACCCTGAGCTTAATAAATAATAGTACTTAAAGATTTTTATCTTCAACTATTTTTTTTACGGAATCCATAACATAATTCATATGGGTGAGCATTGCAGAGTAGGCCTCTAGAGCATCTTTGTTTTTTTATTGCTATATATATAGCTTTGTGTTGTTTGTACAAAAGATCATGTTTGTAATAATTATTATAAAGTCTACTTCTAACCTCGTATGAGATCTTCTCTATCCATTGATAGATGGTATTCATAATATGTATTAAGAATATATTTTTAGTTGCATAGGATATGGTAGAGTGGAAATCTGCATCAGAATCATACCCTATTTGACCTTCTTTTAAAGCCTCCTCCATTTCTTTTAAGTATTGCTCCAGTTGTCTTAATTCCTCATTAGTAATTCTCTCAGCAGCAGCATATGCTGCCCAGGTCTCCAGGATTTTTCTAACCTCCATTAAATCCACTATTGCATCTTTTTTTATTGGCATATTCTTCAAATGCAAAATCAAGGGTTTCATCTCCAAGGGACTTTACAAAGGTCCCACCACCTTGCTTTTGTTCCAAAAGTCCCCTTGCTTCTAGTTTGTTTATGGCTTCCCTTAAGGTTGGTCTGCTAACACCCATTTGAGTGGCTAATTCTCGCTCAGGAGGAAGTTTATCCCCTGGCCTTAATTTACCTTCAACAATTAATTTCCTGATCTGCTCAAATATCTCATCACTAATTCTTTTGGGTTTTATCTTCTGAAACATTTTCCCCTATTACCTCGTAAAGAATTTCTATGGGATGGGCTACTCTACAATTTAGTTTTTCGTGCATTACTGCATTGGTCAAATTCATAACACAGCCAGGACACGGTGTAAACAATAGATTAATGTCCTTTTTTTTTGATTTCCTGAACTTTTTTTTAAGGATAATGACAGAGAATCATGATAGTTTTTTTAAATTAAATGTACCACCAAAACCACAACAATCCTGGTTTGAGAGTTCAATAAAGTTCTTTGATATGTTTGAGACAAATTTTTTTCATTTTGGGAATATCCTTTGATTGATAATGACATGGAACATGTAAGCTGGCTTTTTCCTGAATTTGGGTATTGATATCTATATTCAATACTTCTTTCAAAAAAAATTAATATATCAATAAATGTTACATCAGGTTTAGTTAATCCTACTACGGAATTTAGATCGCTTAGTGTATAATTGCAAGTTGGACAAGCTGTTATTACATAATTTACTTTGTGTTTTTTAAAAAAAAGTATAATTCTGGTTTAGTAATTTTTTCATGATATCGATATTTCCCATTGTAGCAGCAGGAATGCCACAACAGTAATTTATGTCTGGTACAATTACAGTAACTCCTAATTTGTTTAATAATTTTATAATCTTTTCTCCCCAGTCAGTGAAGATCATATTAATAGCGCATCCTGGATAAAAAAATTACGGCCATTTTTTTTCGTTCTTTGCCTTATTTATTCCCCCATAACTTTCTGTAAAAAATGTTTTTTTTATGCTTTTTGTATATCTGTCTCCAAATAATTTAAAGTTTACCTGGTATATATCATTTTGAATTTCTTTTGTCCCAATTTTAAACGCAAAATGTAGTATAGGGGATAATTTAGTTATTAAATGTGGATGCAGTAGCAATAATTTTAATATTGACTTCTGGAACATAGACAACTTTTGTATTTTTCGCAAAATAGATTTTGCCCTTAAAAAGATCTCAACTGTACTTACTCCACTGGGACAATTTTTTTTCACATCTGCCACACGCTATACAGTAATCAAGTATTTTAAGGGTGTTTTTTTGCATCTTTAATATTCCCATAATATAAGGATTCAATTAAACTGATTTTTCCCCTTGCAACTGAACCTTCAAAAAAAATTACACTTATAAAGTGGACATACAGCCTGACACATTCCACATTTCATGCATTTTATTACTAGCTGTTCTAACTCTTTTAGCTCATCTATTAATGTAATATTCATTACATAATTCCCATTTTGTGAGGATTTAGAAGATTTTTACTATCTATTCCTTTTTTTTAAATTTTGCATGTAAGTTAGTGTAGCTCTCCCAATCTCCTTATCCAGGTATTTTGCTTTTAAGATGCCTATTCCATGTTCTCCACTCAATGTTCCCCCAAGCATTAATGCCTTTTCAAAAATTTCATCAATAGCCTTTTCAACCCTTAACATTTCTTCATTGTCCCTTTTGTCTGTTAAAATAGTAGGGTGAAGATTACCGTCACCAGCATGTCCAAAAGTTCCAATGGTAATCTGGTATTTTTTTGAAATACTTTGAATTTCTTCCATTAGATTGGGTATTTTACTCCTGGGGACTGTTGCATCTTCTAAAATAAGGGTGGGTTTTAGCCTGGCAAGGCAAGAAAGTGCATTTCTCCTAGCTGTCCATATATTCTCTTTTTGTTGTTTATCTATGGCCTCAAAAATATCTCCCCTATGCTTTTTGCACACGTCTTTTATTTTGTTAAATTCATCTTCTACAACCAACTTATGGCCATCTACTTCTATCAAAAGTAATGCATCCACATCTACTGGAAGACCAATTTTTTTCATATTCTTCCACTGCTTGTATTGTGAAATTGTCCATTAGCTCCAATGTGCAGGGTAGTATCTTAGAGGCTATAATATGAGATACAGTTTCACAAGCATCCTGGATTGACTTATATTTTACCAGCATTGACCTTGAATATTCTGGTTTGGGAATAAGTTTTAATGTGATTTCATGTATTATTCCAAGGAGGCCTTCTGATCCCACCATGAGACCTGGGAGATTGAAGCCAGTAACAAGTTTTACTGTTTTTCCTCCACCGATTATTTCATTCCCCTCACTATCTAAAAATTTTACACCCATGACATAGTCTTTGGTAACTCCATATTTAAGGCCCCTAAGGCCTCCAGCATTTTCCGCAACATTTCCACCTAAAGTGGATATACTCATGCTCCCTGGATCTGGAGGATAAAATAAATCGTGCTTTTGGGCAGCATCTGCCAATGTCTTTGTAATTACTCCTGGTTCAACTACAGCATATAGGTCATTTGAGTTAATCTCTTTGATCTTATTCATTTTAGTGGTGACTAATACGCAACCACCTTTTAGCGGGACTGTGCCTCCACTTAAATTTGTACCAGCGCCTCTTGTAACTATGGGGACATTATTTTCATACATAAGGTGAACAACTTCTTTTAACTGTTCCTTGTTTTCAGGAAACACTACTATATCCGGCAAGCACTTTTTACAGAAGGCAGCATCATATGAAAAAAAGAGCACATTGGGCTTCACTATTTAGTAATTGATTTTTTTTTTGGTAATATTTCTTTTAATTTTTTTTATTAGGTTTTTGTTCATAAAAATCTCCAGATTATTTAAATACCACAGAGGGTAGCCAGGTGATTATCTGGGGAAATGCAATGCAGAGGACGAGCCCTATAGCCTGGAGAACAACAAATGGAATGATTCCTCTGTATATATGAGCCATTGTCATCCCTTCTGGGGCCACACCTTTTAAGTAAAAGAGTGCATATCCAAAAGGAGGAGTTAGAAATGACATTTGAAGGTTAATGGAAACAATCATTGCAAACCAGAGTGGGTCAAAATGGAGTTGGTCAACTGCAAGAGGAGTAAAGATGGGCACACATAAAAGGAGTATTCCCAACCAATCTACAAACATCCCTAGAATAAAAATTATAAACATCATTATGCTCAAGATAACCCATTTATTGGAACTTATAGCGAATATCAGGCTGGTAAAAACATCGCCTCCTCCCAGACCCATAAAAACAGAGGTATAGAAGTTAGCACCAACAAATATGAGCATCACCATGCAAGTGATTTTAAGAGTGGAATATCCCGCTTCCTGCAACATAGAAAGGTTTAATCTTTTGTTTAGTGCTGCTAGTATCAATGCTCCAACACATCCAAGTCCAGCAGCCTCTGTTGGGGTTGCAATTCCTGCAGCAATACTACCAAGCACTGCAAATATCAAAAATAGAGGGGGAATCATTGATTTAAAGGTCATTATTATTTTTTTGATTTAAGGTGTGTGTCCTCTCTTCTTTTGGAATTGGTGGCCCTGCATCTGGATTTATAAATGTGCAGTATATCCATGTATAAATAAGATACAGAGATGAAAGCAAAAGGCCTGGCAGGAAGGCTGCCATGAAGAGTTTTCCAACAGACATGCCAATTAGCCTCCATATACCACCAGCATAATAGACGGGGGAATTAATATTCCCAGGGTACCCCCAGCAGTGATGACCCCTGCGGTCAGTTCTTTAGAATAGCCTTTTTTTTAACATGGCAGGGGCTGCCAGAAGGCCCATGGCAACAACTGATGCCCCAATAATGCCCGTTGTTGCAGCAAAAACAGTGCAAACAACTATAGTTGCCAGTGCAAGACCTCCTCTAATTGGACCTAGCACAATGTACATGGTTTCATATAAATCTTCTGCTACGCCAGATTTATCTAAAAATTGCGCCATTAAAATAAATAGCGGTATTGCAACAAGTACATAGTTGGTCATAAGGCCGTAGGTCTTGTTTGCAAGGATAAAAAAGGCACCAGGACCATATCCTAAGATGCCAAAAATGATCCCCAGTGCGCCAAGGGTAATTCCAAGGGGATGACCTAAAAACACGGCAAATAATAAAAGCACAAACATTGCAATAGACAGAATTTCTGGATCCATTATATCTCTTCTCCTTTGATTTTATAATAGGATTTAATAGCTTCAGATATTCCCTGTAGAAATAAGAGGAAAAAGGCAATGGGCATAAATGTTTTAAAGGGATAAATTGGAGGAGCCCAAGGAGACTGGCTATGCTCCATACCTTGCCATGATTGCAACATGAATATCCAGGACGATTTAATGGCAATGAGTGTAAATGGAATGAAAAATATAAAAAAATGTTATTAAATCTAAAATACCCTGTACTCTGGTACTAAATCTAGAATAAAATACATCTATTCCAATATGCATTTTGTGTTTTAATGTATATCCAAAACCCATTAGAAACATAACAGCATAGAGCATATAGCTGAATTCAAATCCCCACATTGTAGGACTATTGAAGACCTTTCTCCTTACCACTTCATATACAACTACAAAAAGTAAAACATACACTATATAACTGGTTATTTTGCCAATAATTTCATTTAACCAATCTATGGCTTTTGCTATTTTTTTCATATAACCTCCTGTAAAAAAGGGGGAGATACTATCTCTCCCCTTTTTTTACCTGTTCATAAGATTATTCATAGTGTTTTCCCTTTATATATTCTTCATAGGGATAAGCAGATACTCCACTTCTTAAGTCTTTCCATTTTGAATAGTGCTTTATAAAATTTTCCTGAGATGTTAGTACTTTGTCCAAAAAAAGGATTTTGTTTCCTAAGTTTGTCTAGATATTTTTTTTGTTGTTTTTCTCAGCTCATTGAGAGATTTGTCTGATAATTTATTAAATTTTACCCCCTGTTTTTGATATTTTTCAATTGCAAGGGCATTGTTATATTCGCTTGTTGTTAAATCCCATAGCTGTAGTTCTCTAGACGCTATCTGCAATACATACTTTAGGTGATCTGGCAGTCTGTCGTAAGCTTTTTTTGTTGACTTCAAACATGAGCTGAACAGCAGTTTGGTGCCAACCTGGAACCATTACGTTCTTGGCTATGTCCTGAAAACCCATGGGAAAGGTAATATATGGGGTGGAAAATTCTGCTGAATCTAGGACTCCCCTTTCAAAGGCCAAATATATCTCGCCCCCGGGTAGTGGAGTTACAGATACTCCCATGTCCTTTAATATGTCTGCTGCCCACCCCACTGTTCTAACTTTCATACCTTTTAATTGAGATACCTCTGTGACTGGTTTTTTGGTAAAAAATCCCATTTCCTGGCCAGAATTTCCTCCCATTAAAGGGATAAGTCCATATTTACCATAAAGTTCTTTAGCCAGTTTCATCCCATCTCCAGACATGAGCCAGATTGAATACTCCACGTTATTCATGCCAAAAGGAACAGATGCAAATGCTACAAATGCCTGGTCTTTACCCTTCCAGTAGCCAGGCCAGTCATGCCCCATTTCAGCTACCCCGTTTCTAACAGCATCAAATACCTGGAATGCAGGGACAATTGAACCTGCGGGAAATACTTTGATCTTTAATTGACCGTTTGAGAGTTTTTCCACTGTCTTTGCAAAATGAAGAACTGTTTGATGCCAGGGAATACCTGTGGGCCATGTGGTTACCAACTTCCAGTGATAGGTCTTTGCAAAGGTTGTAACACTTAAAAAAAATAAATAAAACAGTCACACTTAAAACCTTTGAAAACATCCTCATAACAAACCCTCCTTTTTAGTTGTTATTAAATGGACAGACCAAATTAAAACCTGATTATTTAAATAAATACGGTATAGCTTCTAAAAAAATGATTATAAATTGGTAAAGCCATTTAACAATAAATCCATTTTTTTGTTAACCTGTTTTTTTAAAAAATAATAACTGGATTTATTATATGTAATATGCCTATTGACAAAAATATAAACATCGATATATTGGTATTACCAATTATTTATATGCGGGGATTTTTTTTATGATTGAAAAATTTATTTGTCAGTCAAAGGCAGTTGGGAGTAAAAATTATTTGGTAAAGGAAGATGAGCTCAGGGAAAAAGATTTAAAAAAAAGATTATGATTTTGTGTACTTGCCCTCGTTTTCTCAGTTCAAGAGATGTGATATGGGAAAGGAGGGGATTTCTTGTGCTCTGATAGAGGCCAATTATGGAATAGCTGAGACAGGCTCTGTTGTGATCAACTCTTTAGATTTAGAGATTAGAAAGGCTACGTGTCTTGCTGAAAAGCTGGATATAGTTGTTTTTAAGTCAAAGATAATGGAGCGCTTAGAAGACGTTGAAGGATTTTTAAAGGAGCTTACCAAAAAGAATAGTTACATAGCCTTTATAACTGGGGCAAGCAGGACAGCGGATATTGAGAGAGTGCTCACAATTGGTGTTCATGGGCCGTGTGAGGTAAATATTTTTATTATTCAGGATAAATAGGAGCTTATCCCATGGTTAAACAGAAAATTAGAAGGGCCATATCCAATAAGGTCTTGTATAAAAATTTAAAATCCTTTGTGGAAAATTACAAGATTGCAAAAACAAAGGCCTATGAAGGCCATAATTTTGATGATATCAGAAAACAGATAAATAAACTCAAAGATTATTCATACAATGAAGTTATTTCGCTGTATGAACAATTCAAGCGAAATGTCCAAAGTAAGGGTTGTTTTGTCTATGCAGCAAAAGATGCAAAAGATGCAAATGAATATATTTTAGATGTATGTAAAAAAACATAGTGCAAATTTAATTGTAAAATCAAAGTCTATGACATCTGAAGAAATAGGGCTAAATAGATTTTTAGAAAATAATGGAATAACACCTATTGAAACTGATCTTGGTGAGTGGATTTTGCAGCTTGCAGGAGAGAGACCGTCTCATATGGTTATGCCTGCAATTCATAAAAGCAGACAGGAAGTAGCTAGATTACTTGAAGAATTAAAAGGTGAACAAGTTGATGAAAATAATATTGAAAATATGGTTAAGATTGCAAGATATACCTTGAGAGAATACTTTTTTTAAGGCCAAAGTTGGTATAACTGGTGCTAATTTAGCCATAGCTGAAACCGGGACCATTGCTATTGTGACCAACGAGGGTAATGCAAGACTTACAACCACTATTCCTGATGTACATATAGTCCTTTTGGGATATGAAAAACTCGTGAGAAATTTTAATGATGCCCTAAAGATTTTAAGGGCCCTTCCAAAGAGTGCAACAGGTCAGATAATTAGCACGTATGTTACCTGGATTTCAGGTACATATCCGTCGTTAAATAATAAAGAGGTCCATTTTGTATTTTTAGATAATGGCAGGCTTCCTATTTTGAAAAACCCAGCCCTAAAAGAGGCCCTAAAGTGTATTAGATGCGGTAGCTGCGCAAATGTTTGTCCAGTATATGAAATTGTAGGAGGACATGTATTTGGTTCTACATATGTGGGTGCAATAGGACTTATTTTGACTTGCTTTTATGAAGATGAAAAGATTGCAAATGAACTTATGAAGATGTGTATTGGATGTAAGACATGCTCAGTAAACTGTCCTGCAGGTATAAATCTTCAATCTATAATATTTGACATTAATTCTACAATTTCTGAAAAATATTCTATTCCTGCTTATAAAAAAAATTTTATATTCCCAGGTAATGTCCAAATCATTTATTTTTTTCTTCTCTTGCAACTATTGGAAGACATCTACAAAAGCCAATTGTAGAGGATAATAAAATACAAAAAGTTTTATTTTTGCCTAAAAGTAAAGATTTCAGAGTGCTTCCTGCCATTGCTCCAAAGTCATTTACAAATTTATATAGAGGATATTATAAAGACACAGGTAAAAAGTATAAAGATAATATTATTTTTTATCCAGGATGTGCAATAGAATATTTTTATCCCTATATGGGTGTATATCTTTTAAAAGTTTTAGACAAAATAGATGTTAAAGTAAATATACCAAAAAAAAATGGTATGTTGTGGACTTCCATCTCTTCATTCAGGACTTGGGACTGTTGGCAAAAATACGATTTTTAAAAATTTAACTTTTTTTTGATGAAAGTATAGATCAAAATGTGATTGTTCTTTGTCCAACCTGCGGCTCTACAATAAAGGAAGAGTTCCATAAATACACCATTAGTTCCCCGAGAGATTATAAAAAAAAGTGTTGAACTTGGCTCAAAGATTAAGTCTTTATCGCAATTTTTGTATGAAAGAGGTGTACAAATAAAATACAACCAGGATTACAAAGTAACCTACCACACCCCTTGTCATCAAGAAAGAGGACTTTGCTTTTCAACTGAAGGGTTTCTAAAGGATATTTTAGGGGACTTTTTTTGTGCCACTTAAAGACAGTGACAAATGTTGTGGCTTTGGTGGCTCTTTTTCCTTTGATTTTCCAGAGATATCAAAAAGGATACTTGATAATAAAATAGAAAACATCCTGGCCACAAATGCTGATATTGTTTTGACAGATTGTCCTGGTTGTGTGTTGCAAATTGAAGGAGGACTCAAGAAAAGGGGAATTTTTACTCCAGTTATGCATGTCTCAGAATTTCTGCAAAAATATACTGAGATTTCTTACTTAACATGACGATCTCATTTAGATAATTTTCTTTGATCATTAAGGTCTTTATTAACCTGCCTAAAAATTTATTATTTCCTTTTGAAAACATCTCTGATAATTGATCACATCAATTGATGTTTAAATTGTATAGTGGAGGTCTTTTAGTTATGGAGTTCGATCCAAAAGAGGTATTTCATGTTATATCTGCTTTTAGGCCCAATGGGTGTCCATGGGACAAAAAAACAGACACCTGATTCTCTGTGTGAATATTTGATTGAAGAGGTCTTTGAGCTGGTTGAGGCAATAAGAAAAAAAAGATATCCTAGAGATTGAAGAAGAACTCGGAGATGTCTATTTTTTTATTGTTTTTTTATAACTTACCTTTTAAACAGGGACTTTGGTATTGATGTAAATAAGGTGTTTTTTAAAAATGTACAAAAGATGAAAAACAGACATCCCCATGTTTTCGGGGACATAAGAATTTCATCAGAGGAAGAGATCTTAAGAAATTGGGAAAAGATAAAACAAAAAGAAAAAAATCACAGGGATAAAAATCCAATGGATTCCATACCAAAATCTCTACCTCCGTTAATCAGGGCGTATAGAATCCATTCCAAGGCAGAGAAAATGGGATTTACCTGGCTTACAGATAGAGATCAAAAAGATAGCCTGTTAAGAGAGCTCGAGGAGTTTCTCCATGCAAAGGAAAAAAAAAGACCAGCAAGAAATGGAGGAGGAATTTGGAGACCTATTGTTTTCCCTGGTGGAATATGGACGAAGAAACAGGATAAAGGCAAATGCTGCTCTTCAGAGGTCCATTTGTAAGTTCCTTGATCGATTTTATAAAATGATTTCTCTGGCAAAGGATAAGGGCCTTGAATTTGAGAAACTTTCCCAAAAGGAAAAGGACAAACTCTGGGATGAAGTAAAACAAAGGGAACAGGATTTAAAAAGTCAAAATGGTTGTCCATGAGCCTATTCTTTATATAAGTTTTTTTGGGATGGCTTAAAAATGGCCTTAGATGTAGTAAAAAAATATATCCTAGATTCTAATGAAGATGAAAAAAAAGATAGCCTATCCACTTAATAGACGGGCCTCAATAAAAGACATAATCGAGGCCCTTGGCATCCCGCATACAGAAATAGGCCTAATTAAGTGTGAAAATGGAAGAATAGATTTTTCCCACATTCCTAAAAATCAAGAACATATCCACGTATATCCTCACAAGATACCCATTGAAAGGGATAATTATTTATTTCAAGAGCCAATAGAAGAGCTAAAATTTTTGGTTGACGCAAACGTTGGAAAGCTTGCTAGGTTTTTGAGGATGTTTGGATATGACTGTTTTTTTTGATTGGCAAGTCTCTGATGAAAAAAATAGCTGAAATAGCATATACCCAAAAAAAGAATAGTGTTATCCAAGGACCTTCAGCTACTTAAGCGAAAAAAAAATACTATGGGGAAAATATATTCAGGCCAGTTTACCTGAAGATCAATTAAGAGAGGTGATAAAATTTTTTTAATCTTGATTTAAATTATAGCCCTTTTTCAAGGTGTCTTATTTGCAACGAAAAATTAATTTCCGTGGATAAGGACAAAATAATTCATAGATTGGAACCAAAAACAAAAAAAAGTATTTCAATGAATTTTCAGTCTGTCCAAGGTGCAATAAAATTTATTGGCCAGGGTCTCATGTGGAAAAAAATGAAAAACTTGTTAAAGAACCTGGTTTAGTGTAACTAGTTCTTTTAAATAAAATAAAACTTATAACATTAGATATTATCTAGGGAGAAAGTCATGGAGATAAGATCTATTTTAAGAGAATTTGAAGAAATAGCAAAAGATCCAGTTTCTTATTTAAAGACACTGGATGAACAAGGGAAAAATATTGTGCTCTATACCTGCTCTTATGTGCCAGAAGAGGTCATATGGGCATTTGGGTTCCATCCTGTCAGGATTTTAGGCATATCTGAAACCCAGGAACTCTCAAATTCTCATCTGCAACCATATTGTTGCCCTGCAGGAAAGGCAATATTAGAAGACATTCTGTCAAGAAAATTACCTGCCGCCCATGTGGTTTTTTCAAACACATGTGACACCATGCAGAGAATATCAGACATAGTGAGATTAAATACAGATCTTACGCATTTTGATTTTATGGTACCAGCAAGGTTGGACTCAAGTGCATCAAAAAAAATACATGGAGGACCAGATTATCAATCTTGTGAGATTTATGGAGGAGATATCTCCTGATTTTCAGGGAGAGAGAAAAGATATTACAGAGTATAGCCATAAGATGTCTTTGACATTAGAACTTTTTGAGAAGATCAGAACAACCATTTTAGAGCTAACAGACCTTTTTAAGTCAATAGATGATGTTACAAATAAAGATATTCACAATATATTGTTTGCATCATATGTTATGGATAGAGAAGACTTTGCAAAAAAAGATAGGTAACCTCTTAAATATGTTGAAGGACTTAAGTCTTTCAACCTCAAATAAAAAAAGGATAATCTTAACTGGAAGCATATGCTGTTTTTCTGGGATATATGAGATTTTGGACAATGCAGGTGCAAAGGTTGTTTATGATGATCTTTGTTCTGGCATAAGACCATATCAACGACAGGTTGAATTAAAGGGGAACTGGATTAGTGCCATTTCTCATAGTCTGTTAAAAAGGCCAATATGTGCAGCAAAATATATGGGACCTTTTGCAAGGTTTTCATATCTAAAAGAGCTCATAGGAAAATACAATGCACAGGGCATAATATTTATGGTTCCAAAATTTTGTGATCCCCATTTGTTTGATTTTCCAGATATGAAAAAGAGATCAACATACCTTATACTTCTTCTGGAGACCAATGAAAAAAATCAAATAAAAGGACCTGAGAAGACCAGAATAGAAGCATTTTTAGAAACCATATAAGGGGAGATTGTTATGGATATACAATATAGAAAAGAGCCAATTAAGATGAAGTCAAAGATGAAAGAAATAATGACAAATTATTTCTTAGAGGCCTTTGATGCAAAGAACAGAGGCAAAAAGGTTGCATGGATAACCAGTGGTGGTCCTGTTGAACCCTTAATCGCTATGGATGTGATTCCCATATATCCAGAAAATCACGGGGCAATGATTGGTGCATCAAAAATGGGGGATAAGCTCGTATCTTCTGCAGAATCCCTTGGATATTCCTGTGATCTCTGCTCTTATGCAACTGCAGACATTGCATGTAGCAGGGGAGAAAAAGGGCCAATTGGACATCTGCCACAGCCAGATATGTTGATTTGCTGCAACAATATCTGCTCTACTGTTGTAAAATGGTATGAAATACAGGCAAGGTATTTTGATGTGCCTTTGTTTATTCTGGATACTCCAATGTGTCACAAGGACTTTACTGAAGAAATAAAGGAATATGTCCAGAAACAATTTGATGAGCTTTTTTTTATTTTTAGAGAATGTATGTGGGAAAAAGATGGATTTTGATACACTGGAAAAAGTGGGCAGATTATCAATAGAAGCACAAAGGCTGTGGCAAAAAAATTTTGGATACAACAGTACATTCTCCAGCACCAATGAGTGCCTTTGATGCATTTTTCCACCTGGCTCTAATTGTTACTTTAAGGGGAACTGATGTCTGCGTTAATTATTATAGAGAATTACTGGATGAAATGGAAGATAGGGTAAAAAATGGAATATGCGCTGTTCCAGGGGAAAAATATAGAATCCTCTGGGATAATTTGCCAATCTGGTACAAGACAAAATGGCTTTCTGAAAAATTTGCTGAAAGGGATGTATGTTTGGTAGCTGACACATATACATCTGCCTGGTGTAGCTCCCTTAAATACATTGATGAAGATGATTTTTTTAGGCTCAATTGCAACTGCATACATCAGGATTTACCTTAACCAGGGAATTGATATCATGGCTGAGGAGGTAATAAAAATGATAGATAAATACAGAGTCCACGGTCTTGTTATGCATTCAAACAGGAGTTGCAAGCCATACTCCTTTGGGCAGTACGATATTCAGAGGATAGTAAGGGAGAAGACTGGACTGCCAATCTTAATAATAGAAGCAGACATGCTGGACCAAAGATCCTTTTCAGATGCACAGATTGAAAGCAGGATAGATGCGTTTTGTGAAATACTTGGGAGTTAATTGAGAATTCATAAGTTAGAATTAAATGGGAACAATGAATCTGGTGAAAATCTGTTTTGATTATTATAAAGTGGTTATTTTTGATTCACAAAAGACTTTAAACATTGAACTTGAACATTTTTTTTTTGGAGGTTTTCGCATGATCACTGCAGGTATAGATATTGGCTCTACTACTGTTAAATGTGCAATATTAAAAGACGGGGAGATTATTGCAACTGCCATAGATTTTACTGGATACAATGTAAAAGAGGCATGGAAAAAGATTTTGTACAACGCAGTGGAAAAAGCAGGTATTTCTAGGGATAAAATAGACAGAATAATTTCAACTGGATACGGCAGAGAAAGTGTGGATATTGCAAATAAAAAGATAACAGAAATCACCTGCCATGGCGCTGGCGCCCACTTTCTACAACCAAATGTTAGGACAGTAATTGATATTGGTGGCCAGGACTCAAAGGCAATATCCCTGGATAAAAATGGGCGGGTACTTGACTTTGTCATGAATGATAAGTGTGCTGCAGGAACTGGAAGGTTTTTGGAGGTAATGGCAAGGGCCATGGAGGTGGATTTAGATCAGTTTGGGAAATTATCAATGGAGGCAAAGGATCCAGTGAAAATCAGTAGTCTATGTACTGTGTTTGCTGAATCAGAAGTCATTTCAATGATATCTCAGGGAAAATCCCGGGAAGATATAATTGCTGGTATCCACAGATCAATTGCCTCCAGGGTATATTCAATGGCAAGCAGGCTTGATATTAGACCTCCAATTATGCTAACAGGTGGTGTTGCCAAAAATAAAGGGTTGGTTAAGGAACTTTCTGAAAAAGTGGGACAGGATTTAATCATTAGCCATATGCACAATTAAATGGGGCCATTGGCGCAGCTTATCTTGCGCAAAAACAAAATTAAGGGGGAGAGTTATGAGGATGGTGGAACCAGGAAAGGTTATTGATGGTATTTATCTATTAGGCAGGCCAGAATCCAATGTGTATTTATTGGACGGAGATAATGAGGCAGCTATTTTAGGGGGTGGATGATATACATAGCCCCGGATGTGGTTTCACAGATAGAAAAATTTGATGTTGATCCCAAAAAGATCAAAAAAGCAGTGATCCTCCACTCCCATTTTGATCACATTGGTATTTTGCCATACTTAAAGGAAAAGTGGCCATGGATTGAGGTTTATGGGTCAAAAAGGGCAAAGGATCTACTTTCAAAGGAAAAGGTTATTTCCTCTATACAGTTTATGAATGATATTATCTTGGAAAAACAAAATATGAAGCAAAAGGCAAAGGAGCTTGGGCTGGATTTTCCTGCCCTGGAAGTTGAAAAGGTAGTCTCTGATGGTGACATAATCAAGGTGGGAAACTTTAGCCTCCAGGTGTTGGAAGTTCCAGGACATTCTTCTTGCTCCATTGCCCTTTATGAACCCAATTTAAAGGCCCTGTTTGCTTCTGATGCAGGTGGCATTCCCATGGGAGACGATGTATTTACTGCAGCCAATTCCAATTTTGATAAATATCTTGATAGCTTAAATAGGATGAGCAAATTAGATGTCAATGTCCATCTGGCAGAACACTTTGGGGCAATGGTGGGAGAAGATGCAAAAAAAATTTATGGAAAAATCCATTGAATCAGCAAAACTAACAAGAAAGATCTTGGAAGATACATACAAAAGGCATGGTGATATTTCTGCTGCCACAGAGGATGTAACAAATCTGCTAATGTCAAAGATGGAGACGGAATTTTTGCCACGGGAGGTTATCTCAATAGTAGTTGGACAGATGTTAAAATATATAGCTAAAATGGAGTCCTGACATTTCCTGATAGATAGACGTTAATGTTCTTTTATTTGTTACTATACCACTCCACCCCTTTACTACTACACAATAATACGGAACTTTGCCATTATATCTTGACGTTTGGCGCTAAACACTTAACTCTATAAGGCCAACAAGCATTGAACCTTGAATATAGTGATTAGTAATTAGTGAAAGGTGAAGGCAGAAGGGTGAAGGGAGAAGAATACCTGAAATTTTGAACTTTGAACTTTGAACCTTGAACGTTGAACGTTGAATCTTGATGAGGGGTGTTTTATGTCTAAGAAGACAAAGGGATCTGATAAATATTTAAATTTTATAAGAAATATAGGAATTATTGCCCATATTGATGCAGGAAAGACCACCTTAACTGAGCGGATTTTGTATTACACCAAAAGGATACACAGGATGGGTGAAGTCCATGAGGGCACTGCCACCATGGATTATATGCCTGAGGAACAGGAGCGTGGAATCACCATAACATCAGCGTGTACCTCCTGTCATTGGCAAAACAAACAGATAAATATAATAGATACCCCTGGTCATGTGGACTTTACAATAGAAGTTGAGAGGGCCTTAAGGGTATTGGACGGGGCAGTTGGTATTTTTTTGTGCTGTGGGCGGGGTTGAGCCCCAGAGCGAAACTGTTTGGAAACAATCTGAAAAATATCATGTGCCCAAGATAGCCTTTATCAATAAAATGGATAGGATAGGTGCAAATTTTGAGAATGTGCTCCATGAGATGAAGAAAAAAATTAGGGGCTAATCCAGTGCCTGTCCAAATTCCCTGGGGTGCAGGTCAGGATTTTGAGGGCATTATAGATCTCATAGAGATGAAATTTTTATGCTTTGATCCCAATACAGAAGGTGAGGTCTTTGAAAAAAAAGGACCTTACCAATGAACAGCTTGAAAAGGCCCAGATTTGGCGAGATAAACTAGTTGAGAGCGTGTCAGAAATAGATGAAGGGTTATTGGAAAAATATTTAGGTGAAGAAGAAATAACCATACAAGAAATAAAAGATGCACTTAAAAAAAGGAACCATAGAGCTAAAACTAACTCCAGTTTTTGTTGGATCAGCCTTAAAAAAGATAGGGGTACAGCCAGTTTTAGATGGTATTTGTGACTATTTGCCATCACCTGTGGAGGTAAAGCAATTAGAGGGAATTGATCCTGATACAAAAAAAGAAAAAGGTATTTCCCATATCTTCCACTGCTCCATTTTCAGCCTTGTGTTTAAAATTACCATGGAGTCAGGCAGGCAGCTTTCTCTATTTAGGGTCTATTCTGGGACTGTGAAGGCTGGAGATATAGTGTATAATGCAACTCAGGGAAAAACTTTAAGAATAGCCAGGCTTTTTACCCTTCACGCAGATAGAAAAGAGCGGATTGATATGGCAAGGGCAGGTGAAATTGTTGGTGGAGCTGGACTAAAAGACGTTAGGACAGGAGACTCCCTTTGCTTTGAAGATAACAAAATAATTTTGGAGAAGATAAGCGATTACCAGTCAGTTATCTCTATTGCCCTTGAACCCAAAAATAGTGCTGAGGGGGAAAGATTAATAGATGCCTTGAATAAACTTTTAAAAGAAGACCCCACTCTTTTTATGAAAGTAGATGAGGAGACTGGCCAGATCATCCTATCAGGTATGGGAGAATTACACTTAGAGGTGATTCAGGAAAGGCTAAAGAGGGAATACAAAGTGGAGTTCAGGGCAGGGACGCCTCAAGTTGTGTATCGTGAGACAATCTCCAGGACAGCCAAAGTCAAAGAGGAATTTTTTTAGAGAACTTGGAGAAAATATGCACTATGGGTATGTGGAACTAAAGGTAGAGCCAATAGACAGGCATGGAGATAACAAAGTTATATTTGAGGTGGATACTTCCACCTATCCAGACAGATTTGTTATAGCAACAGAAACAGCTATAAGAGATGGCCTGCAGAGCGGAGTATTAAAGGGAAGTCCTTCAGGGGGTTAAGGTATCAATATTGGGCATGGGTAATTTAAGGGAAGAGTCCTCAGAGGTTGGATATCACATGGCTGCAGCAAGTGGTCTAAAAAAAGGCCCTTGAGAGTGCTGGACCTGTGTTGATGGAACCCATTATGGCCGTGGAAATATATGTTCCAGAAGAGTTTGTTGGCGACGTTATTTCCCTAATTGGGATAAAAGGTGGAAAGATTGAAAATATGTTTGAGAGGGGCACAGATAAAGTGGTCCAGGCCCTGGCGCCTTTGAGAAAACTCTTTGGATTTTCAACTGACCTTAGATCTGCTACCCAGGGTAGGGCAAGTTTTATAATGAAATTTGAGAAGTTTGATGTGCTTGATTAGATGTGGATCTGTTTATAGTGGTGGAGTAGTATAGTGGTATAGTGGAGAAGTAGTAAAGTAGTTACCCACCACCAACCATTACCAGTTATTAACTAAAACCTGTTACTAATCACTATATATGGTAACTATTATATGTTTTTTTCCCAAAAAGAGCTTAGGTCAGAATTTTTTTAATAGATCACAATATCTTAAAAAAAGATAGTTAAGATAATATCTCCAACAGATAATGACAAGATAATTGAAATTGGACCAGGGCAAGGGGCATTAACCGGATATCTTGCTAATAGGTGTGATACTCTCCTGACCGTGGAAAAAGACAGGGAACTTGCCTTTTTCATAAAAAAAGAATTTGAATGTGGAAGTGATACTGACAGACGCCCTTTATGTCCCCTGGTCAAGGATAAATGGGAAATTTAACAAGGTTGTTGGAAACCTGCCGTACAATATTTCCACAACACTTATATGGGATCTAACTTCTCAGTTAACGGACATAGATATTATGGTGTTTACTGTGCAAAGGGAGGTGGCTGAAAAAAAATAGGATCAAGGGTAGGTGAAAAAAAATATGGTCCTATATCTGTTTGGGTGCAGACCTTTTGTGATGTGAAATTAGAATTTTTAATAAATCCAAATTGTTTTTATCCACGGCCAAAGGTAATGTCCCAGGTAATTTCTCTTAAGCCAAAGAAGATTTTTCTAGACAACTACTTAAAAAAAAAGGCTATCAAGCACTTTGAAAATATGCTTTAATAGTCCCCGTAAGCAAATCAAGAATCTCCTTAAAGGCTATTGGGGGTGGGAGTTGAAGGCTCTTTTTGAAAAAAAAGAGGCCTCAGGGGACATATGCGTCCTAACATGTTAAGTGTAGAAGATTATATTGAAATTTCCCAGGTCATTTTTTTGAGCAGGAGAGTTTTTTTGCTTGTGAATTGAGGGATAATAGCTTGACAGAGCTTTTTATTTAATATTAGATTTCCTATCTATTAGACGTTAGTTACTTGAAACAAATCTGGATTAAAGTTTTAGTAGGCTGAATAAAAAAACATAAAGGCCCCAAAAATCAAAGGAGGAAGATATAATGACAAAGGCAGATCTTATTGCAAAGGTTGCAGAACTGGCAGAAATGAAAAAAAACAGAGGCAGAGAAAGCTGTAGCAGCTTGCCTTGATGCCATCAAAGAGATCTTACAAAATGATCAAAAACTCACAATCACAGGATTTGGTACCTTTGAGGTGGTTCAGAGAAAAGAAAGAAAGGGTAGAAATCCTCAGACCGGTGAGGAAATGATTATTCCTGCAGCTAAAGTGGTTAAGTTTAAACCAGGAAAACTCTTAAAAGAAGCTGTTAAACAATAACTCAAGGGGAAAAATATGCTTCCTGGCGAAACAATCCATTCAATGTTGCCCCAGGACTTGCCCTGGTGGAGACCTGATCATGCAATATTCTTTGGGATAGTTTACATTATACTTATGGTTATTGGCTCTGGAGTGGGACTGGTAGTTTTTAAATCTCTAATAGAGGTATTTAAAGAAAAAAAGCCAAATTGATTAAGCTGAGTTCAGAGTTTGGCTAGTAAAATAATCAGTTACTCTATTTGTAAAAGCCTAGAAAAGGAGGTGGATATGTATTTACACCTCCTTTTTTTTCTTGCCATTAAAAAGGATTTTTTTTAAAGTTTGATTCTTAGTGTTTTACTTATCTAGAAAGGGGGTGAGCTTAGTGCCAGGAGTTTTTTTTACAAGATGGCGATAATTTTGAGATTGCCGTAAAGAAGTTTAAAAAGCAGTGCGAAAAGGCAGGGATCCTCTCAGAGTTGAAAAAGAGGCAGCATTATGAGAAACCCAGTGTAAAGAAGAAAAAGAAAGAGGCTGCTGCTAGAAAAAGGCTTATGAAAAAGCTAAGAAAAGCAGGTTTGATTTAGTTTTTTTCTGGAAAAAGTCTGGGGAAACGCCCCTTTATAGGGGGTGTTTCCTTTTTTTGATTTCCTTCCATAATAATTTAACTGTTCCTAGCTAAATATATAAACCTGCCCACAGCACCTCAAGGTATTGATAAAAAGTAAAGTGTGGAGGATATAAGGGCAAAACCATAGTCTTGAGAGGTGTTAGCGGGTGGGTCCAAAAAGTGGATTGCCCATGGAAAAAAATACCCTTGATTTATTGGAATATCACAATGTCTTAAATTTTATTTCAGATTTTTGTGTCTCAGAAAGTGGTAAAAAAAAAGGCCTTAAATATCAGGCCTGGTATAGATGAGACATATGTAAAAAAAAGAACTTGCTGCTTTAAAAAAAGGCCTTTGAGTATAAGGATGAGTTTAAAGGACTCCCTCTGGATTTTCCCCCTCTGGATGGAATATTTTCCCACATAAATTCTGGTAAAGTATTAGATGAAGATGGCTTTTGGGCTATTTCTGTTTTTTTGGACAAGGCGAGCAAGTTAAAGGACTTGGTTAAAGAGTTGGATCAAGAATCCCTGTCAGTTTTGTTTGTTTCTTTGTCTACTTTACCCTGGCCTGAAAAACTTTTTCAGGCATTAAGGAGGTGTTTTGATCAAAATGGCCACATAAAAGACCATGCCAGCCCGAATCTTGCATCAATAAGGGGGAGATAAGAAAGATTCAAAGGCAGTGTACAAAAAAAATAAATGAATTTATTGCTGATCAAAATATATCTCAGATGCTCCAGGATGAATATCTTACCATTTCTTCAGACAGGTATGTAATTGCCTTGAAATCAAATTTTAAGGGTAGGATTAAGGGAATTGTCCACGACTATTCTCAAAGTGGTGAGACATGCTACTTTGAGCCGCTGTTTTTAATAGATTTAAATAATAAATTACAAGAACTTAGAAAATTAGAGAGGGAAGAAATAAATAGGGTTCTAAAATATTTAACCTCTCTTTTAACTGGGGATATAGATAAAGTTTTAACTCTATATGAGTTGATGGTTGATGTGGATATAATAAGGGCGAAGATTTTATTTTCTGAGAAAATCAAGGGCAATATAATAAACATAGATGAGGGTAGTGTTTCTCTAAGGGATGTAAGACATCCAATATTATTTATTGAATATGGGGATAAGATTGAACCGGTGGATATAATTTTAGAAAAGAGCCAGAGGGCCCTTATCTTGACTGGTGGAAATTCTGGGGGGAAGACTGTATCCTTAAAGACTCTGGGACTTTGTGCGTTGATGGCCTATAGTGGACTTCCTGTTCCATGTTTGGATGGTAGTAGTATTCCCTTTTGGGAAGATATCTTTGTTTTTTTAGGAGATGAACAGTCCTTGCATGAGAATTTAAGCACATTTACTGCCCAGATTAAGAAAATTAGGGATATTTGGCCTAAGGTGGGAAAATCCACTTTGGTTTTGTTAGATGAGTTTGGATCTGGTACAGATCCCTCACAGGGTTCTGCCCTGGCACAGGCTGTTTTGGACTGTTTGCTTGAGAGGGGTGCATGGATTTTTTTCTGTTACACATTTTCCATCCCTTAAAGTATATGCATTAAACAATGATAAAGTGAGGGCAGCAACAGTTCTATTTGATCCCAAGACCAAAAAGCCCCTGTACAAGATAGCTTATGATCAGGTGGGGACTTCCCAGGCCCTTGATGTTGCAAAAGAATTTGGTATGCCTCAAGAGATCTTAATGAGGGCCAAAAAAATATCTCCTTATTGATGATGAAAAGACAAATTCTGTTATTGAGAAATTAAATGTCCTTGCTGTTGAAAGGGAGAAGGAACTCATAAACTTAAGGCAAAAGGAGATAGAACTTGAGAGAGAAAGAAAAAGACTCAAGGAGAAATTTGAAAAAAAAGGTAAATGAGTTAATAAATGAAATAAGTAGTGGAGTTAAGGAAATAATTACAGCATATAGGGAGCAGAGGATTCAGAGAAAGCTTGCCCAAAAAAAAATTACAGGAATACAGACAGAGGTTGCAAAAAGAGATACATAAAAAGGTTTCAAATCAAGATAGGATGGGTTCTAGTGAATCCATAGACATAAATAAATTGGAGTTAGGCTCTGAGCTCTTATATATTCCATGGTCAAAAAAAAGGGGTGGTGGAACAAATAGACATAAAACAAGCCAGGATAAAATTGAATATTTCAGGAGTGAGTATCTGGGTGAGATTAGATGAGGTTCACCTGATAGAATCAAGAGAGAAAAAGGGATCTGATCCAAAGGTAATGGTGAGACTAGATAGAGACAAAATGTCCTTTTCATCCCTGGATATTAGAGGTAAAAGGGTAGAAGAAGCAGAGGTAGAGCTCCTCCAATTTCTAGACAGGGCCATATATCGTGGTGCCAGTTCTGTTGAAATCATACATGGTAGGGGAGAGGGTATCCTAAGGGGCCGGGTACATGAAATTTTGCGTGAACTCCCAAATGTTGATTCCTTTTATTTTGCCCCAGAAGATAGGGGTGGAGATGGAGTTACAATTGTTAAACTTCGTTAAAAAGTGAATAGTGATTGGTGATTAGTGAACTGGCTGTCCACCTCTAACCACTACCAATTATTGACCCAAACCTGTCACTAATCACTATTCACTACTCACTATATTATGGGACATAAAATCTAAAAAAACATGAACGTAGTGGCTTGGGCATTGGGAGTAAGGCAGGGGAATGTGGTGGAGTGGTAGAAACGAGGTACTACCCACGATCATTTAAAAAAATTGGATTTTAGTGTTGAGTATGATTTCCAAAGAAATCATCCAAGAAATAAAAGATCGAATAGATGTTTTATCCTTGGTTGAGAGATATGTTCCCTTGCAGCGGGTAGGGGCAAGGTTTAGGGGACCTTGTCCATTTCATCAGGAGACAAAACCTTCCTTTTATATTGATCCAAATTTAGGCCTATACCACTGCTTTGGATGTCATGCCTCTGGAGATATAATTGATTTTTACTGCAATATAAATGGGTTGGATTTTTACGACGGTGTATTGGAGCTGGCAAAAGAGGCTGGAGTTGATGTTGATTTAAAAAAAATAGATAGGATTCTTCCTTCAAAGAGAAACATCCTGTTTGAGATAAATAGTGTTTGTTTGGACTTTTTTTAGAAGATTTCTTAGAAAAAGCGATTTTGCCATTAAATATCTTAAGGACAGAAATATAACTGAAGAATTAATAAAAGAGTTTAAAATAGGGTATGCTCCAGCTTCTTGGGATGCCCTTAAAGGGTATCTCATAAAAAAAAGGGTATTCCATAACTTCCTGTGTGGAGGCAGGGGTTGTTGTAAAAAAATGAGAAGAATAGAATATATGACCGATTCAGGGATAGGATTATCTTCCAATATTTGATGTCTCTGGCAGATGCATAGGTTTTGGTGGTCGTATAATAGGAGATGGAGAGCCCAAATATCTAAATACAAGTGAGAATGAGGTATTTAAAAAAGGGGAGAATTTATATGGTCTTTATCAGGCCAGGAGGGAAATTAGCCTAAAAAAAAAGTGTTATCTTGACCGAAGGATATATTGATTTAATCAGGTTACACCAATATGGATATAAAAATTCCTGTGGAGTTTTAGGGACTGCACTAACAGAATCTCACGTAAAAAAAATTATCCAGGCTGAGTCACAAGGCAATACTTATTTTTGATGGTGATGAGGCTGGTGAGAAGGCAGCATTAAAAAGTGCTCAGATGTTTCTTGCCCATGGAACAAAGGTGGATGTAGTGGAATTGCCTCTGGGTGAAGATGTGGATACATATCTCCAGAAATATGGGAATAATGGACTTGACAAATTACTGAAAAGCGCAAATGAAGGTCTTGCCTTTTGTGCGAAGATGATTAAATTAACACATTCACCAAGGGAAGTTATTAGTTGGTGTAGAGACTTTGTCAGCTCTTTTGAAGATCCTGCGCTTTTGGGTTTTTATCTTCCTCAACTCTCCAGGGAATTTGGTATACCTGAAGTTGAACTAAAGAGAAATATTAAAGAAGCTCCAGCTAGTTCAGACAAATTCTTGAAAAGGACAAGCATATGTGTTGGAGACGTGGAGGTTTTACGGTTTGCCATTTGCTTTCCAGATTATTTAGAGAAATTAAAAGAGTTGGGTGCTGGTAATTATCTAAAGAATGATTTCTCAAAGACTTTATGGGAAAAGCTAAACTACTATACTCCTGAAGAAGTCCTATATAATTTAGATGATAGAGAGCGGTCCTTTTACATTGAGTCCCTGTTTTTTAAAGAGAGGGATGAAGATTTTGAGAAGCTTTGGTCAGAATTAAAGAGATTTTTGAAAAGAAAACAAAGGGAAAAGAAAATTGTGGAGTGTAGAGAGCAGCTAATGCGTGCCCAAATGGAAAAAGATAACGAAAAAAATAGAATATTATCTTTCTCAGATAAATGAACTTTTAAAGGGAGCCAAAAATTAGGCGTTAATTGGTGTTCAAAGTTCAATGTCCAAGGTTTAAGGTATGGAAATTGGGAGGCTTGAGGTTCTAGAAGTTAGTGCTTTGTAGGTTTTGTACGAAGAACATATCTAATATGTTGATAAACCTTGAACTTTGAACGTTGAACTTTGAATTATAAAAAGGGGGGAGAATGAAAAGCATTAAAGAAATTCAGCACATTAAGGCCTTGATTTCCAAAGGTAAGGAAAAAGGTTTTTTGACTTTTCAAGAATTAAACGACGCCCTTCCTTCTGATATAAATGAACCAGAGCAGTTTGAAGAAATAATTAACCTTTTTGAACAACTTGAGATTTCCATAGTAGACGAGCAGACCAATAAGAAGATAGAGATTGTAAAGGACATAGAACTGGATTTCGAGCAGTTCCCTGCAGAAGAGGACAAAGATATAAGCGAGCCGTCCAGGTCCACTGATCCTGTGAGGATGTATTTGCATGAGATGGGGCTTGTGCCCCTATTGGATAGAGAAGGGGAAGTTAGGATTGCCAAAAAAAATCGAACAAGGGGAATTAGAGGTCCTATATTCCTTTGCTGAAGTTCCTGTTGCAGTAGAGTATTTAATAAATGTAGGGGAAGAATTAAAAAAGGGACATATAAAATTAAAAGATGTTGTAAAGACAATTGAAGAGGACGATCCAACTGAGGAGGAAATGAACCAAAGGGAAAGGGTTATTTCCCTTCTTGAGGAAATCAAACAGATATACAAAAAGAAGAAGCACTTATATAAGAAGCTAAATGATCTTTGCACAATAAATAAGAGGACCCGGGCCCTGGCCGACAGATTTTTAGACTTAAAGATGGAGATAGTAGATAGGCTTAGGGCAATAAAACTTGAGAAAAAAACTAGTTGATGAAGTCATTGAGCATATTGAAGACTATGTTAGGCAGATGAATAACTGCAGGAGGGATTATTCTGCCTATATCATATCAGTTGGTAAGACCCAGGCAGAGATTGAGGAACTGTTTTCAAGACTGGATAAGCGGGAAATAAAACCAATAGTTGCGGCTGAAGAGCTCAATATGACTGTGGAAGAGCTCTTTTCTTTTAAAGAAATGCTCACTGCAAAGGTAGAGATCTTAAAGAGGCTGGAAGAGAATTGTTGTCATGACATCAATGAGTTAGAGGATATTCTCTGGAGAATGAAGTATGGGAATGAATATGCCATAAAGGCCAAACAAGAACTTATCAGGGCAAATTTACGTTTGGTTGTGAGTATTGCAAAAAAAATACACAAACAGAGGACTTCAGTTTCTGGATTTAATTCAGGAAGGAAACATTGGTCTTATGAAGGCTGTGGATAAATTTGAATACCAGCGGGGATACAAATTTTCCACTTACGCCACATGGTGGATAAGACAGGCAATAACCAGGGCCATTGCTGACCAGGCCAGGACAATTAGGATACCTGTCCACATGATAGAGACCATAAATAAGCTTATCAGGACATCCAGATACCTTGTGCAGGAGCTTGGAAGAGAACCACTTCCTGAAGAGATAGCAGAAAGGATGGATTATCCATTGGAAAAGGTGAAAAAGGTACTCAGGATTGCCAAGGAGCCTATATCCCTTGAAACCCCCATTGGAGATGAAGAAGATTCAAGTCTGGGTGATTTTATTGAAGACAAAAAGGCTGTTGCCCCTGCTGAAAAAGTGGTGCATTCAAAGTTAGAGGAACAGATAGATAAGATTTTATCAGAGCTGACCCCACGGGAAGAGCAGGTTATTAGAAAGAGATTTGGTATTGGGGAAAAGTCTGATCACACCTTGGAGGAAGTAGGAAAACTCTTTAATGTGACCAGAGAAAGGATAAGGCAGATAGAGCAAAGGCCCTGAGAAAACTAAAACACCCATCTAGAAGTCAGATTCTAAAGGCCTATTATGATTTATAAAAAAAATTGATGTGTTATCCCTTATCTTAATGTGTGTATCTGTGTGTGTATGTGCATGTGTGTGTGAAAGTTACAGTTCACAGATCACAGTTCACAGATCACAGACACAGTTCAATGGTTATTCCAGATCTATTCCAAATGAGTGGAAGGTAAAGGTTAGGTGGGTAGTTGATGGGGATACCTTTATTACAGCAGGAAACCAATTTGTTCGTTTAAAGGGAATAGATAGTCCGGAGATCGCCCATAAAAGAGGAGAGAGAGACCAGTATTATGCAAAAGAGGCCCAAAAAAAGGCTTATTCAACTAATAAAAAAAACGTTACGTGATAATAAAAAGATATGGTTTAACCAAGGACAGATATGGGAGATTTGTTGCCTATGTATACCTTCCAGATGGTCGTTTTTTTAAATTTACTCATGATAAAGGAAGGGTATGCTTTTTATTTTCCCCACCATGACCTGGAAAAGGACATGGCCAAAAAAATTTTTAAATGCTCAAAGGATGGCCATGGACCAGAGGAGGGGTTTTTGGGCAAGGATTTTGACAATGGATGCAGCAAATAAAAGATATATTGGAAATAGAAAAGAACTTAGATTTCACACCTTGAGCTGTCCGTTGGGCCGAAAAATTTATTGGAAGCATAGAGTAAAATTTTCTTCCCTTTATGAGGCCTTTTATAAGGGGTATGCACCTTGTAGACTGTGTACCCCTTGGCCAAGGGAATGATTTTTTTAGATTTCGTTTTCCACATGCATGGCCATTGCTGTAACTAGCCCCGTTAAATAAACAATTAATCCCGAATATATGATGTCAGTTATAAAATGGGCCCCTTGTATTATCCTGGCAAGGCCTATTAAGAGTCCACTCCCTATGCCAAGGGTAAGGAAAAAATAAGCCATTTTTTTTGTTTTTTTTCTGAATACAAAATATGGGGTAAAAAGATAGAATCCAACAGAGGCATGTCCAGAAGGAAATGATCTGCCCATTCCAGATGTACCTTTTTGCCAAAAAGTTCGGTACGGGAGTTTTCCATTAAAGGTCTTTGTTTGTCTTGGTCTAGGCCTACCCCAGTGGCCTTTTAGGATTCCATTTACAATTATCCCAGGACCAATGACCATTACTAAAAATAAATATAGACCTATGCGAGAGTATTTTTTTTATTTTTTTTTATAAAAAAATCCACTAACAAAGGTCAAAAATCCTGCACCTGCCATGATAATCGCTGGAATTGGGCCATAGAGATACAAAAATTTCCATGGTTGAGCATTTCTTAAAAACCATCCCCTACCTGGATCAAAAAAAATATTTTGAAAGTGTTATTTCCATGTGGTCTAAGCTTAAAACTATGGATAAAAGGATACAAAGAATCACTGGTAGCATTATTGAGATGATTTTATGCTTTTTCATGTGTGTATTTAGTTGGTTTCCTACACTTTTGGGAAATATGAGGCTGAAGGTTCAATATCTAACAAACTCAAGCTGACCAGGCCGAGCGCATATAAACCCAGCTGGCCAGCTTGAACCCTCAATATTTACAGTCTTTCTCGCGCTCCCTCATTATGGTCTCTCAATTATCATGGCAAATCCCTGCCCACCCCCAATACATAGGGTGGCAAGGCCAAGTTTTTTTGTCCTGTCTCATCATTTCATATAAAAGTGTTATAAGAATTCTTCCTCCTGATGCCCCAATTGGATGTCCAAGGGCAATTGCTCCCCCATTTGGATTTATCTTTGATTTGTCAAGACCCAGTTCCTTTATACATGCAATGGACTGTGATGCAAATGCCTCATTTAATTCTATTATGTCGATATCTTCTAATTTTACTCCTGATTTTTTTGAGTACGTTTTTAGTAGCAGGGATGGGACCAAGACCCATATATGCTGGATCTACACCTCCAGCTGCATAGGCCTTGATGTATGCCAGAATCTCAAGCCCAAGCTCTTTGGCCTTTTTCTCTGACATAACAATTAAAATAGCTGCTCCATCATTTATTCCTGAGGCATTTCCAGCTGTAACTGTTCCGTCCTTTTTAAAGGCTGGCTTTAGCTTTGCCAGTGCCTCCATGGTGGTGGTTGGTCTTGGGTGTTCATCTGTATCAAATATTATGGGGTCTCCCTTTCTCTGAGGTATTTCAACTGGTACTATCTCGTCTTTGAATTTTCCTGCCTCTAATGCTGCCTTTGCCTTCATCTGGGATTCATATCCAAACTCATCCTGTTCTTCCCTGGAGATGTTGTATTTTTCAGCTATATTTTCAGCTGTTATTCCCATGTGATATCCGTTAAATATTTCGTAGAGTCCATCAAAGATCATGAGGTCAACTAGTTTTCCATCCCCCATCCTATGTCCCCACCTTGCATTAGCAAGGGCGTATGGTGCCATGGACATATTTTCTATACCACCGCAAACAACTACATCAGCATCCTGGAGCATTATAGACTGTGCAGCCAGTGCCACAGATTTTAGTCCAGATGCACATACCTTGTTTACTGTAAAAGCCACTTTTTCCTGGGGTATTCCTGAATGTATTGCAACCTGTCTCGCAGGGTTTTGCCCCTGTCCTGCTTGTAGTACATTACCTAAAATTACCTCATCTACAAATTTGGATCTAAGTTTATCCTATTTATTGCTTCTTTTGTAGCAATTGTCCCTAGCTTAACTGCAGGTACATCTTTTAAAGATTTACCAAAAGACCCAACAGGGGTCCTCACTGCGCTTACTATTACTGGTCTTTCCATGTCTCTACCTCCTGGTTTTATAGTTCAAAGTTCAATGTTGTTTAATATTTTATTTTTTTTATCTAAAGCAATTTTGTCCCATGTCTAAACCATTTTGATTGATTTTACAACCCAATTTGTGCGTTAGTTATTTGTAGCTTCAATTGGCTATAAAGGTATGAAATTTGCTATTAAAAACTGAGAACCTTGAATTTTAAATATTGAACTTCCCATATGGATATTTTTAATTTTAACTACGCAGCTTTTTTTAAGCTTTTTATTAACCCTTATTAGAATCAGTGTGGTGGTATTTTTGTTACCTTTTTTTTGGTGGCAAGGGCGTGCCTAACATGGTGAAAGCTGCCCTGTGTCTTATTATGACCCTTGGTCTCTGGCCTTATCTACATTTTAGTAGTTCTTATTTCCCAGCCCATCCCTTTGGGATTTTTGTAATGATTTTTGGGGAATTGATTTTTGGAATGGTTCTATCCCTGGCAATTAGATGCCTTTTTGCAGCAACAGAACTAGCAGGTCAAATTATTGGATATCAGATGGGCTTTGCAATGATGAATGTGGTGGATCCTTTATCAGGAACCTCCATTGCCATAACTGCACAACTAATTTATATGCTCTCCCTTTTGTTGTTTTTGACATTTAATGGGCATCTCTACTTACTGGCTGGATTTGCAAAAAGTTTTGATATTGTTCCACCAGGGGCTATTTTGGTAAATCCCCATGTATTTGATAGCTTAATATATTTTTCTTCCCAGATATTTGTCCTTGCAATAAAAATAGCTGTCCCAGTTATGGTAGCAGAACTTTTAGTTAGTTGCTCCCTGGGTATTGTAGCCAGGTTAGCCCCACAAATAAATGTCTTATTTGTGGGCTTCCCAATAAAGATTGCAGTTGGTTTCTTTTTCATGGGTATATTATTTAATTTACTTGCCTATTTTTTTAAAGGATCTAATAGTAAATTTAGACCAAATTATGAAGTCGCTAATGGTGTTATAAGAGAAAGACCTTGATTATGTGTGTATGTGTGGGTGTAGGTGAAAGTTACAGACCACAGACACAGTTCACAGACACAGCATAAGGATTTAATATGCCACAAAAAGATCCAAACAGGACTGAGAAGGCTACCCCAAGGCGAAGGGATAAGGTTAGAAGAGAAGAAGGTAGGGTACCTAGAAGTGAAGAAGTATCAAAGGTAGTGGTACTTTTGGCAGGTATTATTGGTTTGAGGGTTTTAATAAAATTTATGTGTGAAAATATATTTGATGTATTTAGATTTATAATGAGTAGCTTTAAAATGGAAATTACAAAGAACTCCACCTATTATTTGCTCCTATATTGTATGAAAAAGCTCCTTATTATAATTCTGCCAATTGTTCTATTAATTGCAATAATGAGTGTTATTGCAATTAGGCTTCAGATCGGAAAGATCGTTCTAACCAAGATATTAAAACCAATATGGGGACGATTTAACATAGTAAATAATTTGAAGAATCAGTTTTTCTCGTTAAATACTGGAGTTGAGATCATAAAAAGCTCTTTTCAGGTGGGACTGGTTGGAACACTTGCATATTTTACTGTGAAAAATCAGATTAAATACCTCCCTTCCCTGTTTTTTTCAAAATATCCCTTCTATTGCATCAAATATGTTATTTCTCATTTATAAAGTTACATGGATTTTGATGGTTCCTTTAATAATTATGGCCATTATACATCTTTTCTATACCAGGTGGGAATATGAAGAGAGTATTAAGATGACCAAACAAGAAGTAAAAGATGAGCACAAACAACTTTATGGAAATCCAGAAATAAAAAGAAAACAGCGGAGAAAGATGCAAGAAGTTATGATGTCCAGGATGATGAGCGAAGTGCCAAAGGCAGATGTTGTTATTACAAACCCCACCCACCTTGCTGTGGCCCTAAAATACGACGTAAATGAGGCCCCTGCCCCCATAGTGGTTGCAAAGGGTGCTGGTTCCATTGCTGAGAGGATAAAGAATATAGCTAAAGAGCACAATATCCCCATTAAAGAAGATAAGCCCTTGGCACAGGCATTGTATAAGAGTGTGGAAGTTGGAGAGATGATTCCAGAAGAACTATACAGGGCCGTTGCCTCGGTGCTTGCTAGCTTAGAGAAATTCAGGAAAAAATATAGTAGTAGGTAACATACAGAAAATTAGAACAGGACAATTAATTGACTCTGATTTATAATTAGAACTTAATTTCTTGTAATTACAAATTAATATTATACAGACCATAAGAGTGGTGGAGGAATCTTCGTATAAACTTTGTTTAAGTTGGATTTGTGGTATCTAACTTAGACCATTGAATTTTTAAAAAAAAAGGTTAGGTCAAAATTATGGCGAAAGAGGCATTGAAGATCAGATTTGATCTGGGACATCTGTTAAGACAGGGAGACATTTTACTTGCTCTTGGTGTTGCCTGATACTTTTTGTGATGCTCATTCCCATGCCTCCTTTGTTTCTGGACCTAATGCTTACTCTAAGTATATCCTTTAGCCTGGTTGTGCTTGTAACAGCAATGTTTGTTGAATCACCTCTAGACTTTACGGTATTTCCCTCGGTTGTCATGATTGCCACAATGCTCAGGCTTGCTTTAAATGTGGCCACCACAAGGAGGATACTATTATATGGGGATCAAGGGTCTTCCGCAGCTGGTAAGGTTATCCAGGCCTTTGGTTTTTTTTGTGGTTGGGGGAAATTATGCCATTGGTCTTGTGGTGTTCTTGATTTTATTTGCCTTAAATAAAATGGTTATTGCCCGTGGTATGAAAAGGATTGGTGAAGTGGCCGCCAGGTTTACTTTAGATGCCATGCCAGGAAAGCAGATGTCCATTGATGCAGACCTTAATGCTGGAATTATAACTGAGGAAGAGGCCAGAAAGAGGAGGGAAGAGATTAGAAGGGAAGCGGATTTTTATGGAGCTATGGATGGTGCTGGTAACTTTGTTGAAGGTGATGTGAATGCAGGAATTTTGATTACCTTGATCAATATAATTGGTGGATTTTTTATAGGTGTGTTTCAAAAGGATTTGGACTGGTTAACAGCGGCAAAGACATACACTATTCTCACCATAGGTGATGGACTTGTGTCTATTATTCCATCCATTATCATGTCCACTGCAGCGGGTTTTATAGTTACTCGCTCTGCTGATCAGGGAAGTCTGGGTTCTGTACTGATTGAGCAGATTACATATAGTTACAGGGCGCTTTTTTTTGGTCTCTTCAATCCTTGTGATCTTTGGGATGGTTCCAGGTATGCCCACAATTCCTTTCTTTGTCCTGGCTTCACTTGTATGTGGCCTTGGGTTTTTGTCAAAGAAATATGCAAAAAGGTTGCTTGAAATAACAGAAGAATCAGACAAAAAGGAGAAAGAAAAGATAGAGACCCCAGAAGATGTGAAATCTTTACTTCCTTTAGATACTTTGTCCCTGGAAGTTGGTTATGGTCTGATACCACTTGTTGATGAACAACAGGATGGAAATTTGCTTGTGAGGATACGGTCAATTAGGAGACAAATAGCCCTTGAGATGGGGGTTGTTATTCCCTCTATGCATGTTAGAGATAATTTAAATTTAAAGCCAAACCAATATGTGGTTCAGATCAAGGGAAATCCAGTTGCAACTGCAGAAGTTTTGCCTGATCACTATCTGGCAATGGATCCAGGAGGTGCAAAGAAGAAGATAAAAGGCATTGCTACAAAAGAACCTGCATTTAATTTGCCAGCAATGTGGATTACTGAAGAACAAAAAGAGGAGGCAATTTTAGCAGGATACACTGTTGTGGATCCCCCTACCGTGATAGCTACACATTTAAGTGAAATATTTAAAAAAACATCTCCACGAATTCATTGGCAGACAGGAGACCCAGGAACTATTGGATACAGTGGCAAAGCGTGCTCCAAAGGCAGTGGAAGAACTTGTCCCAGATATATTGCCCCTTGGTACTGTACAAAAAGTACTTCAAAATCTGGTATCAGAAGGTGTGTCCATTAGGGATATGTTATCAATTGTTGAAGCACTGGCTGATTATGGTACATCCATAAAAGATCCTGACCAGTTGACTGAATTTGTAAGACAAAAGCTCGCCAGGACGATTGTAACTCCATATTTAAGTAGTAATGGTGTATTAAACGTAATATCTCTAGACCCTTCTTTAGAAAATATGATAAAAGAGCACATTAGACAGACAGAAGGAGGGAATTATTATTTATCTATGCCTCCACAACTGGCACAAAAAAATTATAAATGCTATCTCAAATACCTTTGAAAAGGTTCAGGTAAGAGATGGGCAGCCAGTACTTCTAACAGGTATCCAGATTAGGCCCCATTTGGCAAAGCTGGTAACCAGATTCATTCCATACCTTCCTGTCCTGTCCCATGGAGAAATACCATCAGACGTAAAATTAGAATCTGTAGCAATAGTGAGGTTAAACAATGCAAGTTAAGACCTACAGAGGACATTCACATCATGAGATACTCCAGAAAATAAAATTAGAAATGGGAGACAGTGCAATAATTCTCAATACAAAGACAGAGGAGGTGAATGGTAAAAAAAGTTTATATTGTAATGGCTGCAAAGGACCTGGATACCTCCTCTGAAAAAAAAAGAAAAAAAAGAGCAACCAGGGATTTAAGACTGAGGAGATCTGGTACAGGGAATGGAAGGAATTTAAAGAGCATATATTTTCCTTATTAAAGGATTCATTGGATATACCTTCACTATCTTCCAGGCAAAAGGCCGCCATAAGACAATTAGAACTAGAGGGCGTGGGCCAGGATTTTATAGTGAGCTTGATTTCTCTACTCAAGAGAAATGGAAGGTCCTTTATGGACATTTTAAATGGGATGGTTAAGACGGTTTCCATAGATAGTTTATTTAAGTCAAATAAATGTCATGTGATGGTTGGACCACATGGTGTTGGAAAGACCTCCACTATCTTAAAATTGGCTTTGAGACTCAAAAGATACAGGCCAGATGCCAAAATCTGCCTGGTTAATGTGGATAACTACCATGGAAAGGGAAAACTCTTTTTGAAACACTATGCAGAGCTTTCAAATTTTTGTTATAGAGACTTAAATGGACTCAGGGATGCTACTGCCCTAGCGGCAGACCTTGGGGAGTTTGACAGAGTATTCATTGATACCCCAGGTCTAAGAAGGGAAATGAATTTAGATTCCTGGTGGGAGGAATCTCCCTTGAGTCTCCTGGATCACCTAAGTGTTCATCTGGTCTTAAGTCCCCTTTATTCCACCCATCAAATAGATCACTATCTGGCAAAGTTCCTCTCTGACAGGCTTACCTCTCTTATATGGACAAAACTAGATGAAGCATGTATATTCGGTACCATGATATATACTGCTTTTAAGACCCAACTGCCTATCTCAATGATAACAAGTGGGCCCCAGCTGAAAAATTCAGTTTTACCTGTTGATAAAATCAACTTGTGGAATATAGTTTTCAAACACAAAATTTTATAGTAAAAGGTAGAAGGATGAAGGTAGAGTTGGATTGTAAAGTCATAAATTGGAGGATGTTGTGAGCTATTCTGTACCAGGACCTAATATCAATCCCTCCATTTCAGCAAAGATACCCATTGTTGTATCTATAACCTCAGGAAAAGGTGGAGTTGGAAAGACAAATATATCAGTAAATCTGGCATATCTTCTTGCAAAAAAAGGGTCATAATACCATATTGTTAGACGCAGATTTAGGTTTGGGAAATGTGGACGTGCTTTTGGGTATCACTCCAAAATTAAATATATTTCACCTGCTTTCAAATGAGATAACCCTGGATAAGGTTTTATATAAAACTGAATACGATTTTTCCATACTACCCCGGCTCCTTCAGGTGTACTTGAACTAACAACGCTCTCACCAGGACAGAAATTGGAATTTCTGGACGCACTGGATCCATTGGAAGATAAGTTGGATTTTTTTTATAGTTGATACTGGGGCAGGAATAAATGACAATGTGCTTTACTTTAATATGGCAACTCAATATAGAATAGTGGTCTTGACCCCGGAACCAACATCTCTAACAGACAGCTATGCCCTAATAAAGGTATTAAATCAACAACACAGTATTAATGATTTTTTTATAATTATAAATATGTGTTCAAATAATAAGCAGGCAAAGGAAGTTTTTAAAAGGTTGTATATGGCTTGTGATCGTTTTTTAAAGGGTGTATCTCTAAATTATCTTGGATATATTCCAAAGGACAGGACGGTAGTTGATGCAGTGAGATTGCAGGTACCTTTTGCAAAAATTTCCCGAAAGTGTTGCATCCATAGAGTTAAGTAATATTGTAGAGAATTTATTAACTATAAAAAAATATAAAAAAATGAAGTAGATGGGAACATCAAATTCTTTTGGAAAAAAACTCCTATTCCAGGGTCAATGACAGTGGCGGGACTCCACTTAATGGGATATCAAATTATTTAAATGGAGTGTCCAGTTGGGTGGAATTAGGGTCAAAACTACAGGAACAGGTGGTTGATTCTCTAATCAAGAAGGTCAAGATTATAGCCTATAGGATCAAGAATAAAGTCCCTGTCAATGTTGAGCTAGACGACCTGATTTCTGCTGGGTGCGTTGGACTAATGGAGGCCCTGAGAAATTTTGATGGTTCCCAAAATGTAAAATTAGAAACCTTTGTGGAGAATAGGATAAAGGGGGCTATTTTAGATGAACTAAGACGTCAAGATTTTCTCAGTAGGGGACTTAGACGAAATGTGAAACTAGTTGAAAATGTAAAGTACAATCTTGAGCAATCCCTGGGACGCGAGCCAACCACTCAAGAAATTTCAAAAGAAACAGGACTTGAAGAGGGAGATATAGAAAATCTCCTTGAAATAATAAACAATAATTTGCTTATAAGCATAGATGCTATAAGTCATATCCTAAATAGTGGGGACGATAACCCAGAGACCCTCCTTGAAAAAAAAGAATTAATTTCTGAGATTTCACATTATATAGAAAAGTTAACAGAAAGAGAGCAAATGGTCTTATCGCTTTATTATGTTGAAGAGCTCACAATGAAAGAAGTGGCAGAGGTCTTAAATATAACTGAAGGGAGAGTCTCTCAACTCCACTCCCAGGCCATATCAAAGTTAAAGGAGTTTCTCATAAAAGGACGAGGTCCATAATGGCAGAAGAAAAAGAATTAGAGTTAGATGTAAAGGAGATAGATGAAGAGTTAGACGAGGTTCTATCTGATAAGTCTGAGTCCAGCCCTGTAGGAGAGATAAAAAAAACTCCATCAAGGCCTGAGCAAAAGGTAGAACTGGATTTAGACGATGCCCCTTTTCTGGAAGAAGAGTTAGAAGAAGAGAAAAAGGAAGAAGAAGTTAAGCAAGAGATAGAGGAGAAAAAAAAAGAAGAGGTTTCAGAAAAAGAGGAAGAAGACACATCCCTTGGTAGGAAAAAAAAGATTATCTTTTTAGGAATTGGAGGGGGAGTTATATTAGTTGCTGCCCTGTTATTTTTTTTCTTTTTCAAAGGAGAGAAAGCCCCTCCAAAGGAAGAAAAAAAAAGCTCCTGAAAAAAAAATAGAAGTAAAAGAGAAACCTCCTCCACCAAAGCCGCGGGTAGAACAACTCACACTAAGACCTTTTTGGTTGATTATCCAGTGGCAGATGGCCACAGGTACTTGCATATAACATTGATATTGTCATATGAATCTGGTAGCCTTAGCTGGGAGTTAAATAGAAAGAGAATAGTTATTAGGGATGCAGTATATTACTATTTAAAAAAATAAGAATTTCGAGTTTTTTTCTAAAAAAAAGAAAATATTCCCCTATTAAAAAAATGATATTTTATCAATAATCAATCAATACCTTGTTTATGGAAAGATAAAAAAAATATATTTAAAAGATTATTTGATTGAATAAAAGGTACTAACATGCCTGGAAATTTTGATTTTTCAGTAGTAATATCACAGGTTCCAAGGGTACAAAAGATTCAGGGAGATATTCAAAAGGGTCCTTTTAATTTACAGGAAGGTATTCAAAGGGAAGTTGAAAAAAAAGCAAGAGATGGTCAACAAAGAGATCGAAGAGTCCTCAAAGGGGAGTAATTTTCAAAAGGTGGGAGGAGATAAAGAAGGAAAAGGTGGGCATGAGGAAAATAGAAATAAGAGACGTGGCAAAGACAAAGGGCAAAGTGAAGAACAAAGAGACCTAAAGGACAGAACAAGGGGAAGATTTGTGGATATAAAGGTTTAATATGGACTTGAAGATGCAGATTCCCACATATTTACTTATTATTTCAACAATAATAGAAGTATTTTTACTCACAACAATTATCTTTATTTTTTTACCGTTTAAAAAGATCTGAAGATTTTCTACTTAGATTAAAACAGTCTCAAAAAGAACTTTTAGACAAATTAAGTTTTAATGAACAAATAGAGAAAGAGCTTGTAAAGAGCTTTGAAGAGAGGCAGCGGGAACTTATGATTCTAGACTCTAAACTGGAGAAAAAAATTGGGTGAGGCTAGAGAGATTTTAAAACAGCTTGAGGAAGCTTCAAATTCACCTAAGGTACTCAAAGAGATAATTATTAGTGGATATAAAAATGGTGAGAGTCTAGAGTCTCTGGCAAAGAGGACCGGGCTTAGTATTGAAGAGATTGAGTGGATTTTGGAGCAGCAAAACCTATGAAAATTAGGAGACAAAAGTCCTTTAACAATCTTATATACTTTTCCCCTGATGAAACCAGGGTAAAAAAAGTTTAGAAAAAGATATAAGGTAGGCGATAGGTTAAGGGCAAAAGTGTTAAAGCTAATTGACAAAAAAAAGGGCAGTTATCCAAATAGATGAAGTGAAATTAATAGCCCTACTTAAGGACAACATTGGAGCTAGTGATTTTGTTTTGTTAGAAGTAAAACAATTATATCCCCACATTATTTTAAAACACGCAAAAGATTCAGACCAGGGTATTAGTCTTTACATTTAACCCATGACAGATTTGATAATATCTCCCAACCATCCATGGCTTGCCCCCCTTGCGGGATACAGCGATCTGCCTTTTAGACTCCTTTGCAGAAAACTTGGCTGTTATGTTACAGTCACAGAGATGGTGAGTGCAAAGGGACTTTTTTATAATTTTGATAATACAATGAAGTACATAGAGACAACAAAAGAAGATTCTCCCCTGATTGTTCAACTTTTTGGTGAAGATCCATATAGTATTGGCCGTGCTGTTTCTATTCTTCTAAGTATGGGTTATAGATACTTTGATCTGAATGCTGGCTGTCCAGTTAAAAAGGTTACAAAGACAGGGGGTGGTGCTGCCCTTTTAAAAGATATTGGAAGACTTAAAGATATCTTAATGAGTATGGTAGATGCTGCAGGGCAGATAGAGTTGGTGTAAAGATCAGATTGGGATGGAATAAAGATAATCCAGTGTATCTTAAGGTAGGGGAAATTGCCAGTAAGCTAAAGATTAGGTGGATAGGGTGTCATCCAGGTTCGCCAAACAGGGATTTTCTGGTAAGGCAGATTGGGAGTGTATAAGAAAGTTAAAGGCAAATTGTGATGTTCCTGTAATAGCTTCAGGAGATCTATTTTCAGCCCAAGACGCAGTAAATTGTATTATAAATACACAGGCAGACTCCATAATGTTTGCCAGAGGAGCACTTAGAGACCCTCTGGTTTTTAAAGAATATAAAGTGCTTTTAAATTTAAGGTGCAATGACCAAAATTCAATGTCCAAACCTGATGAATTAAGAGTAAGAAGGAATAAGCAATTAAAAATCCATGTTATCAGGACTCACATAGAGCTTATCAGGGAATTTGGCAGGGATAAAAATCCCATATATAGATTAAGGGGAATTTTGGCCAGATACATACGAGGTTTTGACAGATCTAAGGCCTTTAGGGAAATGGCGGTTAAATTGAATTCATGGGATGATATAGAGAGATTACTTAAAATGTTAGAGGAGGATATAAGGTGAATATTATCAGGGGAAAACGGGCTGGATTCTGTATGGGAGTTGGTCTTGCCCTGAAAAAGTTAGATGAGGCCATAAAAAGGTACCCATTAAAAAAAAATATATACCCTGGGACCAATAATACACAATCCACAGGTGGTGGATATATATTTGAGAAAGGGAGTGGTCCCAATAGAAGATGTATCAAGTATTGGGCCAGATGATGTGGTGGTTATTCGGGCACATGGAGTACCAAAACAGTTGTATAAACAGCTTCAAGAAAAGGGGGCAAAGATAATAGATGCAACATGCCCAAAAGTAAAAAAAGGCCCAGAGGCTGATTGAACAATATTCTTTAGAGAGAATTTTGCTTTTGTTTGGGGAAAAGGAGCATCCAGAAGTAAAGGGACTCTTAAGTCATGCCTTATGTAAGGGGATAGTTTTTTCTTCAATTGAGGAACTTAAATCAATTAGTTTGGATTTAGATAAGAACTATTTTTTGGCCTCTCAGACCACCCAGGAGAGACAGGAATTTATAGAAATTGTAAGTTTTTTAAAAAAATAGATTTGGGAAAGATTTTCCTATTCTAGATACAATTTGTGATGCAACTAGGTTGAGACAAGAAGAGGCAATAGAAATAGCCAAAAATTCAGATGTGGTAATAGTTATTGGTGGATACAATAGTGGAAATACAAGGAGCTGCTCCAGGTTGTAAGGGCGACAAGAACAGAATGCTATCACATAGAGACTATACATGATATCAGCAGGGAAATGATTGAGGGAAAAAATATAATTGGTCTAACTGCTGGGGCCTCTACCCCTGAATTTATCATTGAACAAGTGGAAAAATATCTCGAAAGTTTTTAAGCAAGATTTTTATCCCTCCTTGTGGCACACAATTTGATATTTTTGTAACAAGGAGGGATAAGATGAAATTTTTACCTACCAATATAAACTTAAACACCCAACAATTTAATTCAAAAATTAAAATCAAACTTGATTCAAACCTGTCTTGTCTTAATTCCCATCCTACATTTTCAAATCAACTGGATCTTCTTTTGACAACATCCTCTCAGGGAAAACCAAAAATGGATAAAGAAACAAATGGGGAAGATTTACCCCTGGTATTTTTACTTTTATCACTGATTAATTCCAATGAAAGTTTCTCTAAAAATGATTTAATAAAACAGATGAAAAATAATGATTTAGATGGTATTAAGAAGATGATGCATGGTGAAATAGGAAAACTTATTGACATGTTAAAAAAAAGGTGTTTCCGATGACCCAAAATTAAATGAGCTTATTATAAAGCTACAGAAATACCTAAGTTCGAATGATTGTGAGTGTAAATTAATGACTAAGGATTTAAATAGTTTTATGGGAAGGCTTTTGCAAGATGATATCCATGAAAATAATAACCATAAAGAAAATGATATTTTTTTTTAATGTAAATGTAAATG
>BBBM01000016.1 GCA_001311565.1 Desulfothermus okinawensis JCM 13304
GTCAAAGTTTTAGGTGCTCTTCATCCTTCTACCTTTCACTAATCACTTGATCCATAACTCAATCAATAATCGGAGCTAAAGGAATAGGCAAGAAGGGCAATGTTATTTAAACGTAATTTACCAAACTCACTTTCATTATCATTGATGCTGATTTTAAGATTGCCTGATACACTGTTTGTTGCTGACTTATTTTGGTAAGGAGTTCTGCAAAATCAACATCTTCAATAAAGCTTTTTCTTTCTGACTGATTTAGTTTTAAGTCTGATAAAATGCTCTCAGATGTATTTAACCTATTTATCTTAGCGCCTATGTCTGCATGTACTTTAGTAACCTCACTTAGTGCAGAGTCTATGTAGTCAAGGCCCTCACTTATCTTTTCCTGGTCATTTAATTCCAATGCTGCTATGAGTCTTCCAACCCCAACAAATAGATTTTTTTTATCGTCATCTGCAAATGCCATTTCCTGACCTGATGAATTTTCAGAGAATCCTCCAAATATTTTGGTTCCCACATGGGTAACTGGCACATTAACACCTTGGGAAATTTCAGAATCCATACTTGCATCCCTTGGATGAATGGTAAATTGGTCTCCCTGGGAAAGGAAGATGTTAGGGTTGATGGAGCCAGCCTGAGAACGCCACCTTCAATTGGCAGGGATTCATATCCTGATCCAGTTGCCACTATCTTGTGTCCACTGTCCCAGGAAATGCCGCCATCTGTGCTATATGAATATTCAATTTCATCTCCATTGGTAAATCCAGTTCCTGCTACATTATCTATTCTTACTATAATATCCTTATGTATATCTCCCTGTGCAAATGAATACAAATTTGTTGACGACTGTTCTACCTCTATCCCTCCTATTTGAAACTCAAGGCCACTCAGTGTTGGATGGGGCTGAGATGAATCCATTTCACTTAATGTAACCTTGCCTCCAGGCAGGTCTAATTCCAGGGGACTTGAAGAATTGTCCGCTTGAATGGTTCCTGACCACGTGGTACCACCATCAATACTATATTTATACTCAACTGGATTACCATCCCCAATATTTCCACCTGAGACTATTTTAACTACAACAGGGTTCTCAAAGCTACCACTTTTGTCTGGAGTAATTGATAAGTTATAGTTGTTATATGTAGAACCAGATGGGATTTTATTTATCTTTACTCCAGCACCAGATTCGTTGTCTCCATGATATATAGCAGTTGGGGCGATTATTAATTTTGTTCTATCTTCTCCAGCTAAGGCATCATCACATACAACCTCATAGCCCTTTTTTTAACTCCAGCTTAACTCCGCCAAGATCCAGGGTAGTATCTCCAGCATTTAGTGTTCCGCTTGTAATGGTTGTTGAGGAACTGACATTTTTAACAGTGTATGTAATGTTGTCATCTATTCCAATTTTAGCGGTCCCACTGCCAGGCTTATTGAACTCAACAACAATCACATCATCACTACTTCCAGAAATATTTTTAATATACGCAGATACATCATCTATTCCAGTATCATCTTTTTTTGTTGGAAAACACAGTAAGTCCCTTTGTGTACGCCTGGGTGTGTATTTTGTGGCCAGCAAACAGGGATCTTCCCTCATAGGTGGTATTTGATAAGGCAAGGAGCTGGTCAAATATCTGTCTTACTTCTTTTAAGATGTCCTTTCTGTCGCTTTCATTTATGGATCCTGTGGATGCCTGTACTGTTAGTTCTTTAAGCCTTGAGAGTTGGTCCTCTACCTGCTTTAGGGTTGTGTCTGCAAGCCCGAGCCATCCCTTGGAATTGTTAATATTGTCCTGGTACTGAGATAGTGCCTTTATGGAATCCCTGTAATATAGTATCCTGGCCATACCCACTGGATTATCAGAAGGTCGGTTGATTTTTTTTCTGACTTGAGCCCTGTTCATACAGTTTTTGTAGAGAAGATGTAGTCTGATCCAGGTAATTCATAAAATTTGTATAGAGCATGCTCTGGGATATTCTTGAAGTCATGGAAGACCCCTTATTTTACTGTTTAATGTTTTTTTCATAACTACATACACGTTCTCTTTTATTTAGCTATGGTATCATCTGTATGACAGTGGACATCATTTGTTCAGATACTGTAATTAATTTTGCTGAAGCCGTGTATGCCTGTTGAAATTTAAGTAAATTACTCATTTCCTCATCCAGGTTTACTCCAGAGACCTCTTTTTGCCTTTCATCTAAATCTGTGGCCAGTGCCTTAAAAAAAATTGTAGTTATACTCTGCCCTTGAGGTATGGGATCCAACTGTTGCAGTTAGGGAGTTGTAATATCCCTGCAAGGTATTTTGGGTAGTTCCTTCAGATTTTGTTGTAAATGATACTTGTTTGTATTGGAGTGCAGCTATATTGTTTGCTGTTGTATTGTCTCCTGGGTTTGCCTCTCCTGCACCATTTATCCTTCCAGAGGCAATAAAATCAATATTCTGATTTATATAAGGATTTATGGCCACATCCTGCGCCCCTGTCCCCTCAAAAAAAGGTATTAATTCCAAGTGCAGCAAGAAGTCCTGAAGAGTCTTCTCCAAATGCAAATTCATAATTGGAATCTTTTGCCTTTATTGTTAATTTGTTATCAATTATATCCGCACTTAGGTAGCCATTTAATCTGGGATCATTATTGATGGCATCCTTTATGTCTTCCAGGGAATGGGTTTGTGGGTCAAAGTTTGTCCTTGTGTTGTCAGTATAATTTCCGTCCATGTCCAGATAAAGGGGACCATCTATCAACTCCCCGGTAGTTTTATTGTATATATAGATCCCAACATTTCCTTCTGATAGTTTGTCATAGAAAAAGAGACCAGAACTGTTTGAACGCAGGGGGGCGGAATTATTATAGACTATAGGTGCCAGTTATCTCACCATATTTTCGCAGTCCAACCCCTTGAGAGTGGTTTCTATTTACTTCCCATATGAGTTCTTTTGTAAATTCATTAAATTTTTCTTTTATTTCACCAACATAGTTGTCTCTAAAATTAAACATCCCTGCAATGGTACCTCCCATTAGTCTCCTGCTATTATCCTTGCCATTGCCAAGGACCATGGGAGTTATGTTTACCTTTGATGAAGTTGTCTGGTACCAGTATAGTCCATGTTTGGGAATCACGTGAAAGGTATCTCCTGCCTGAAGCTGGTTTAAACCTGTGTAATGAGAAGGATCGTCTGGATCTCCAAACCACACCTGCACATCACTATTTGGCAGGGTCACACGTGAATTATAATTAAGGCAGGGATGGTTATGTAATTTCCATTTTCGTCGGTTAACCAGGTGTTCCCCCCATCTATTGAGATTTTTAATCTAGCAACATTTGGATCACTTGAACTGGATCCCACTGTGCCTGGTGTTACAACCTGCAATGTATATTCATAATCATCTGAGCCAGTAAAATATATTTGACCATCAAAATTTGAATCTGTGGTTAGGTTGGTTATGGTCTGGGGGCCTTCTAAAGAGAGTTTATAGTATTCAATACCATCTACAAGGGTATAGCCAGATCTCGTTGTTACAAGCAGATCCCCTCCACCATGGTCCATTACAGTAATATCCACAAGTTGTGCTAAGTCCCTAAGCAGCGAGTTTCTCTTGTCATAGAGTTCATTGGGATTGTTTTGTCCAGGGACCTCATGGGCAGTTATTTGTCTGTTTACATCTGCTATCTCCTGTATGAGTTTGTTTGCCTTGTTTACGTCTTGTTCAATAAAGTCATTTATCTGATTTTGTATGTTTTGTAGATCACTTGCCCCAATATCTATTGCCTGCAAAAGGTTTGCACTATCACCAAGCAAGGCAGTCCTTACACTTGAATCATCTGCCTCTGGGCAAGGCTTTGCCAGGAGGCAAAAAATTGTTCCAGTGCCGTACTAAGACCTGAATTTTCACCATTTTTGAACACAGTCTGGACACTGTCTAGGTTCTCATAAAGGGTACGCCATTTTTCCTGGTCAGAATATTTTGTAAGGTATTGCTTTTCTATAAAATCATCAAAAACCCTCACAATTTCCTTTGCCCTTACTCCCCTACCCAGTTGTCCTGGAGCAAAATCAATAGATGGGGCCTCTTCTATTATTACTTTTCGTCTACTGTATCCAGGGGTATTGACATTGGCTATGTTATTGCCTGTGGTTTCAATTGCAGTCTGGGAAGTAAATAAACCCCATTTGCCTATGTCTAAGACTGATCCTATGCCTGGCATCTATAGCCTCCCACTTACTATACATGGACCTGGTGTCTTTGTGGTAAATTTTCCGTATTTGGAGTAAACATCCTTTGACTTTGGCTTATCTGGTCGTAGAGGAAATTTACCAGTTCCCTTGTTTGTTCCAGATGGGCTATGGCAAGGTCTGCATTCCTGGTGGCCTGCTCCATACACAATTTTTCTTTGGCCTTTAAACTATCAATCAATTCCACTAGTTCCTCTCTTCTTCCTTTTTCTAAAACCCCTGCCAGGTCTAACAGCTTGTTTACCCCAAATTCTTTTTGAATCAGAGTGAGAAGCTCTTCTTTCTCCTTTTTCAACTGGGAAATTAATCCCTGAATGGCAAACTGGTTTTTAGATAATTCACTTTTGCGATTTCCCAGTAATATCTTGTATTCTTCCTTTGCAGGGAATATAAAACATCCAGGGCCTTTAGCTGCCTTTTTATGGGATTTAATATCTTTTCCATATGATAGACTCCTGATTAATGTTTATCTCTTTATCGTTTGTTTTTGCTATTTAATTTAGCCTCTTGTATTTAAAAAAAACTTTGGCATATAAGGTCTTTTCCATTAAAGGTAGAGGGTTTATTGGTTTATTGTTAATCCTTACTTCAAAGTGGACATGGGGACCAGTTGTCCTGCCAGTTATTCCCACTGTGGCAATAACGTCACCTTGGTTTACAATGTCACCTTGGTTTACGAGATTTTCTTTATTGTGTGCATAAATTGTCTCCAAACCTGCGCTGTTTTTAATAATCACCACTTTTCCATATCCTGGCCTTTCTCCAGAATAGATCACCTCTCCCCCTGTTGCAGCCTTAATCTTTGTCCCAATTGGGGCTGCTATATCAATACCATTATGCATTTTCCTCTCCCCTGAAAAAGGATCCTTCCTAATGCCAAAATAAGATGTGATTTCTCCAGATACAGGAAGGATTATCTTATTTGACTCTTTCTTTTTTTTCTCTTTGTTCTATTTTCTCTGCAATTTCATTTACTTTGTCTAAGATGGTTGTTTTATCTTTTTTGTGGTGGTATATCTGGGTCGTTATATTTATCTTTGATTTTTGAACTTCTGTTTTTTTTTACCTCAGTGTGCTCACTCTTTTTTTTCCAGTTGATTCACCAGATTGTTATATAGAAATTTTGATAATCCTATGCCACCTTCCTTTGCCAGCTTTTTTTGAGAATTCAAAGTCAAAAAGATCCATGTATTGGTTGCTTATAGGGTCATTAAAAAAATCCATCTTTTGATACAGATTTTTTTCATTTCCCCCCATAATTTTTCAATAAATATTGCCTCAAAATCAGTACATACTTCTTTTAACTTCTGTTCTTTTTCACTTAACCTCGAACCATTAGAACCTTGAACTTTGAACCTTGAACCCTCAAGTGAGTTCAGTTCCCTGGCTACTTTGTCCAGGTTAAAATTATTCATTTTTGTATCTATGCCCAATTTTATCATCAGTAGACCTCCAGTTCTGCATGGAGTGCCCCGGCAGCCTTAAGTGTCCTTAAAATTGATATCATGTCCCGTGGGGATGCCCCAATTGCATTTAATCCATCCACCAGTTCCTTTAAACTTGCGCCTTTTATCATGGTTAATTTTTTTTATCTCTTCCTTTGCCTTTACCTGAGTCCTTGGCACTCCAGTAGTGACTCCAAGGCTAAAGGGGGCAGGTTGGGATACCTGGGGGGTTTCTTTTACCACCATCTGGAGATTTCCCTGGGCAATTGCAACAGGGGATATTTTTACGTCCCAACCCATTACAATGGTTCCAGTTTTTTTCGTCTACAACTACCTTTGCCCTGGAATCTGGGGTTACATACATGTTTTCTAAACTGGCTAAAAGTGGCACTAGATTGTGTTTGAATTGTGGAGGTATTTTTAAATCTATTGTGGAGATGTCCTTTGGATAGGCGTATTGGCCTCCCAATTTGTCGTTAATAGCCTTTGTAATCTGTTGGGTGGTGGAAAAATCTTTTATGTCCAGGGATATTGTAATCTTGTCCTGGGAGTTGAATTCAAAAGGGGGTTTCCTCTCAACTGTTGCCCCTTCAGGGATCTTTGCCACAGTGGGGATATTTTTTTACAGCAGATGTGGCCTGTCCTCCAACAGTGTATCCTCCAAGTAGGATAGGTCCCTGGGCCAGGGCATATATCTTCCCATCAATGCCCTTTAGAGGAGTTAGAATAAGTACACCACCTAAGAGACTTTTGGCATCACCAATAGAGGAGACCGTCACATCCAACTTGTCCCCTGGTCTTGCTGATACTGGCATCTTAGCAGAAACCACAACAGCTGCCACATTTTTGGGCTGAATATTATTTGGATCTACCTTGATTCCCATGTTCTCTAACATATTGGCAATGGATCGAATGGTAAACTCAGATCCACGTTGGTCTCCTGTGCCAGATAGCCCAACCACAAGCCCATATCCAATTAGCTGATTTGTTCTGACACCACTAAACTTTGCAATATCCTTAAGCCTTACGCTCTCACAAAAACTTTGTCTTACCCACAAAAGAGGTATTACTAACATGGTGAAGTATAAGAGGTAAAAGGAGATATCCAGTATACTATTTTTTTTGGTACCGCTATTATTCATATAACTACCTCTTATTAATACCTCTTAATCCAAGTTTATCAAAACCTGGATTAACATATTGTTATAATTTTAATTTATTTTTTTTCATCTACCCACCACAATCCATGGGTTAAAATGGCCATATTTTATCTATCAATTTCCCCATCCATCCCTGTCTTTGTTTATTTGATAACACACCTTCACCATATACATAGATCTTTGCATCAGCTAGTTGATTGGAAGTAATCGAATTGTCTGCATCAATATCCCTCGCCCTTACAAGACCATGTACATGGATTATTTGTTTTTCTCCGTTGACCATGATTTCTCTATAACCTTGGAGTTCCATAAGTCCGTTTGGAAATATCCTTATAATCCTGGCTGCAACTGTTGCTGTAATGGTTGTCTGTGTGGAGGTATCCCCTGAGGTATCCAATTTGTTGTGATTTGAAGATTTCAAGATTGGTGTATCACCAACTGGCATTGGAAGTCCCAGGACCTTACCCCTCCCAAAAAAGCTACTAAATCCAGCTGAAATATCGTATTTTTTTCTCTGACTTGGTATCTGATTCAGTGGATGCACTGCTTTGCTCTACAATTTTTACAAGTACTATGTCGCCAACTCGCTTGGCCCTGTTGTCTTCAAATAAAAGCCTGGCATCTGAAGGCTGAAAAAGGGAGCCTGGATTATTTATTTTAGATATTGGCTCAGGCTCTGGTGGAACAAGCTTGGGTATATAAGAAGGGGAATTAGTTGCACATGAGGCTACAAGACCTAATAAGATTAACAGCAATAACCTTTTCATTTAAAGGCTCCTTATGGGATATTTATTGTTATATCTGCTTATTTCACTAACTCCGAAGTCTCAAGCTTTGTTGTGTCTGTGGACTGTGTTCAATGTTCAAGGTTCGAGGTTCAAGGTTCAACGTTTTAGTACTCTTCATCCTTCTACCTTCTCACTGATCACTATTCACTAATCACTAATTACCATATTACTTTTTATTCTACTTTTACTGTGTCTCTATTTATTACTTTTGCGTAAACAATCCTGTGACTTTGAATATTCATTACTTTTATGAAGTCTCCAATGTTACCATCTTCTAAACACTTACCTATTGTTTTGAGTAGGATGCTACTGCCTTCATAAACCAACTTTACCTTTTGACCCCTTGATACAACAGGGAGAGGTTCTAGTCTTTCCATGGTAATTGGTTGCATGGCTCCAATTGGAACCTTTATCCTGTAAGGCCCGCTTTTCCCGTCCCATATATTTTTTTGAAATATATGCAATGTTCTTTTTTTACAAATGTTATCTTGTCAAAGGTCAACACCTCTCCAATATTTAGTGGCCTCCTGGCACATGGAACCGCCCTGTATACGTCCAGAAAGAATCTGCCTGTCTTTTTTTCTCAATATCCTTTTGTCCCTGTAGATAACAAACGTTATGTTATTTGACCCTGGCTTTATTGGATCCTGACCAGTTTGAATGTAGATTTTTTTCTCCAGAACCAAGTATTAGGTATTCAGGGATTACCACATCCCTTAACCTCAGTTCCCCGTTGAGTTGGGATGCATTCTTTTTTTACAAAATCAACTAAAAGGGAAAAAATCTTGTCTTTAGTAACCAGAAGAGAACCTTTGTATATATGTATTTTGTCAGGGAGATCACATCTACTTACAAGATTTTTGGGAAGGTTTTCTGATATTATTTTTTTTTAAAAATTCTTTTTGAAGGGTGAATTTTTTTTGGATAATCAGATATATCAAGTAGAGGTAAATCTTTAATATCATCTGATAGTTGGTCATGGTCATTTATAATTACAATATCTTTAAATCTTATAAAATTATCAGGTACCAAGGCTATATCTTTGAATCTTATTGAAGAACAAAATCCCATAGATGAAAGACTCACAGTGAAGATGAGGTACATCAGATATATTAATGAATTGTAAATGATATCCTGTCTCATAAAACCCTACCTGACTATTCTATTTGCAAATTGTATCATTTGATCTGAAGCAGTAATAGTTTTTGAGTTACTCTCAAATGCCCTCTGGGCCATAATCATGTTTACCATCTCTTCTACCAATTCCACATTAGACATCTCTAAAAAACCCTGTACAATCCTTCCTGCATTGTCAGTCCCAGGTGTAACCTGTTGTGCTGCACCTGATGCTGGAGTTTCCATGTAGAGATTTCCTCCAATTGCATTTAACCCTGCGGGGTTTATAAATGTGTATATGGGTATATCAGCCCCTGCCAGCTCATTTCCTTCCTTGTCCAGGGCTGAGATGTGTCCATCATTTGTAACAACAATGTTTTGTGTAGTAGTAGGTACAGTAAATGGCGGTTGAAGAGGATATCCCCTGGGGGTAACTATCTGACCATTTTGATCTAATTTAAAATTGCCTGCCCTGGTGTATGCAATCTGGCCATTTACATCTACCTGGAAAAAACCATCTCCTTCTATTGCCAGGTCCAGGGGATTTCCTGTGTTCTGTAAATTTCCCTCTTTAAAGAATTTGTGCACAGTAGATGGTCTTACTCCAAGTCCTATTTGTATGCCTGTGGGAATTGTTTGACCACCCTGGTTTTGGTGCCCAGCTATTTTTAATGTCTGGTACATAAGGTCCTCAAATTCTGCCCTGCTTTTTTTTAAAGCTCACTGTATTCACATTGGCTAAATTGTGGGCGATGGTATCTATATTGATTTGCTGGGCAACCATGCCAGATGCAGCAGTCCACAGTGATCTCATCATAATTAGCCCCCTTTTATGTTGGATTGCCAACCTTTGTTATTAGTTTTAAGTCTTCATCATTTGTACTTGTCATTGTCTTTTGAAGGATTTCAAAATTCCTCAATGTATCAATCATATTGATCATTTCTTTAACCACCTGAACATTTGAACCCTCTAAATACCCTTGATAAATCCTTGGATTATTGACTGTTTTTTCTGGATTATTTGGATCATTTTTGTAGAGATTTTCCCCAATTTTTTTTGAGCAGGCCTCTATTTTTAAAATCCACCACATCTATTGTTCCAGCCACTGTCTCTCCAACATATATATTCCCATCCTGGTAATTTGAATCCTTCCCTTACCCCTCACCTGGATAGGTCCACCTTTACCTAAAAGCTTATAACCCTTTTGAGATACAATAAATCCGTCTTTATCTAGGGTAAAATTACCTGCCCTGGTATACATTATTCCATCTTTTGTCTGTAGCTTGAAGAAGCCATTACCCCCAATTGCAAGGTCCAGGGAATTTCCTGTGTGTTGCAAAGGACCCTGGGAAAAATCTATCCGTTTTTCAGCGATCCTTGGTTGGGTGAGTAGATCTTTTTCTGGCCATCTTATCCCACCTTTTATCCCAAGGTTTGGGTCATTAAAATCATGGGCATAGTGGGACAGGACTTGTTCAAAGCTCAACTTATCTTTTTTTATACCCAACAGTTGAAACATTAGCCAAATTATTGGCAATTATATCCAGCCTGTAAGTTTGGGTAAGTGCGCCAAACAGACCATTGTATACACTGTCTTGCATGGGAAAAAACCTCCTTTGATAAAGAATGAAGCAAAAAACAGGCCAACTGAATCTTAACAAATGGAAAGATGATCATGGAGATTTTTCTCAATTTTTTTGACATATTATAATATTTAATTTGAAATACCTTTGTTCAACCCTTGACTAATTGTTGTGTTTTGAATAAAAATATATTTGTGATTTGAGCGGGTGTAACTCAGTTGGTAGAGTACAAGCTTCCCAAGCTTGGAGTCGCGGGTTCAAATCCCGTCACCCGCTCCACTCCTAGATTAAAAAAAAATTTGAATTTTTGGAGTGGGCCTATTTGGTCCACTTTTTTTTTGAATAACTAAATCGGTGGATATTGGTATATGGAATTTGAAGATATAAAAGAAAAACTGAATAAAATTGTAAAAGATGCTGTTTTGTCCCTGGGGTATGATCTGTGGGGTATGGAATTTTTAGGTTCTTTTAGAGGTGGTGGAATACTTAGGGTGTATATTGATTCACCTTCTGGGATATCTATCTCAGATTGTACTAATGTGTCCAGGCACTTAGATGTAATTTTGGATATAGAAGATCCAATCCCTGGTTCCTATACCCTGGAGGTATCTTCTCCTGGTTTAGACAGGTCTTTTTTTTGAAATTAACCAGTTAAGGGATTACACCGGCCAGGTGGTGGCAGTTAAATCAAAAATTCCCATTGAAAATAGAAAAAAAGTGGAAGGGAAGACTTAAATCTGCTGATCCTCACAGAGGTGAAGTGGTAATAGATGTAGATGGGGAAGATCTTTCTATTTCCTGGGAGGAGATAGAGAAGATTAAATTGGTATATTTTGACTAGGGATTAAAAATATTGCAAGAGATGGGGGAGAGTCTTTATATATCTTGATTTTCAAGTGGAGGTCATTTCATGGGATTAGAATTAAAAAAATCCATTGAAACAATTAGCAAAGAAAGAAGAATAGACAGGGATGTTTTAATAGATACACTGGAAGAAGCTGTTAGAGTGGCTGTTAACAAGAAGTACCATAACAAGTTAGACATAGAGGTAAATTATAACGAAGATACAGGTGACATGGAAGTTTACCAGTTTAAAAGGGTGGTGGAGGAAGTAGAAGATCCAGATAAGGAAATTGCCCTGGAAGATGCCAAAGAGATAGATCCAAATGTAGAGTTAGACGATGAAGTTGGCTTTAAACTGGAAGTTGAAGACCTTGGCAGGATAGCTGCCCAGTCGGCAAAACAGGTAATAATTCAGCGCATGAGGGATGCGGAGCAAGAGATCATATATGAAGAATATAAAGATAGGGTTGGAGAAATTGTAAGTGGAACTGTACAGAGGAAAGAAAGGGCTGGGCTAATTATAAATCTGGGCAGAACTGAAGCCCTACTTCCAAGGGATGAGCAGATTCCAACAGAACACTATAAAAGGGGCGATAGGGTAGATGGCTATATAATAGATGTAAAAAAAGAGGGGAGGGGACCTCAGATAATACTTTCCCGTTCCCATCCTGCCTATATGGAGGCCCTGTTTAAAAGAGAAGTGCCTGAGGTCAGTGATGGTACCATAATGATTATGGCATTGCCAGGGATCCTGGTGTGAGGGCAAAAGTTGCCCTTTATTCAAAGGACAGGGATGTTGATCCAATAGGGGCATGTGTTGGAGTTAGAGGATCTCGCATAAATAAGATAATACAGGAATTTAAAGGTGAAAAAATAGACCTTGTTGTGTGGAGCCCTAACATAACTACCTATGCTGTCAATGCTTTGGCGCCTGCCAGGATATCCAGCATCACTGTAGATGAAGAAGAAAAGAGTTTAGAGGTTGTGGTCCCTGACAATCAGTACTATTTGGCAGTTGGAAAAAGGGGACAAAATGTAAAGTTGGCCAGCAAACTCCTGGGGTGGAGTATAGACATTATAACAGAAAGTCGTTATGGAGAGATCTATCAAAATAGACAGAAGCTGGAACAACTGGCTGGAGTAGTGGGTAGCAGTGTGGATGCATTTTATGAAGCTGGTTTTAGTTCTTTAGAGGAAGTTGCACAGGCTACAGATGAAGAACTTATGGAGATAGAAGGGATGGATGAAGACAAATTAAAGGAACTCAGGTCTGCCTTAAATCTTATTTTATCTTAGTTGAGTCCATGAAACATATACCACTTAGGACTTGTATTGTTTGTAGAAAAAAAGAAAGCTAAATATCTTTTAGATAGGTATGTGTATATTAGAGGTGAATTTATTTTAGACAGAGAGCAAAAATTGCCTGGAAGGGGTTTTTATATATGTAGGGAAGAAAACTGCAGACAAAAGGCTGGAAAAAGGTTTTCTTCACTAAAATACAGATTGAGCAAGCTTGGCTCTGCTTGGAGAGAAGAAAGAAGTTAAGGGGTTTTAAGGGGGATTATGGCCACAAAAATGCGTGTTAGAGAATTATCAAAAGAATTGGGAATAAGTAATAAAGAATTATTACATCTTCTTAGAGAAGAAAATATTCCTGTAAAAAGTCATATGAGTGGGCTTACTGAAGAACAGGTCCAACATGTGAAGGAAAAATTTAAAGAGCAAAGACAAGATAATAGGGTTCAGAAAAAAAAAGGTGGCTTCTGGGATAATAATAAGGAGAAGGCCTGTAAAAAGGGAAGAACAAAAGTCTAAGGGTGATGTTCAGGAAACAAGGGAAGAAGTAACTGAAGAGTTAGATAAGAAAGAAGAAACTAAAGAAGAAACTAAGGTAGAAGAAAAAGAAGTTGAAGAAGAAGTAGTTGAGTCCAAAAAAAGAAATGGAAAAAGAAGACAGAGAAGATGATAAGGTTAAGGAAAAGGAATTAGAAGAGGTTAAATCCCCCCGTGTTGAAAAAGAACACCCAGAGGAAAAAAAAGGAAGAAAAAAAAGAGAAAAAGGCCCTTTAAAGATAAAAGAAAATTTAGGAGAAGGAAACCTTATCCAAAGGCAAGGGTGATTACAGTACCAAAAAAAGAGGAATCTCCATCCAGGGAAAGTGGAGAAATAAAGAAAGCTAAGGAATTTCAACCCAGGCCCGCGAAGTCAACTAGACCCAGTGCTGCCCAGGGTTCACCTCCTGTTGCAGAGTTTCCTGTGGTGCCTGAGAAAGAGGACAGGACAAGGCGAAAAAAAGAAAACCAAAAAGGTGGTGGATGTATCTTCTATTTATGAAGAGGACACCAAGAAGAAAAAGATCCAGTGGAAGAAAAAGAAGGAAAGTCCAGTAAGTGATAAGACAGGGGGAAAGGCTCCAAAGAAAAAGAAACTCGAGGAAAAACGGGAAGAAACTCCTAAAATAACTACTCAACCAATAAAGGCCGCAAAGAGAAAGATAAAAATAGAAGAGGCAATAAGGGTCTCAGACCTTGCCCAACAAATGGGGGTCAAGGCACAACAGATAATAAAGACGCTCATGGACCTCGGTGTAATGGCCACTATTAATCAGTCTATAGATTTTGATACAGCTTCCCTGGTGGCTGCAGAGTTTGACTATGAAGTTGAAAAGGTGGGATTCTCTGAGGAAGATTTTATCTTGCCCAAAGAAGAAGACAAGCCAGAAGACCTAAAACCAAGACCTCCTGTTGTGACCATAATGGGTCATGTGGACCATGGTAAGACAACCCTTTTGGATGCCATCAGGAGTTCAGATGTTGCATTGAAAGAGGCAGGTGGGATTACCCAGCACATTGGTGCATATCACGTCAAAGTGGGTGATGGATATGTGGTATTTCTAGATACCCCGGGTCATGAAGCCTTTACGGAAATGAGGGCAAGGGGTGCCCAGGTTACTGATATAGTAATATTGATAGTGGCTGCTGATGATGGAGTCATGGAGCAGACCAAAGAGGCAATAAACCATGCAAGGGCTGCTGATGTGCCAATTATTGTGGTCATAAACAAAATTGATAAGGACAATGCTGATCCTGAAAGGGTTAAAAGAGAGTTGGCAGAGCTTGGACTCTTACCTGAAGAGTGGGGTGGGGATACTATTTATGTAAATATCTCTGCAAAAAAAGAAGATTGGAATAGACCAGTTACTTGAGATGTTGCTGCTTCAGGCAGAGGTGTTGGAGCTAAAGGCCAATCCAGACAAGAGGGCAAGGGGGTTTATTATTGAATCTAGGCTAGATAAAGGAAGAGGCCCAGTTGGAACGGTACTTATAAAAGAAGGTACCTTAAAGACAGGGGACAGCTTTGTTTGCGGTCTAAATTACGGTAAAGTTAGGTCTCTTATAAGTGACAAAGGACAAAAGGTTGATAGTGCAGGTCCATCTATGCCTGTTGAGGTACAGGGATTTGATGGGGTCCCCAATGCTGGAGAGGAATTTGTTGTAGTTGAAAATGAGAAAGTGGCGAAAAAGATAGCAGAGGCAAGACGACAGAAACACAGGGAAAAAGAATTGGCCAAACAAACAAAGCTCACCCTTGAGAGCTTCTTTAAGGCTAAGGAAGAAGAGAATATAAAGAATTTAAACCTCATTATTAAGACAGATGTTCAGGGGTCATATGAGGCCATAGCTGAAGCACTTGGTAAGCTTTCAACTGATGAAGTAAGTGTTAAAATTATCCACGGGTCAACTGGTGCAATTAATGAAAATGACGTGAGATTGGCCTCGGCATCCAATGCAATTATAATAGGATTTAATGTGCGTCCAACTGCCAAGGTGAAGGAATTTGCTGAAAGAGAAGGGGTGGAGATAAGATTCTATTCAGTAATCTATGACCTTGTAAATGACATTAAAGAAGCCCTATCTGGCCTGCTTGCCCTATAAAGAAAGAGGTATACCTTGGTCAGGCAGAGGTGAAAGAGACCTTTAATATCCCAAAGGTTGGAACTGTTGCAGGATGTATAGTTATTGATGGAAAGATCCAGAGGAATGCATCTATTAGACTACTTAGGGATGGAGTTGTGATTTACACTGGAAAGGTTGCCTCACTTAAGAGGTTTAAAGACGATGTAAGGGAAGTTACAAAAGGATTTGAATGTGGTATTGGACTTGAGAGATTTAATGATATAAAAGTAGGCGATGTAATAGAGGCCTTTGAAGAAGTTGAAGAGAAGAGGACTTTGTAGTTTTTGTTTAAGGTTCAATCTTCAGGGTTTTGAGAAGATTTGAATACAGGATGTTGGATGTGGAATCTTGAATCTAAAATTATTGGCGGCAATGTTCATGCAAATTGGATGTATTAGGGTTGAATTTTATTTGCATGGTGTCTTTTCTTTAAAAGAAAAGAGGAATATTGCAAATAGTATAAAACAAAAACTAAAAAACAAATTTAATATTTCAATTGCAGAAATAGAATCCCAGGATAATATAAATAGACTTGTTTTTGGTATTGTAACTGTGTCAAATAACGGCAAGGTTATACAGAAAGTTGCTGATAATTTGTTTAATTTTTTTGGAAAAAAATAACCAGTGAAGAAATAGTAGACACATCGCTGGAGATTTTTAGTTTATAAAAATGGACATAAAAAAAGAAATAATCAATACTATTTTACAAAATAAAACTTTTTTTAGTTACCTCCCATATGAATCCAGATGGGGATGCTGTTGGATCAATGGGGGGAATGTTTTATTTGCTTAAAGCTCTGGAAAAAGACGTTTATCTATATAATATATCTAATATTCCAGATAGATTTTCTTATTTGAAGTTTAAGGAATACGTCACTCATACATTGATAAAAAAAGGAATATGATTGTGTTATATTTTTAGATTGTGGGGATAGATATAGGGTAGGTAAGGAGATAGAAAAAATCCATGTAAAGACTTCTATTAATATTGACCATCATCCAACTAATGATAATTTTGCAGATATAAACTGGGTTGATGCAAATATGTCCTCTGTTGGAGAAATGGTGTATTATTTATTTAAGGAATCAGGAATAGAAGTGACATATAATATAGCTGAATGTTTATATACTGCAATTGTATCTGATACTGGATCTTTTACTTTTAGTAATACTGGTCCAGATACCTTAAGGGTAGTTATTGAAATATTGGGAATGGGATTTGATTTAGATGATTTTAATAGAAAGTATCAAAGATATTGGACTATAAATAAAGTACACCTCCATGGCCTTGCAATGCAAGATGCAAAACTTTATTTTGATGGTAAACTTGCATTAATAAAAATTCCCAGAGAACTTTTTGAAAAAAACCCAGTCAACAGTGGAAGATTCTGAGGGGATAATTAATTATATCAGGCAAATAAAGGGCGTTAAGGTTGCTGCTATTTTGCGTGAAGACGAAGATAAGGTAAAGGTAAGTATGAGATCTTGGGGCGAGGTGGATGTTAGTAAAATAGCCATGGAATTAAATGGTGGTGGCCATAAAAATGCAGCAGGGGGCAGGATAGATTTGCCTTTGGATGAAGCTAAAGAGATTTTTATTAAATGTGTTTCTAGTTATATTTAGTTTGTAAATGGCTTTTGGGACAGTTTGGGTATGAAATCTAATCGAATAAAACAGTGTCATGGGATTTTGGTCTTAAATAAGCCAAAGGGTCCAACTTCAACTTCTTGTCTTGAGAAGATAAAGAGAAGATTTAAGCAAAAAAAAGATTGGTCATGCAGGGACTTTGGATCCCATGGCATCAGGAGTACTCATTGTACTTCTTGGCAGGGGTACAAAGCTGGCCCCGTATCTAATGGATGGAGACAAGGTATATAGGGGAGTTATTCGTCTGGGTATAGAGACAGATACCTATGATGTAACAGGTAATGTGGTCAGAGAGTGTGAATTAACAGGTTTATCAGAAAAGGAGGTAATAGAGGCAGTTCTTGATTGGAAGGATTTAAAGGAGCAGGAAGTTCCCCCTTATTCAGCAGCTAAGCATAGGGGAAAAACCTTCTATTCCCTGGCAAGGGGAGGAGAGAATCCCCCAAAAAGGGTGAAAAAAAATTTGTATTGACCAAGTAGAAGTTTTAGGAGTAAATTTACCCTTTGTTGAGTTCAGGATAACTTGTTCAAAGGGCACATATGTCCGTTCCCTGGCCCACAGCCTGGGGAAACGGTTAAAGGTGGGTGCAGCCCTATCAGACTTGATAAGAGAAAGGGTTCACCCATATGGCCTTGAACATGGTGTGTCAATGGAAGAGCTCTTAAATTCCCCCTCCCTTTTTTTTGAAAAGGTTATCCCGCTAATGGAGAGTCTTCCCCATTGGCCAAGGCTTGTAGTGGATGAGGTGGTCTCAAAGAGGATAAAAAAACGGAAATTTGCTTAAGGTGGGCGAAATCCAGGGGGCATATCCTCAAGACCAAGGAGAAAAGTATTTTTTTTTAGACAATGAGCTAAATCCCTTGGCCCTAATGGAGACTCGATTTATAGATGGGACCCTTTATTGGAAAATTTTACGGGGACTATGGGGAACAGAGTAACAATTAAAAGAATAAAATAAATTAAGGAGGTTTGCTGTGGCACTTTCAGTTGAGGAAAAGAAAAAGATCATTGAGGAGTTTAAGTTACATGATAAAGACACTGGCTCACCAGAGGTCCAGGTAGCTTTACTCACTGCTAGGATCAACTATTTAACAGAACATTTCAAGGTACATAAGCACGATTTTCATTCAAGAAATGGGTTGCTTAAACTTGTTGGACAAAGGAGAAAGCTTTTAAATTATCTGCGGAAAAAGGACGTAAATAGGTATAAAGAGCTTATTCAAAGACTCAATTTGAGGAAGTAAATTAACAGGGTCGGGGAGGTTCCCTGACCCTATAAGTTCAAAGTTCAAGTCTCAAGGTTGGAAGGTGAGGATTAAATTTAGTGATTAGTGAATAGTGATTAGTAACAGGTTTGGGTCATAACATACACATACACAGACACAGACCACAGCTAGATTGGACTCATCAAAGCTTGAGACTTCGGAGTTAATGCAATAAGCAGGCTTTATAATATCCGATTGGAGAGTTGTAATTTAATGCAACATTGAACCTTGAACTTTGAGCGTGGAACAATAAATGAGGAGAATTTATAGTATGGCAGATATTAGTGGAATTAGAGTATGTACTCAGATAGACAATAGAGATTACATAATTGAAACTGGAAAATTAGCAAACCAGGCCCATGGGAGTGTCTGGATTCAAAGTGGGGATACAGTGGTGCTGGTTACTGCTGTGACTCAGCCCCTGGACAGGGAAATAGATTTTATGCCCCTTACTGTTGAGTATCAGGAGATGTCCTATGCCTCTGGCAGGATTCCAGGTAGTTATTTCAAACGTGAGATTGGTCGCCCTTCAGAGAGGGAGACTTTAGTATCAAGGCTTATTGATAGGCCCCTTAGACCACTTTTCCCAGAGGGTTTTAGACAAGAAGTTCAGATAATTGCAACTGTACTTTCAGCTGATCCTAATTGCGATCCTGATGTGCTTGCAGTAAATGGGGCATCCTGTGCCCTTCATTTGTCTCAAATTCCCTTCCTTGGACCAATTGGATGTGTTAGGGTTGCATATGTTGATGGGAACTTTGTGTTGAATCCTTCACAAGTGGAGTTAGAATACAGTAAAATGGATATTGTGGTGGCAGGGACAAAAGATGCTGTTGTTATGGTTGAAGGAAGTGGTGAATTTGTGTCTGAAGAGTTAGTTGCTCATGGAATAGAATTTGGACATAAACACATCCAGTCTTTTGTTAAGTTGCAGGAAGAGCTAAGGCACAAGGCTGGAAAGCCAAAATTGGAAGTAGAAAAAAAAGAAGAGGACAGTGAGCTTTTACAGACAATTGAAGAGGTTGGATATAAAATATTGTCTGATGCACTTAGGATACCATCTAAGGTTGAGAGAAAATTGGCCTTAAAACAGGCTCAGGAAGAGATAATTGCAAGGCTTAATGAAAGATATGGATCTGACGAAGAGTTGCTTAAAGAAAAATTAAAACAGGCACCAGGTTATATAAAGAAGGTGGAAAGTAAGATTGTTAGGGAATGGATCAAAAATGGAGAACCAAGGATTGATGGTAGATCTTTAACAGATATTAGGAACATAAACATGGAAGTGGGATTGCTTCCCCGTGCCCATGGATCAGCTTTTTGCCAGAGGAGAGACCAAGGCATTGGGGGTGGTTACTCTGGGATCAAGTCAGGATGAGCAGCACATTGAGACTTTAACAGGGGATCTTAGCAAGCGTTTTATGGTCCACTACAATTTCCCCCCCTATTGTGTTGGAGAGGCAAAAAAAACTCAGGGGTCCGTCCAGACGAGAGATTGGACATGGTGCCCTTGCAGAGCGGTCTCTCACCCCAATACTGCCATCTCCTGAGGAATTTCCATTTACCATTAGGTTGGTCTCAGAGATAATGGAGTCCAATGGTTCTTCTTCAATGGCAACGGTTTGTGCAGGATCACTTGCCTTATGGACGCAGGTGTGCCTGTAAAGTCCCATGTTGCAGGGGTTGCAATGGGTCTTATTAAAGAAGACGATAAATTTTTTTGTATTAACAGATATATTGGGGGATGAAGATCACCTGGGGGATATGGATTTTAAGGTTGCTGGAAACAGGGAAGGGATTACTGGAATTCAGTTAGATATAAAAATAACTGGGATTTCTAAGGACATTTTAATTAGGGCCCTGAACCAGGCAAAGGATGCAAGATTGTTTATTTTAGAGAAAATGGAGAATATAATTGCAACTCCCAGAGAACAATTGTCAGAATATGCGCCCAAGATTGAGGTGATAGAGGTTACCCCTGACAGGATAAAGGATATAATTGGACCGTCAGGTAAGAATATTAAGGCCATTGTAAAAGAGACCGGGGCAACAGTTGATATTGAAGACAATGGAAAAATAACCATATTTGCACCTGATAAAGAGTCCATGGATAAGACCATTGAGAAGATACTTTTTTTACGATCAAAAGCCCGAGCTGGGAAGGGTTTACAATGGAAAGATAAAGCTTCTTAAAGACTTTGGTGCAATAGTTGAGATACTACCAGGGGTGAATGGGTTGGTTCACATTTCCCAATTGGAGATTGGTCGTGTGAACAATATCTATAAGAGTTTTTCACCAGGACAACAAATCAGAGTTAAAGTCATAGAAATAGAGGAAGGTACAGGAAAGATTAAACTAAGTAGACGGGCTGTATTATTAGAAGAGCAAAGGAAAAGTGGTCAATGTGAAACAAGGGATAATAGGAGACCAGGATATAGAGATAGGGGATCAAGACCATCATCAAATCACAATAGAAAAAAAATAAAAAAAATCTTGAAATTTTTTTACCTGATTTTTTACCGTAACCCTAGTTTGGAAAATTGCAAACTAGGGTTTTTTATTATGAACTCCTCAATGTCATAATAGGGGATGACAATTGGAAAATTACAATGAAAAAAAAATTGGTCAGGTGTATTGAAAAAGTATCAGATCTCCCTTCTCTTCCTTCTATTACCATAAAGGCTCTCTCCCTTTCCCTTGAAGAAGATGTGGATATCAAGGGGTTGACTAAGGTTATTGAGAGCGATCCCGCTTTGGTGGTAACCATTTTAAAAAGGTCAATGCATCTGAAAGATATCGTTCAAAAAAAGATCAGTGATATTTCCCACGCAATATCTCTTATTGGAATTTCTGATCTGCAATGTATACTGCTCAGCAATATATCTTTTAGCTTTTTGGAAAAACAGAAAAAAAGATAGAGGGATTTTAGATTTTCACAAGGAGATTTTGTCCCATAGTTTGACCTGTGGTATATTTGCTTACCTTATAGCAAAAACTACATACCCAGAACTAAAACAAGATGCCTTTTCAGCAGGGATACTTCACGATGTGGGGAAATTGGGTATTTTATTGTGCGAAGGAGAAAATTACATTAATGGTATTAGATTTGGAGACTACATGGGTGATAGCCTAAAGGGAGAACAGAAAGCCCTGGGCTATGACCACACTATATTAGGCAAGAGGTTGACCAGGGAGTGGGGACTGTCTGAATCCTTGATTTCAGTTATTTCATATCACCATATAAATATTGGGTCATTGGAGTTTTTGAAGGACTATTACGTATTTCTTTGTATTGTAAAGCTTGCAAATATCTTATCCCATGAATTTGCAGTGGCTGATACAGTGCTAGAGGAAGAGGTCAGGGAAAAGAACCTTATTATAAAAAAAGCTTGGATTAAATCAAAATGATTTAAAGGAGATCAACTATTTATTTTTAGAAGAGTACAGGGAAAAAGCAAGTTTTTTTTGATCTGGAAGAGAATTTAGAAGGAATTTATTTGCAAACAGTGGAAAGGGCAAATCATCGTGTATCTAAACTGGCCTTAGAGCTCAGTAGGCAGAAAAACCAGCTAAAAAAAGAGTTATGATTTTCAGAAATTAATTAATGAAATAGGTCTATTAATTTCTAGATGTACAAGTGTAAAAAAATCTCTTTCAGAAAATTGCAAATGTGTTTTCTAATTTTTCCTATTTTAGAGCAGGATTGATCTATGTGTTGGATCGGGAAAATTGGATATTAGAGGGAAATATATGGCACAGTAGCAAAAAGAGTAGGCAAATAAGGTGTTTTTTAGATAAAGAAGGAAGACCTATATGGGATCAACAGACATCTAAATTCCCCATAATATTAAAAGAATTGTTTTCATCTTATAAGGACAGGATTTTTGTGGACCAACAGTCAAAAATAGACTTAACCATATCGTATAAATCTCCTTTTTATACTGTTCCAATATATTCTGAGAACATAAATATCCAGGGTGAGCTGTGTCTTGCCCCAGCATCAGTAGACTATTCAATTTCAGATATTGAGAAGCTATATTTGTCCCAAGTAGTTAAGTTGGTGGTCTCTAGTATAGAGAATATTAGGCTCATAGAAAGACTTGAGAAAAAAAATGAAGAGATTGCTTTTGCCCTATGGAAGAATCAGCAGCTCCAAAAACAGGTACTTCACACAGAGAGGCTTGCTATTGCAGGACAATTGGCAGCAGGGGCTGCCCATGAGATAAATAACCCCTTAGCTGTTATAAATGCCAGGCCCAATTGTTACATTTAAAAGAGACCGATGAGGTGAAAAAAAAGAATTTAAATCAAATCATTGAACAAATAGAGAGGATTAGTAATATCCTATCAAGGCTCATGGACTTTGCCAGACCAGCTCCCCCCACTTTAACTTCAGTGGATATACATTTACTGTTGGATAAGGTTTTGGATTTTGTTGGGCCTGGTCTAAGAAAACACAAGATAGTTGTTGAAAAGGAGTATCAAAAGGATCTTCCAAATATAAAAGCAGATCCAAATCAATTGGAACAGGTGTTTTTAAATTTAATTATCAATGCCCAACATGCAATGGAAAAAACAGGTGGTACTTTGTGTATCAAGACGTCCCACAATATTGTTAACAAACAAATTGTGGTGGAGATTATAGACCAAGGGTGCGGTATCCCAGAGAAACAGCTAAAAAAATATATTTGATCCCTTTTTTACCACAAAGGACCCAGGAAAGGGTACTGGTCTTGGACTCTCCATATCAAATTCAATAGTAGAAAACCACTATGGCAAGTTGGAAATAAAAAGCAAAGAAGGGATAGGTACTATAGTTAAGGTGATACTTCCAATGGACATAAATGAGCTGAGGGAATTGGACTCCTTGAACTCCTTTTCCCAGAAACAAAGGAGTTATAATATTAAGCCCAGGATATTGGTTGTGGATGATGAAAAACATATACGCGAAATATTGACTGAAACATTAGAGGATGAGGGTATGGAGGTTACCAGCCGTTCAAATGGGGCAGAAGCTCTGGAGGTTCTGGATAAAAGTAGATTTGATTTAGTGCTCCTGGATATAAAGATGCCAATTCTAGATGGACTTTCCCTTATTAATGCAATAAGGAGAAAAAAATTTTGATATTCCAATAATTGTTATAACAGGAATGGCCACCCATGAAGAGATAACCGAGGCCTTGAGTAAAGGGGTATATAAATGTATTAAAAAAACCCTTCCACATAAAAGCACTGTTAAAAGACATAAAGGACGTCCTCACCAAGGAGGGTTTTTTTGAAGAGCTCTCAATGTAGAATTATATCTGTTGCCAGTGGGAAGGGTGGGGTGGGAAAGACATCCTTTTCCCTTAATCTAGCATATAACCTATCCAAACACAAAAAGAAGGTATGCATAATAGATGCAGACCTTGGGCTTGCCAATATTGATGTTGTACTTGGAATAAATCCTGAATTTACCCTGGAAGATATAATTTTCAGTGGAAAAAGTATAGAAGAAGTTATTTATCCAATAGATGAATATCTCCACTTGCTTCCAGGAAGTTCTGGTATTCCAAAACTTGCAGACCTTTCTCCAAAAAAATAGACGGGAATTAATCCAAAAATTTTCTTCTTTAAAGGGATATGATTTTATTATAATAGACAACTCTCCTGGAATTGCTCCTTCGGTACTTTCCTTTTGCCTGGCTACAAAGGAATTAATCGTGATTAGTACCCCAGATCCCACTTCTATTACTGATGCCTATGCCCTTATAAAGAGTTTAAAGGAAAATGGGCTCTATTATCCTCCTTTACTTATTTTAAATAGGGCAAAGGGGAGGGATCAGATAAAAAAGGTAATGGCCAGGTTTCAGGATGCATGTAAGAAATTTTTGTCCATTTCAATTCTTTTCTTGGGGCGGTGTTTGAAGATAGTATAGTTGAACAAGAGCTGGTAAATAAAGCACCAATATCTAAACTACATCCCAATTCACTGCCAGGAAAATGTTATAAAATTATAACAGAAAGGATTCTAAATAGACCAAAGCAAAATCTCTTTTTTTTCTGATCCAGGAGAAATGATAAAACAATCAGTAATACAATTTACTTCCAGGATTTCAAACCAAAATTTGGATAAACAATATGAAGATCCAGTATCAATTTTGGATTCTGTGAAGATATTGATTGAAAACACAATTTCATTGAAACAAGATAAAATTTTGCTAAATAGAATAAAAAAAAGAATTAAGCGAGATAAACCAATTAGTTGATACATATTTGGCCCGTATAGGGAAAAAGAAAAAAAATAGGGCTTTTATCTTTAGATATATCAATAAAAAAATCTCATAACTGATGTACTCATAGATAGAGATTATCACGTAATAGATCTGTTTGGTATAAGGGATATATCTGAATTAGATTTGGATTTGGTTATATATTACCATATTCCTACCAAAAAGTTACCTGGTTCTTATATGGAAATTTTTAAATTATCCATTCCCATATTACTTATATCCCCTTTCAATTACTTCATCCCAAACAAAAACATCAAGGGATTTTTGAAGTCTCCATTTAATATTAAGGATTTTTACATTGAGGTAGATAGATTAGTAAACAATGAGTCATAAAATCCAGAGTGAGATCAGGGGGAAATTGTGAAAAAGGGTTGCTTTGTCCCTGAAAGTGATAGTGTATGGATTAGTGCACTTGAGACATCAGGGGATCTACATGGTCAACGGCTGATTTCAGCCTTAAAGTCCAAGGGTTGTTCCTTTGATTTTTGGGGAATTGGTGGAATCAATATGTCAAAGGAGGGTATAAACCGCCTGTTTAGCTCAGAAGAGTTTTCTGTGATGGGACTTTTTGAGGTAATAGGGCATCTACCTAAGATCTTTAGGTGTTTTAGAAAAATAGAAGAGGTCTTTAAAAGTGGCAAGATAAAATGTGCAATACTTATAGATGCACCTGATTTTCATTTTAAAGTGGCTAAAATTGCGTATAAATACAATATCCCGGTATATTATTATATAAGTCCCCAGGTATGGGCATGGAGGCCTGGAAGGATAAAATTTTTAAAAAAAATATGTAAAAAAAACTCTTATGTATCTTTCCCTTTGAAAAGGAATTTTTTTAGACAACATGGCTTAAAAGTTGAATATGTGGGCCATCCATTAATGGAATATATGGATTTTGTGTATTTAGATGGTCTTGAAAAACAAGATGATACCTTGATACTGCTTCCTGGCAGTAGGGAAAAAGAAGTTAAGAAGATTTTACCAATTATGTCAAAATCATGTGAGATAGTCTCATCTAGTATGCCAGATTTGAACATAAAGATTGTGGTAGCACCAGGCATAAGCAGAGAATTAATTCATGGGTTGTGGAATGTGGATATTTGTTATGAATTAGTTGATTTTAAAAATAGGTATATAGAGATGGTAAGATCAAAGGTTGCAGTGGTGGCTTCTGGTACTGCTTCCCTTGAGTGTGGGCTGCTTAGGCTACCTTCGGTGGTTGTTTATAAGGTAAGCTGGCCAACCTATTTTATTGGAAGGATGTTTGTTAAGACCAATTTTATAAGTATGACAAATATTATAATGGACAGGGAGGTTTTTCCAGAGCTTATTCAAGGGGATTTCACCCCTGAAAAAGTTGCGTCACATATAAACAGGTGGCTAGAGAATCCTTCTTTGTGTGAGGAAGTAAGGACTTCTCTTGTTGAGTTGAGACACAAATTGGGCACAAAAAAAGGCTTCTTTTGAAGCTGCTAAGATTATTTGGGAGCAAATGAGTTAATTTTTTTAAAATGTTTTAGTAGGGTTGTATTGTAATAAATACAAAATTAGCCATAAATTGGAGTCGTTAGATGAAAAAGATAAAGTTTGGTGTAATTGGAGTGGGACATCTTGGTAAATACCACCTGAAGGTGGCCAGAGAAATACCTTACTTTGAGATTGTTGGAATAAATGATAAAGATATTGGCAGGATGAAAGAGATATCTATAAAATACAATGTTCCGGCTTTTACTGACATGGAGGAATTACTGGATAGATGTGATGCTGTTTCAATAGTTGTTCCTACAAAATCCCACTTTGAGATAGGGATGAGGGCCCTGGATATGGGCTGTCATGTATTTATCGAAAAGCCCATTACTGAGACAATAGATCAGGGCAGGGAATTGGTCTCTTTTGCTGATTCTAAGAAATTAAAACTACAGGTGGGTCACATTGAGAGATTTAATCCCGCTTATTTGAGTTTGCAGCATCTGCAACTCTCACCTATGTTCATAGAGGCCCATAGACTCAGTAAGTTTAATCCAAGGGGTACTGATGTTAGCGTTATTCTTGATATAATGATCCATGATTTAGATATAGTCTTGAATCTCATAGATTCTCCAATAAATTTTGTCCATGCCTGTGGTGTAGGGGTTGTATCTCCATCAGAGGACATAGCAAATGTGAGAATTGAATTTGAAAATAGTGCAGTGGCCAATTTAACTGCGAGTAGAATATCTGCAAAACATATGAGAAAAATGAGACTTTTTCAAAAAGACCAATATATTTCAATAGATTTTTTTGAACAAAAAAAAGCGAAATTTTAAGTCTAAAAAAAGGTGAGCCCTTTAAAGGATAAGGGATATGAGATTATGCTTTTAGGAGAAATAGGTGAGGGTGAAAGTAAAAAGGAGATATATTTTATATCCCCACCAGAAATGGATATTAATTCCCTAAAGATGGAGCTAGAAGAATTTGCAAAGTCCATTTTGTATGACACTGAAGTTAAGGTAACTGGACATGATGGACTAAGGGCACTAGGCTTGCCCAGGAAATAATAAAACTCATGAAAAAAACCTAAAAATATTTAGGAAAAATTTACAAAAAAAGACTTGCCAATGGAGATTTTTTTAGTATAAATAAGGACTCGCCAACGACGCCGAAGTGGTGGAATTGGTAGACACGCTAGGTTCAGGACCTAGTGGGGTTCGCCCCGTGGGAGTTCGAGTCTCCCCTTCGGCACTTAGGATGTTCTTTGAAAATTTAGTTAGCAAGCCGAGGTAGCTCAGTCGGTAGAGCAGGGGACTGAAAATCCCCGTGTCGGTGGTTCGATTCCGCCCCTCGGCATAAAATATATAAAATAATTAAGGCCACTTAGAGAGAACCTCTGGGTGGCCTTTTTCTTTTAGGTTTTGAAATTAGTCACCTTTTTTTCGGAATTGGAGTGAATAATGTTTTTCAAAAGGGCATACTCGGCAATGTCCATAGAGAGTATTGTTCGCCTATCCTACTTTTTTTTCTTTTATAAACATAGATTAGGCTTTATATTGACTAATGAATTAATTTCACATAACATACGTCTTATGAATGAAATCACAGAAATAAACAACACTAATCAAATGTCCTCTGAATTATTAGAGGCCTATATCAGAAACTATGTAAGCAAGTATTTAAGGGAAGAGCTTGAAGTATTTGTTCGAACCAATGAGCAAAGGGCTAAAGAGCTTTCAACAATAGAGAGAGTTATCCAGGTAGAAGAAGAGCTAAAATCTCTAAGAGAAATAGAACTTGCCAGATTTGAGGCCTCTGAGAAAAGGTTTGAATCGCTTCAAAAAGAAATGAACACAAGGTTTGAGGCGCTTCAAAAAGAAATGAACACAAGGTTTGAGGCGCTTCAAAAAGAAATGAATGCTAGGTTTGAGGCCTCGGATAGGAAGTTTGAATCACTTCAAAAAGAAATGAATATCAGGTTTGAATCTCTCCAGAAAGAAATGATTGCCAGATTTGAGGCATCTGAGAAAAGGTTTGAAGCACTGCAAAGAGAAATGACTGCCAGATTTGAGGCCTCTGAAAAAAAAGTTTGAGGCGCTTCAAAAAGAGATGAACACAAGGTTTGAAGCCCTTCAGAAAGAAATGAATGTCAGGTTTGATGCGTCTGAGAAAAGGTTTGAAGCACTGCAAAGAGAAATGAATACCAGGTTTGAAGCTATTGAGAAAAGATTTGCTACCATGCAATGGACAATGGGAATAGGATTTACCTTTCTTACTATATTTATCTCGATTTTGAAATTTTTTTAACCCAGAGTTAAAATATCAGAAAATTTTTCGCCTCTCCATTTAGGAAAAACAACAAAACCAATTTATCCTGCTAATCACTTCATAAGTCGCAAGCTTGTATCTGCCATCTTTTTTTATTTATCCCGAGTTTATTAAAATGATAGCCTCGGTCTAGGTGCCTTTAACATCTTGACCTTTGATTTTTTTGTTGATAACTAGATTTACTATATAAAATGGAGAAAAAGATGAGATTTAGGAGTATAATATTTTTTTTCCCTTTATTTTTTATTATTAGTTGTGGTTCTAATGCAAAAAAATTTACGTGAACCAAAATGGGTTTATGGATCCCGGGCCATAGAGATTCACTATAAGGCTGACAACAAATTGAATTTTTTTTAATAATAATCCACATACACTGGTCTTAAAGGTCTTTCAACTAAAAGACATATCTAATTTCAAGGATCTAATTCAAAATAAAGATGGTATTCTAAGGCTATTGCAGTATTTAGGGCAAACAGGTTTTCTAGGTAAAGCAGAATCAGACCTATTGGGTTATAAAGAGTTTATAATAGAGCCTGGAGAAGAAAAAATTATTTATCTGGATAGGGCAGAAGGTGCAAGATGGATTGGTGTTGTTGCTGGTTATTATATATTAAGTCCAGATAATTGTTCAAGGGTATTTAAGATCCCCTTAATTTATAAGAAAAAGGGTTTGTTGTTTAAAAAGACGAGCGTATCTATTGGAAAACTCTTTGTAAATTTGATGTTAGGCCCTACAGGTATCCAGCAGATAGGAGGTTAAATTGGAACCTAAAAGACCAATTTTATGGCACCAGGGATTATTTTTGCAACCCCATCATTTTCAATACCTTGAAGATTATATAAAGGACTTTTATACACCTTTTATTAGATACAGGGTGAATGATCTTTGGGGTGTTGTGAAGGCAGATATTAATTTAGATTCCTTAAATGAATTTGTATTTGAATTAAATAAAGGAGAATTTATTTTTAAAGATGGGTCCTGGGTTGTATTTCCAGGCAACTCCATATTAAAATCCAGGTCATTTAAAGAAGAATGGTTTGATGTAGATAAGCCATTTTTTTGTATATCTGGGCCTAAAAAAAAGCTAAGTAAAGATGCAAAAAAAATGTTTTTCTTATAAAAAAATAACGAAGACATTCCTCGTGAAATTTCAGTGAGATTTGTCTGTCCAGAGAATGGAGAACAGGTTCCTGACCTTTATGATCCCTCGTCTCCTCTGGGAAACATAAAAAAAAGATGAGTTATGTACTTAAGATCTTTTGGGAAAATGAAATTCAAGAACTTTCAGATTATGAGATTATCCCATTGGCAAAATTGATAAGGGATAGCGGGAACATAAAAGTAGCCCAAGATTTTGTTTATCCATGTATAAATCTTGCATCTTCTAATGTGATTTTGGAGCTTTTTAAAGGAGTAAAAGACCAAATTACTTCAAGATGTAAGCAACTGGAGGAGTTTAAAAATCCAGTAAGGGGCAAGGGCTCTAATATTGATGCTCAGTATCTCATGTATTTTTATGCACTTCGGACCTTAAATAGGTATGTCCCCCTATTTCACTCTTTTTTTTGAGCAACCAGATAAGATTTCACCAAGGGATGCATATGTTCTTATGTCCCAGCTCATTGGAGAGCTTAGTTGTTTTACTGAAAGGATAAATGGATTATCTGAAACAGAGAAAGGTATGAGGCTTCTTCCAAAATTTAACCATGAAGATCCATATTCTTGTTTTTTTGAGGCGAATAGGCTCATATGGGAGCTTTTAAATGAGATAATTATTGGACCAGAATATATTATACAACTCAGAAAAGAAGAGATTGGATGGGTTGCGGAATTGCCACCTGAAAGTCTGGATCGACGCAATAATTTTTATCTAATTATGAATACAGAGGAAGATATTACATATTTATTAGAAGCAGCAAAAAAACCTAATTAAGGTGTGTTCTTTGGAATGTGTAAATACCTGATAGCACGTGCCCTGCCTGGGATACCTCTAGAATATGTTGATAGTCCTTTAGCTGGAATTCCCAGAAAAGAAGGGTCTAACTATTTCAGGATAGATAGAGAAAATCCTCTATGGGAGCATGTTATGGGAGAAAAGAACATTGTAGTAGTATGGGATGATGCCCCAGAGGACCTAAAAATGAATATTGTGGTATTAAAGCAATAAGATAAGGGACTTATTATGTTGAGTATTACTCTTTCTGATTGTTTTATGGAGATATTTGCATACACCCTTTATTTATTAGAGGATTTAAATAAGGGAGAAGAGCCTGAGTTTCAGGTGGTAGTGAAGCATTATGAGAATTTGTTTGATAGGTCTAAAAATATGGCAAGAGAAGCTGGATTTTCAAATGTAAAATGGAAAAAGGGATTATTTCCCGTATGTGCCTATATTGATGAAAAGATATTGTGTTCTACCTGGAAAGAGAGGCAACGCTGGATGAACAATCAACTACAGAGAAAATTTTTTTAATACTACTAATGCAGGAAAAGAATTTTTTTGAGCGTATGGAAAGGCTATCTGAAGAAGAAAAGGATTTAAGGGAGGTATATTCCTATTGCCTCTCCTTTGGATATAGGGGGAGATATTATCATGTTGAGGATACGGAAAAACTTCAAGAGCTTAAGACAGAAAATTTATTAAGTTATTTTGAAGATGACGAAGATGTGTCAGTGCCTGATGTGTTGTGTCCTATGGCCTATCCTGAGGGAGAGGAAAAACCTCGTTTAAGAAGTAGATGGATAAATAAGATTTGGTTTGTGGGATTAATACTACCTCCATTGATAGTTGGAGCTTTGTTTTGGGCAGCTAAATTTTATCTTGAGAATTTTAAAGGTAGTTTTTTTCTAAATCTTTAGTTATTAGACCGAGGTGAGTGGTGTTGAAGATATTTACACGAGCTCTAATGGTCATCTTTTTTTATAATCCTTATAGCATGTGTTTTGGTTTATGGTTGGTTAAATAATTGGCCGTGGTGGTTATTTTTAATAGGTACGGCAATTGTTTTAACTTTATGGCTCGGCATCTTGTTTATAAGACGCTATATTGCCAGGCGAAGGGAAAAACTTTTTGTCAAACGGGTTATAGAAGAAGATGAAAGGTCCTTGGAAGCTGTACCAGAGTCTAGACGCCTGGATTTTGAAGAGCTTCAAAAGAAGTGGAAGGAGGCCATATCTTTGCTTTCTTCCTCTCATCTTAAGAAAAAAAGGGAATCCTTTATATGTGCTCCCATGGTTTTTGTTTTTAGGAGAATCAGGTTCAGGGAAAACAACAGCTTTAAAAAAATTGTAGATTAGCCTCTCCACTTACAGATATCCCGCGGGTATCAGGTATTGCAGGTACAAGAAATTTTGATTGGTGGTTTTTTTAACGAGGCGATTATATTGGATACAGCAGGAAGATATTCTATCCCTGTTGATGAGGTTTTAGACCGTGAAGAGTGGGAGAAGTTTCTTGTATTAGTTGCAAAATACAGGAAAAAAAGAGCCAATAAATGGGATTGTGGTAACAGTTTCCACAGATAGTTTGCTTAAGCAAGACAATACAACCTTAACGGATAAAGGGCAATATTTAAGAAAAAGAATAGACCATGTAATGAGGGTAACAGGTCACAAGATTCCAGTTTATATCTTGGTTACTAAGCTGGACCTTATCCATGGGATGACGCCGTTTGCCTCAGTACTTGGAGAAAGATACTTTAATCAATCATTGGGGTATATGGGTTCTGACGAGCAAGGAGAAAAATGGGAGGACTTTTTAAAAAAATGCCTTTGATTATATAGCTACACGTCTTAAAAGGATAAGATTTTTGCTTGTTCAACAAGATAGGGAAATATCACCTGGTCTGCTTGTTTTTCCAAATGAATTTAGTCAGTTGTATCCTGGGTTAAAGGCTTTTTGTCAGGGTCTTTTATCTCCTAACCCTTATCAAGAATCTCCGTTTCTTAGGGGTATTTATTTTAGCAGCGCAAAACAAGAGGGTGATCTCATCTCAGAATTTCTAGAATCCTTTGGTTTAAATAAATATTCTAAGATTAATACCTCTTTTAGAGAGAAGGGGCTATTTTTAAAGGATATTTTTTTCCAAGATATTACCACACGATCGTTTCTTATTTGTTCCATTAGTAGAATATCAGAAATGGAAGAGGGTGACATTAGGTTTTGCACTACTTACATGGATATTTTTCAACATAGTTGTAGGGGGGCTAATTGCCGGGGCTTTTGAACACAATCTTATGATTATAAAAAAAGGCAAAAGAAATAGGAAGGGTAAAAATTATTAATAATATTGGGCCAGATTTAATTGTTTTATCAAAATATGGAGAAGATATCAGCTTATTACAAAAACAACAAAATGACTATCTTTTGCCACAGATGGGTTTGAGTTATGCAAAGGGCGTTGTCTCTAGTTTAAGGAAAAAAATATATTTTATATTTTGAAAAGTGTATTCTTGATAGATTAGACAACAATATATTTAACTCTGTCAGGGAAATGAATAAAGGTAAAGAATTAAACGAGGATTTTAGTATTGAAGTAGTAGATTTTATTACAGCCCAGGCAACCATCTTAAAAAAAATAGGATCAAAGGGAAATCCATTGATAATAAATTTTTTTGATGACATAACATATTATTCAACATATATACTTCCCAATTTATCAGGAGAATTAGCTCCATATTTTGGGAGATGCTTTAAATATTATATTATGTTTTCTAACAATAGAGATTTAAAAATAAAATATGAAGAGATATTAACTCAACTGAGAGACTTTATTACTACAAAGGGTACCCAGCTTCATTGGATTGTAAAAAAACCCAGGCCTTAATAAATATAATATTACCTTGAGCTCTTTTTGGGGTAATAGTCCCATACAAGATAGTGATCAAAAGGAGATGTTTGTTTCAGGTGCTTTTACAGAGAAGGGTAGAAAAGAATTAGACAATTTCATTAATTTATTGGAAAATCTATTAAAAGATGAGGGAATTATAACCAAAGATATAAAAATCAATTTTTATAAATGGTATGAGCAGGAATTTTTTTCAAAAGTGGTATGAATTTATTGAATATTTTTCACAAGGCCAGAGCAATTTAATCTCATGGGATCAAAGGCACAATATGGCCATCAAGATGTGTAATGAGCATAATCCCTATTTTGATTTAATTGAGGTGTTTAGCAAGGAAGTAAAAGGGGCCTTGCCTCATGCAAAAATAAGAGATTGGGCAATACCTGTTTTGATGTTGGCACAGGCCAAAAAAAGAATCCTATATACTTTCTAAAGAAAAGGAAAAACAAATAGGACTAAAGGAGAAAATAAAGACAAAGCTTGAGGGGAGTTTCATAAAACTAAGGGCCACCAGTTCTTCACTATCTGACATAAAACAGGCAAAGGAATTTGAGGAAGTTTTGCGGCTGGCAGGGGAATGGACAAAATATATGCATGATTTAAAGCAACTACAGCAGGTAACAGATGATTCAGAAGCTGCGTTTTCCCTTACTTCTGGATTTTTTCCCTATGGAAGGAAACCTGAAGAGAGTAGATCTCCTTTTTATGAAACATTTAATGAAATTTATATTATAAAAAAATAAGTTAAAAAAAATATGGTAATTCTGATACTGCAATTTTACTCTTAAGAGGTCCTTTTGATTATATATTGGATTATTCTGTTATGGAGAGTGCATGCGTATTACAGAGGAAGTGGGAAGAAGAAGTAATTGGTAAGCTACAGGGACTCTCTTATATGGATAAGATAAAGGAGCTGTTTTCAGGGGATCAGTCATTAATGGCAAAGTTTTTACAAACAACAGCAAAACCCTTTGTGGGGATAGATAGATATGGATATTATCCCAGACAGGCGTTAGGGAAAAAAAATGCCTTTTTTTGAGGGGTTTTTTTTGAATTTGTAAACCAGGGAAACAACTTGAAGTTCAGTTCAAAAAAAGAGTACTATGTAACACTTAAGACCCTTCCTATAAGTGCGAATAAAGATGCCAAAATTATCCCTTATGGATGTAAATTAAGTCTGCAATGTGCAGACAAGATTTATCAACTTGAAAATCTCAACTATCCTTTGGAAAAGACTTTTAAGTGGTCCCCTGACAGTTGTGGAGATACAGTGCTTGCCATATATCTACCAGGGCTTAAACTGGAAAAGGTTTATTCTGGGACCATGGGATTTGCAAAATTTTTGAAGAAATTTAGGGATGGGACAGGTATTTTTAGGGCAGAGGATTTTCCAAAAAAATATATCTTTTCTAAAAAGTAATGGGCTTGAGTGGATTAAGGTCTCGTATGAAATTAGTAATTCAGGTCCAATAATTCAATTACTCCAAAAGATTCCAGATGAAATTCCTCTTGAAATTCTTCAATGTTGGCACGAGTAAGCCGGTTATAGAATACGGTGTATGGGGAAAACATCCCTCTTTTTGTGATTTTATTGAAATTTCGCCCCATTGTTTTGAAATCCCAGTATTTTTAAGATATTTTAAAAAAGGCATGATTTCTCTATCGGGACAATGGAAGGCATGGGTAATCCTTTTTAAAAGAGAGGGATTGGAGATTGCAAGTTTAAAAAAATTCAAAAGATATGTTAAATAGGCCCTGTCCTATTATAGTTTATACAGAGATAAAGATAAGACAAAAAGATTTTTCAAATAGACTGCATAGTGCCTTTGATCTTTTTGATGATATGGATAATATTATTTGTGATAACTATGATTCACTCAAGGATTTTAGGGCAAGGCTACAAAGACAAACAATGAGACTTAGAAGATACATTTTTGATGTCCATGATACAGAGATTAGAAAAAAAATATTTTAAAACTAAGACAAGTCCTTTTAAAGGAAAAGGGGATTTGTCTAAAAAATAAGTCTATTGACACAAAATTTCCAATAGGCTCCTTTAAAAAAAGATATTATACTGTTTTTAAGGGCAGTGGAAATGTATCTTCAAGTAGCTCCTAGGGGGATATTGTTGTTTTTTTACCCTGAGCATATAGAGGCAAGGATAATATTCAGGCAACTAATGGTTCAAGATTTTCTGTGGGGTCTTAAACAATGAATCTAGAAGAAATAGGAAAGTCTCCTATTAGTGGAGATAAGCCGGCAGGTGAAGATGTAGCCTATGAACCAGAGTTTGAATTGTTGCAGGCAGAAATAGACAAGATGTCTGTGGTCTCTGCTGCTGGGGAAGTTGATTGGAAAAAGGTAGTAGAACTCTCAACTACCTTACTCTCTGACAAGGGAAAACATCTACTTGTATGTGTCTATCTTGCCCGTGGACTCATGGAGACCATGGAGTTTAAAGGGTTGTGCCTGGGAACAAAGATTTTAAAGGATGTGATATCAGAATACTGGGACAACATGTATCCACCCAAAAAGAGGAAAAGGGGTAGGATAAATGCTGTTAAATGGTGGTATGACAAGACAGAAGGTTTTCTCCGTTCATTAGTTGATGGCCCTGAGCAGGATGAAGAAGAGGTACAGGAACTAAAATCATTGCTCAAAGAACTGGATCAGGTTTTAGACGAGAAGATGGGAGCTGATGCTCCTATTTTAAGACCTTTGATTCAACTTGTTGATCGTCTGAAGATAAAGAAGAAGGCATCTGTTTCTGAGGAAGAGAAATCCGGGCCTGAACAAACTCCGTCTATGGAAGAGACCCAGAAACAAAAAGAGGTTCAAGTAGAGCACAAAACGTCCCAAACTGCTCCTCTTAAACCTCCTGCTAGTGGTTCAAGAGAGATAGATACAGGAAAATTAGAGTCCCAGAAGGATGTGAACCGTCTTCTAGGTCGGTGTTTAAATGATTTATCACAAATTGTTAAATATTATATGGAAAAGGATCTATCAAATCCTATGTTGTATGAGATAAATAGGTTCTGTGCATGGGTAGATGTGGATGTGTTGCCTGTTGTTCAGGAAGGTAATAAAACCATGTTGCCCCCCCCAGATGAGTCTATAAAATCCAATATACAAGGGCTTATTAATAGCAGGGAATATGAAGATGCAGTAAGGGCGTGTGAATCCCGGGTAAAAGAGTTTATATTCTGGTTGGACCTATCTTATTTTTCTGCCCAGGCGCTTCAAGAACTTGGAGGGAAATATCAAAAGGCCTATGAGGCTGTCTCTTATATTACTACTTCGTTTGTACAGAGACTTCCTGGAATAGAGTCCCTGGCATTTTCTGATGGAACACCCTTTGTTGGTGCAGAGACCAAGGCATGGATAAAGGGATTTATGGGTGGAGATGATTTAGGGGATCAGGGGACAGTTGATAGGGACCCTTTTTTTTGTAGCCCTTGAAGAGGAAGCAAAGGAGTTGGTGAAGAAAAAAAAGATATCCCTCAAGCCCTAGTTGTATGGCAAAGGGGTATAGATGGAGGCCGTGGGGTAAGGCAGAAGTTTCAATGCAGGCTTGAATTGATCAAGCTTTTATTGAAATCAGGGAAAAAGGAACTTGCACTTCCCCATATAGATCTTCTTCTAAAGGACATAGATCTATATAAGTTGGATATGTGGGAACCAGACCTATCAGTAAAGGCCTTTACCACTATAATAGATGTATTGGATGGCACAGAGGAGCAAAATGAGAGAAGGATGGAGATCATAAATAGACTAATATGCCTGAGTCCTTCTCTTGCTTTTAAAATCTTATAATAAAAATATAAGGAGGTTTAACATGGAAGGATCAATAGCACCAAAGGAAAGGGTCAATATAACCTATAAACCAGCTACTGGAGATGCCAAAGAAGAGGTGGAACTCCCTTTAAAACTCCTGGTCATGGGGGATTTCACTTTAAAAGAGGACGACACAATGCTGGAAGATCGAGAGCCTATTAGTGTGGATAAGAACAATTTTAATGATGTATTAAGGCTCAAAATCTGGAACTCCAATTTACAGTGCCAAATAAATTAAGCGATGAAGAGGATGCTGGGGAGATAACAGTTAATCTAAAATTTCAAAGTATCAAGGACTTTGAACCAGATAATATTATAAAGAATGTGCCAGAACTGGCCAGAATTATGGAACTCAGGGAGGCACTGGTGGCACTTAAAGGTCCACTGGGAAATGTTCCTGAATTCAGGAAAAACTTCAACAATTGGTACAGGATCCAGGTACAAGGGAAAAGATATTAAAAGAACTTAATTTAGATGAAGAATAAAAAAAAGGAGTATGTCTATGGCAGAAGAAAAACAACAAAAGCAACAAGAGGTTGTAGAGGCAGGTGAAGGTTCCCTGCTGGATGAGATAATAGAAGCAACCAGGGTGAAACCATCTGATGAGGCATATGAGATAACTAAGAGAGGGGTCAAGGCATTTATAGATGAGCTTTTAAAGCCTACCAGGGAAGGGGTAAAGGTCACCAAGAATGTTGTGGACGAAATGATTGCCCAATTGGATTCAAAACTGTCTGCTCAGGTAAATGAAATTCTCCACCACAAGGATTTTCAGAAACTTGAGTCTGCATGGCGTTCATTAAAGTATCTGGTGGATAATACTGATTTTAGAGAAAATATTAAGATTAACATCTTGAACGTGAGCAAACAGGACCTATTAGATGACTTTGAAGATTCTCCTGAAATCCCTCAATCTGGCTTTATAAAATTGTTTATACAGCTGAATATGGACAATTTGGTGGACAGCCATATGGTGCCTTGATTGGCAATTATGAATTTGGCCCAGGGCCTCAGGATATTAAACTACTTCAAAACATAGCCAGTGTTGCTGCAATGGCTCATGCACCTTTTATTGCTGATGCATCTCCTGCATTTTTTGGCATAGAATCTTTTAAAGAACTTCCAAATCTAAAGGACCTGGATGCAATATTCGAAGGACCTCAATATGCAAAATGGCGTTCTTTCAGGGAATCAGAAGATGCCAGATATGTTGGCCTTACTCTGCCAAAATTTTTGCTACGTCTTCCCTATGGTCCAGACACAGTGCCTGCAAAGACCTTTAATTTTAAAGAGGATGTATCCAGTGGAGATGATGCATTTTTATGGGGAAATACTGCCTTTGCCTTTGCAACAAGCTAACTGATAGTTTTGCCAAGTATCGCTGGTGTGCCAATATTATTGGCCCTCAAGGTGGAGGGGCTGTGGAGAATTTGCCTGTTTATAATTTTGAGGCAATGGGCACTATTCAGACCAAGATTCCAACCCAGGTACTGATTTCTGAGAGAAGGGAATACGAGTTGGCAGAGCAGGGATTTATAGCCCTTACCATGAGAAAGGGATCAGACAATGCAGCATTTTTCTCTGCAAACTCATGTCAGAAGCCAAAGACCTTTGGAAACACAGAGGAAGGGAAAGCAGCAGAGCTCAATTATAAGCTCAGTACCCAGCTTCCCTATATGTTTGTGGTAAATCGCCTGGCTCATTACATAAAGGTAATCCAGAGAGAACATATTGGCACATGGAAACAAAGGGGAGACTTGGAAGATGAATTAAATAAGTGGATTAGGCAATATGTGTCTGATCAAGAGAATCCAGCTCCAGGCGTAAGGTCCAGACGTCCACTCAGGAGGGCAGTAATTGAAGTAAAAGATGTTCCCGGGGATCCTGGTTGGTACAGTGTTAGCATGAAAGTGATGCCACACTTTAAGTATATGGGTGCAAATTTTACCCTGTCATTGGTAGGTAAATTGGATAAAGAATAAAAAAAAGGAGGTTTAAGTCATGGCTCTAACAGGTTATTTAAAGGTAGTTGGAAAGAATCAGGGTGAAATTAATGGGGATTGTAAACAAAGTGGTCGTGAGAATTTAATTGTGGTATATGGGGTTGAGCACAATATAGAGATACCACGGGATCCCCATACTGGTTTGCCAACAGGGCAAAGGATCCACAAACCATTAATAATAACAAAACATGTGGATCAGGCAAGTCCTAAACTCAATCAGGCATGTACTTCTGGAGAGCAACTATCAGAGGTTACCCTGCAATTTTACAGGATAAATGAAAAGGGACAGGAAGAACATTATTATACCATAAAACTGGAAAATGCCATAATTGTAAACATGAAGTGCTATAAGCCCCTTACTTTTTTTGGAGGAAAACAAGCCTTATAAGGACATGGAAGATGTATACTTTTCCTATGAGAAGATCATATGGACATATGAACCTGATGGAATTGAGGCAGAGGATAGTTGGCTTGCACCAAAGTCTGCTTAACCAATGTGATTAACCATGCACGGTTTAAGACTTTTGGAAAGACTGGCATTCATGGAAGAGAAGCCAGAGGAGAGAGGGGTATTTGATAAAGAAATGGTTATTAATTCTATTATCAGGAATCTCTCCAATATATTGAATACCAGGATAGGGAGTGCCCAAACAGCTCCGGATTTGGGCACTCCTGACTTTACTGATCTACTTGGAAGACCAAAAGGTGAGAGCTTTGAAGAACTAAAAAAAATCATAAAGGGGGTAATAGAAAGATATGAGCCAAGATTGAGTAATGTAAAAATACAAGAAGAGGTCAATGGAGATGATCCTTTTTCTCTATCTTTTCGTATTGAATGCGAGGTAAATACAGATGAGGGGAAAATGGATATCCATTTTTGTCTTATGTGCGTCCAGAGGGAAGAATAGAGGTCAGGGGGAAGTAGATGCTCAAGGATTATTATCAAGAGCAGCTAGATATGCTTAAAGAATTGGCAGGGGAATTTTCAAAAAAACATCCTGCCATAGCCCCTATGTTGTCAGGTCAATCTAAAGACCCTGACGTGGAAAGACTTATTGAGGGAATGGCATTTTTAACTGGAATGTTGAATGCCAGATTAGACGACAGTTTTCCTGAAATAGTACATACCTTAATGCAACTACTATCTCCCCAGTATATAAGACCCCTTCCATCTAGCACAATAATTAAATTTTCGCCTAAACCAGGCTTTAGAGAAGCATTAACCATTCCAAAAGGAACTGAAATAAAATCTATCCCAGTAGGAGAGACAGAGTGTATATTCAGGACATGTTTTGATGTAGAGGTATTTCCTGTTGAGATAGAAAGAGTTTTTTTTATGAAGATATCCCTGGGAAACCCTGTAAAATAGGTGTATCTCTTCTTTGCACAGAGTGTGATTTTAAAAAAATCCCCTATTTAAGGCTTTTTTTTGTCAGGTAGTTTTGTACATTCAACAAATTTATTTTACCTCCTTTTTGCCAGAACAAAGGAGATTATACTGTCTTTTCAGGACAAAAAAAATTGTTCTTTCTAAAGGGAATATAAAGGCTCCTTTTTTTTCTCCCTTGAGTTTCCCCTATTTCCCTATCCCAGGAATTCTTTTTTTTGCCTATAGATTATTTCAGGAATATTTTATCCTGCCTGAAAAATTTTTGTTTCTTGATATATATGGACTGGATAAATTAGCCCCTTATGAATCTATTGAAAATATTAAAATGGAGTTTATCCTTGATAAAGATATAAGGGCTAAGAATTTAACTCTGAGCAATAAAAGTATTTCTCTATTTTGTACCCCAGCAATAAATATCTTTTCCCATGATGCAGTACCAATTGAGTTGGTTCACAATTCTTTTGAGTATAAGGTTATGCCAGGTGGTCAATATAAAAACATGATTCAAATTTTCAGTATAGACAGGGTAAGGGGAATTGTACAGGGACGTACAGATGAAAAGGAATATTATTCCCTGGAGTCTAAGGGATTAGATAAAGGAGATGGAATCTATTATCAAAATATAAGGCCCTCCCCTTTATCTGGGGAGCCAGATCATTATTTAACCATTGGCTATAGAGACAAAAAGGATGTGACAAATGAGATATTGCTAGTTGAACTTACATGTACCAATGGAGATACTGTAAATTCTCTTCAAACAGGTGATATACATAGGGCTACAGATTCGTCTCCAGTGTTGTGTACTTTTGAAAACATCATTCCCCCTACTCCCAACTATTCTCCTGTACTCAGCAAAGAGAGCCTCTGGCGTTTTTTTATCCCATTATAGCATAAATGTGTTTTCCCTTTCCTCGGCGGAAAAACTACAGGACTTATTAAAATTATATATAGAATTTCAAAGAAAAGATACTTCCAGATACCATATAAATCTAAATCGTATTCAAGGAATATTAGATCTAAAAATAGAATCAGGCAAGAGGCTTTACAAAGGAGGAATGTTATTTGGACACGATATAAATCTGCTATTATCCTCAGACCATTTTATAGGAGAGGGGGACATGTACATCTTTGTGAGGCTCCTTGATTATTTTTTTTGCATATTATGCGTCTATTAATTCTTACACATGTCTCAAGGTGAAAGATAAAAAAAACAGGGAGAAGGATTTTGTGTCCACCAAGACTAGGGGAACAATTGCTGATTTAATTGAACAAATAGAGAAATCTCCTACCAAATTTTCATATGTTCAATTAATAAGACTATTGAGCTTTTTCTAAGGCCAACATCACAGGCAAAGGAGCTATTTAAGAAGGATATATTTGTAAGGCCTGTGCCTTCACTATCTTTTCCTGGAACAGATGTGTACTCCATAAAAAAAACAGGTCCGTGGAAATATAATATAGAGGCTACATTCCTAGGGCTTTATGGCCCATCGTCTCCAATCCCTGTTTACTACACTGAAGAAATAATAGAAGAGCTTTTAGATGAAAAGGATGTTAAAAGGGATTTTTGGATATATTCAATCATCCATTTTATGAATTATTTATTAAGATTTGGTGGAAATATCGTATATGGCTTAAGGTCTTAGATGAAGATGACAAAGAAACCCTTAATTTTATATTCTCGTTTTTAGGATTTGATTTTAAGCTCTTTAATCCCAGGGAAAATCTGGCCTTGCTAAGGCTTGGGGGTATATTTGCCAAGCATCCTAGGTCTGCCCTGGGTTTAAGGGCTATTGTATCTGATATGTTGGATGAAGAACAGGTTGAGGTAAGACAGGGGGAGTTGTATAATTGTAAGATAAGTAAGGAGGAAAGGTGTTTTTTTAGGGAAGAAAAACTGTCTGCTTGGAGAGAATCTGTTTTTAGGAGAAGAGATACTTACCTGTAATTTGAAGATAGAAATAAGGACTGGTCCCCTGAAAAGAGAAACTTTTTTTGAAATTTTTACCAGGCTCTCCTGGATTTGATAGGCTTAGAAAATATATACACCTTTATATGGACGGAGCCTTTGAATGTTCCTTTGTCCCTATTCTGCCCCCTTGTGAGGCAAAGGAAATTGACCTGGGGGGCCATTGGTGTTTGCTGGGGGTAAATACCTGGCTATACAACAGGGACTTATATAAGGGAAATTTAAAGGGAATTTGGAAAATATAAATTAATAGCATTTTATTTAAGAGGAGGGGGATATGCAATATGATCTCAGAAATCTTTTTAACAAATTAAATGGAGTTGTAACAGAAATCTTGCAAAATGCTGCTGGACTTTGTGTGTCTAGAACTAATTATGAAATATCAGTGGAGCACTTTTTTTATAAAGGCATTGGAAACTCATGCATGTGATGTACCACTAATACTACGTTATTTTGGTATAGACACAGGGCAGCTTCAGGTATCTCTTCTAGACGCGCTGGAAGATTTTAAAACAGGTAATACTGGAAAGCCAATTTTTTTCTCCCCTGTTAGTGGATCTTTTTGAGCGTTCATGGCTAATTTCATCCATTGACCTTAACTTGAGCAGGATAAGGAGTGGAAGCATACTTTTGACCTTTCTTCAAAAACCCACCTATTTTGGAGCAGGGAACTACATATCCATTCTGGAAAAAATCAGTCCCTATGAGTTAAAACAAAAATTCTGGAACATTGTGAAGGACTCAAAAGAGCATACAGCAAGGGTTGATACAAAGGGTATAGGAGAAGCTGAAACAGGAGAAACCCCAGGTGGATTTATTGATAAATATTGTCAGGATTTCACAAAAAAAGGCCAGAGAGGGCAATATAGATCCAGTTTTTGGCAGGGAAAATGAGATAAATCAGATAATTGATGTCCTGGCCAGGCGCAGAAAAAAATAATCCAATACTGGTAGGAGAGCCTGGAGTTGGAAAGACTGCTGTAATAGAAGGATTGGCCAGGAGGATTGTGGAGGAAGATGTACCAGATATGTTAAAAGATGTGAGGCTCCTGGGTCTGGATATGGGTGCCTTAGAGGCAGGGGCATCAGTCAAAGGAGAATTTGAGAAGAGATTAAAAGGGGTTTTAGATGAGATAAGGGCATCTGAGCAACCTATAATTTTATTTATTGATGAAGCACATACATTGATTGGTGCAGGTGGCAGTGCTGGCACATCAGATGCTGCAAATTTATTGAAGCCAGCACTGGCCAGGGGAGAGATCAAGACATGTGCAGCCACTACATGGACTGAATACAAGAAATATTTTGAAAAAGACCCTGCCCTTGCAAGGAGATTTCAATTAATAAAACTTGCAGAGCCAGATGTTAAAACCACTATAAATATCTTGCGTGGTCTAAAATCATATTATGAAAAATCCCATGATGTAACAGTTACTGATGAGGCCATAGTTGCTGCTGCTGAGTATGCTGGTAGGTATATTTCAGGGAGGTTTTTGCCAGATAAGGCAATAGATGTTCTGGATACTGCATGTGCCAGGGTAAAGATAAATTTGAGTTCTAAACCTTCTAAGTTAAATCATCTTGAAAAGGAATATGATGATCTTGATAGAAAGAAGAAAAGTATGGACAGGGATAGGGCCCATGGCAAAGAGATTGATGAGATAGAATATAGGGAAACAATAGATAAGATGAAATTATTAAAGGAGGAGATAGAAAAATTAAAAGATAACTGGCTTAGGGAAAAAGAGGTGGTAGAAGAGCTCTTAAAGATAAGAAAAGAAGTGGATCAATCACCAGAGGATGATGAATTAAAAGAAAGACAGAGAAAAGTAGAGGCAAGGCTGGAACAGGTAAGGGGGATAGCCCACTTATCAAGTATGAGGTGGATATAGATGTGGTAGGACAGGTAATATCAGACTGGACAGGGGTGCCTTTGGGCAAGATAAAAAGGGATGAGACAGAAAATGTACTTCATATGGAGGAAAAACTAAGGGAAAGAATAAAAGGCCAGGATCATGCCCTGGAGATAATAGGTAAGGTGATAAAGGCATCAAAGGCAGGGATAAAACCTCCCACCCAACCATGGGGGTATTTCTTCTAGTTGGTCCATCTGGCGTTGGTAAGACTGAGACAGGACTTGCCCTTGCAGACCTTTTGTTTGGGGGAGAACAACATATTGTTACTATAAACATGAGTGAATTTCAGGAAAAACATACTGTGAGCAGGTTAATAGGCTCTCCACCAGGGTATGTGGGATATGGAGAGGGTGGAATGTTGACTGAGGCAGTAAGACAGAGACCATATACTGTAGTTTTATTAGATGAGGTAGAAAAGGCACATCCTTCGGTTTTAAATTTGTTTTATCAAGTATTTGACAAAGGTATGCTGGCTGATGGGGAGGGGAAAGAGATAAGTTTTAAGGATACAGTGATTATTTTGACCAGTAATCTTGGTACAGATATAATTCAGGAGATGACAAAGGGGGAAGAAAAACCACCAGTTGATGCAGTTATGCAGGCAGTAAGGCCACTCTTATCCAAGTATTTCCAACCTGCTTTACTGGCTAGAATGACAGTTATTCCTTATTTTAGCCTGGATAAGAGGGTTCTTAGAGAAATAGTGGGATTAAAGCTGAAAAGGATGCAGGATACTGTATATTCAAATAACAGGGTTAAGGTGTCCTACGATTTAGAAGTAGAGGAGTTAATAGCCAATAGATGTATGGAAGTGGAGACAGGTGCCAGGAATATTGATTATATATTGCAGGGAAATATAATGCCCAAGATAGCAAATTTACTGTTAGAATCAATGGCAAAGGATGAGATGCCAGAAGAAATTGTAATTTCAGTAACAGAAGAGAAGGAATTCAAGATAGAAGTAAAAAAAATAGGAGAAGATATATGTTCAATTATATGGAAGGGGTAGATAAGAAAGAAATAAAAAAAGTCCCAGGAAAATAATTCCACAAATTTTTTTTCACGCTGAGGTTGTAAAAATAGAGGAAGGAACTTTTTATTTAAAGACAAAAGATAGTATTTTAAAGGCAAGTAAGTCCTTTTCCTGTTTTATTGAGCCGGCTCTGGGAGATCTGGTGCTTGGTTGTTTTTTGGATAATGGAAAAGTCTTTATTTTATCTATCCTGGATAGGAGGCAAAAACAGGGGGCGAAGGTTTATGTGCCTGTAACCTAGATATTGCCTCTAAGGGTGCAGTAAAAATATCTTCTGGAAAAGGGATTAAATGTATGTCTGATTCTATTGCTGTTTGTGGAAATGATATAGCCCTTTGTGGCAGTAGAATATCTTTAATAGGAGGTTTGTTAAAAAGGCAATTTAGTAAAATAAAGTCAGTGGCAAGGGAGGTTGAAGAATTCTTTGTTCATTTTATTCGCCATTCAAAGACCAGTCAGAAATATATAAAAGAACACAATGAAGTACAATCTGGTACAAGTAGATATCTTACAGAAAAAAACTTCTACTGTTCAGGCAAAGGATTCAATACACTTAATAGAAAATCTTCTTAACATGAATGCCAAACAGATTAACCTGGGATAGGGGGTCTTGTGCATGAAGAGGAAGACAAGGTTTTTGATAAGTTTTTCATCTTATCCAAAATCTCCTTTTCATGTGGTGGAATTTAGAGGCCATGAAGGGATTTCCAGATGTGTGGCTCAACTTATATAGGTCCAATCAAGTGTTTTTGGAAAAAAATTGCAGATTTTTGCGAGTCAAAACATGAGATACCTGGAGATGCCCTTGGTGAGGTCTATGAATATGGAATTAATGTTAAAGATATCAAGGAAAAATCATTGTGAAGGTATTTAAAAATAACAATCTATCCCTGATTCTAAAACCCTGGGGATATGGGGAAAAGACATATCTCCATTGTGGAGTGATAGCAGGTTTTCATCTAATAGAGGGTTTTTTTGTTTTCTGAACAGGATATATGGCAAAATATTCCTCCAATTTTAGGAGAAATACCCCTTGATGGTGGAATGCCCAAGATACAGGGCGAATATCTTGTGGTAGGTCACGCATATAGCCTGATTTGCAACCAGTTAAGGTCATGGAGGTGGAGGTTGGTATAGGTAAATACATAAAAAAAAATTTTGGTATATGGAGATAGATACTGGTTAACAAAGGGGGTTGGATATGAAAAAACAGAGCCTGTTTCTTTTATAAAAATGCCTCTTGACTATCAACATTCCTATGGAGGTCCAAATTATCCTTTAAATCCAATAGGCAAGGGCAATGAAAAGGTAATGGCTGAGGATGGAACTGAGATCTGGCCCCTTCCCAATTTAGAATTACCTGACTCCTTAATAGTTTCTCCAGATGACCAGGTACAACCAGCGTGTTTTGCCCCAATCCCCATTGATTTTCCTGAGAGGATAAAGGCATCTGGAACATATGATGATAGGTGGCAGAAAGAGAGGTGGCCATATTTTCCTGAAGATATGGACTATTCTTTTTTTTAATATTGCCCCTAAAGACCAGCGTATTCCAGATTTTTTCCAAGGGATGGAAGGCTATTATTTAAAGGGTGTGAGTCCCTCCCATCCCCTTATCACGGGTTCTCTTCCTGGAATCAGGCCCAAGTTGTTTTGTATAAACAAAAAAAACTGGGCAGGGACTTTTCCAGGGAAAATCTGGAGTTTGTAGAAGTTACACTTAAACTGGATACTGTGTGGTTTTTCCCTGATATTTTAATGGGGGTTTTGATATATCATGGGTCATCTAAGATTTTAGACGATGAGTATGCAGATTTACACAGGGTCTATCTTACCTACCATGAGCCCAATGAAGATGATCTCACATTGGAAGAATATTTTAAGAAAATGGAAAACTTTGTATCTGATATAGTGGACATAGACGAGACTCCATTTAAAGAAGCAGCTGAAACAGGGGAAAAAAATGCTCATTGAATGGAAAAGGGCTCCCAAAAAGATAGCAAAGATCAAAGATGCTATCATGGGAAAGAAGCCATCAATGGTATATACCCCTGAGCAAACAGGGGCATTACTTAAAAAGGTCATTGAGAAAAACAAAAAGATCCTTGAGGAATTGGAAGAGCAGGCTAGAAGGATGCATTTTGAGTATGGACATATGGTGGAGATAGACTTTGGTATATTTGAGCATTGGAAAAAGACCATTCCACAGATGGAAAATACACTAAATGAGATGTTAAAAACTGCCAAAGAGATTGAAGAGAAAAAAAACAGAGGGACTGGATAAGGCCAGAAAAAAAATTAGACCAATTTATCTCTAGAGATAATCTCCTTAAACTGGGACTCAGTGAGGAAGATATAAAAAAAGATAAAAATCCCTGATGTAGATTTTGATCCTGATATATATTCCCTTGAAGAAGACCCATGGCAAAGGGAAGGGATGAGGTTAGTTAGAAATGCCAAATTTTATGTTGAACAAAATGGTGCTCATAAATTGGAAACCATTGGGTTTAAACCTGAAACAATAGATGATGCGTGGATTGGTTATAATGAGAAATCATATATCACTGATGCTGAAAAATGGGGACTTGAGCTGGATAATCCTACCTTTGAGATACCTGAAGGCTGGGTTTTGCCTGTATTTGAGGAAGACAGGCTTGTTAGGATAAAGATTAAAACAGATATATTTTCAAAGGATTTTTATCTTGTACCTGGCTCAGAAGATAGACCAATTATTTACAGATGTTTTGAAGACAAATATCCAGTTGTATGGGTGGAAGATGAGATAGAGGGTCTTTTTTTTAGAACAAGAAGTGGGTGATTTTGCTACTATTTTATGCAATTGTAATATTTTTGATTTAAAAGATGAAATAGAAGAGCTTAAAGAGGGGTTTGAAATCCTCTTAATTAGTTGCGAAAAAAATGAACTTGCAGAAAAAGAGTTTAAAAAAATTCAAGGAGGTGTTTGAAAAATCAAGGATAGTATCAGTGCCAGGGGCTAAAGATCTATTTGAATACCATAAAAATGGGAATAATATAAGGGGTCTTATTTTATCTTACCTCCCAGAGGATTTTCAAAAAAAAGCACGATGTATCCATAAAATTGCCTCCTTTTGATGGAACTCCCTTTGAATTTAACATAAATTTCCCAGATATTGATCTGGAAAAACAAATCAAGGCTGCAGTGGATGAATGTATGGTATATATGGAGGAGAAAAAAAAGGCCCTTATTAAGGAGACACAGCAGAGACTTAACTTTGCAAAATCAAAGATAGAGTCTCTGAAGTTAAAAGAGGCAGATGTTAATATACCAGATGTGGATTTAGAGGAATTGTTTAACAGACCACCTGAGGGGGGAAAGGGTTTTAAATTAGATAAAAGCCCTTTAGATGTTGGTAAAGAGGCAATTGAAAAACTAAAAAAAGCAAAAGGAATTTTTAAAGGATAATCCTGATGCCATAAAAAAAATAGATCAGAGTATTGATAAGATAAAAACAGAAACCGCTAAGATGGATAAAGAATATAAAAAGTTGATGGCTCTCAAAGACTCCCTTGGGAAGAAATTTGGAGTAGATCCAGATAATATTGGTGATCTTACTATCTCTCCTCCTGAGGATATGATAGAAGAATTTAAAAAAACACGGCATGGATATATCTAAGATGAGACCAATTACCAGACAAGAGGTCATTGAGTTGCATAAAAATGGGGAGAGCCTGAACTTTTATGATCTATCCAATGTGGATCTCAGTGGTTTGGATCTCAGTGGAGCAGATTTTTCCATGACAAATCTAGAAAATACAAGTTTTAAGGGCTCCATATTGCACAGGGCAAGATTTTATAAAATTGTCTCTACAGAAGGTGCAGATTTTTCAAATGCTGATTTAAATGGTGCGAATCTGGAGTTTATGAGTATTCAGGATGCCAAATTCAATGGAGCCAAAATGGAAAAGGTCAAGTTTTTTTCAGGTAATAGTAACCAAATGCGATTTTTCTGAGTTAGATCTCAGTAACAGCAACCTTTCCCAGTGTATTTTTCAGGAATGTGTTATGGATAAGTCCATATGGAAAGGGGTAAGGATGGATCTATCTGTAATACAGAAGTCCATTTTTACTGAAACAGATTTTTCCCATTGTTTTTTTAGAGAGATGTGCGTTTCAAGAGGGTAATTTTAAAAAAAACAAATTTTAATTTTAGTAGTCTGCCAGGGGTAAATTTCATACAGTGTCAGGGCATGGATGTATCATTTGTTGAAGCAGACCTGACAAAGACCAGTTTTGCAAAGGAAAACAAATTTATTTCTTCTGATTTTAAGAATGCAAAAATGAAGTACTTTCATGCACGGGAGAGCGATTTTTCCCAGTCAGACTTCAGGGGAGCGGTTATTAAAAATGGGATTTTTAATATTTGTGATCTAAAGAAATGTGATTTTACAAAGACCAGGACTCCATATACCAGTTTTACCAGATGCGATTTAGAAGGGGCAAGCATGAGAGGTATAAACCTTCTTTCAGGTTCTTTAAAAAAAGTCCAGATTGGTGGATACAGACCTTAGCTTTGCAAACCTATATGGTGTGGATTTTTATAAGGCAGTGATTACAGGGACCAGGCTAAGGGAAGCCAATTTAGGACTTACCTTAATAAAGGATAGAGAAGAGTTTTTGGATCTTAAATAAAGGTATAATAGGGTGATGACAAGAGAAGAGGTAATTGAAGCCATTAAACAAAACAAGACCTTACGGGATATTGACCTTAAGGGCATTGACTTTAGGGGATGTGACCTTACAGGGGGAAGGTTTGAAGACGTTGACCTATCCCAGTGTAATTTTACAGGGGTAAATATATCCAGGACTGGATTTACCAGGTGCATATTTGAGAATGCAATATTTGATAATGTAATATTTGATAGATTAATATGGGAGGACATGGTCTTTAGGGGTGCTAGTTTTAAAGGAGCTAAGTTTCATCAAATAATACTTACAAAAATAGATTTCTCAGGTGCTAATTTTTCAGGGTCTGATATATCCTTTTCAGTGTTTCAGGGGTGTGAATTTTATAATACCCGTTTTATAGATACTTCTTTTTTTTAAGTCCGCTATCCAACAGGGGGAATTAAGGGAGACACTTTTTTTTAAGGACCCGGTTTAACCTTACTGTATTTCACGAGATCTTATTTAATCAAACTCTATTTTCTGACTGTGAGATGGAAAAGGTCTCTTTTATGTCTGCAAATATGGATGGATATGATTTTAGTGGGAGGAGACTCAGGGAGATAAATTTTGCCAAATCCAGCCTTAAGTCTGCTAGATTTGAAAAAAAGCCAGATTGAATTTTGTAATTTCAGTGAAACTGATTTAAGTGGAGCAAATTTTTCAAATGCAACAATTGTTAGAAGTATGTTTAATTCAGCTTCTATGGAGAGGGTAAATTTTTCCAGGTCAAAGATATATGAATGCTATCTTGGAGAGGTCTTGTGCTTAAAAGGTGATTTTAGCAGATCTGATATGGAGAACTCCAGTTTTGTTTCATCTAGATTAGAACTTGTGGCTCTTAGGGGAGCTAATTGTAAATATGTGGATTTTTCTTATGCAAATATAAAGGAATGTAATTTTACTGGTGCCAATATGTTTATGGCCAAGATGCACAGGACCCAGGATAAAGATTCTCTATGGAATGGAGCTGAAAACTTGGCTTTATAAGAAAGACAGATCCAGAACTGGAAAAGGCGGAAAAATGGCAGTAAAAAAAAGGAAGGTCCTATGTCTGTTTATTGCAAATTTACACTTAGTCTTTCTGGATATCCAGAATCTCCTTTTTATGTGGTCAGGTTTACAGGTAAAGAGGCACTATGTAGGTGTTATTTATTTGAGTTTGACCTGATCTCAAAGGAGAAGGATCTTTGCCTTGGAGATTTTCTTGACTCCAGGGTGGAGTTTAAAATCCAGTACAAAGACCATATAATGGTCTATAATGGAGTATTTCAAAAACTGGATCAATTAGCCAAGATTGGGGACTATGTATTTTATAAAGCGCTCATGGTACCCAGGCTGTGGTGGTTAAATATGTATTATTCCAATCAGGTATTTTTAAATAAGAGTGTTGAGGAATTTTTGAAAGAAATACTAAAAGAAGGGGGACTGGTTGAAGAAAACTTTCAGTTTAATCTAATAGAAGAATATCCAAAAAGGGAGTTTGTGTGTCAATATAATGAGACGCATATGAATTTTTTCCAGAGATGGATCACAAGGGAGGGGATTTATTATTTTTTTGAGCAGGGGAGTATAGATGGCAAGTCATCTAGTATGGGGAGAAGGTCATAATTGTAGATTCAAAGATGTCTCATAAACCCTTTCCACTTAAAGACCATTTGAAATTTGATTCCCCTTCAGGTTTAAACACAGGTAAAAGGGATATTGTGTGGGATTTTTCATGTGAAGAAAGCAGGGTGATGGAAGGCGTTTTATTGAAAAACTACCATTATGAAAGGCCTGTTGGTACAGTAAACGGGACTTTTAGAGTAAGTGAAGATGGGTTTGGACGATTTTATAATTTTGGAGAGAATATCTCCAATGAAAAGGAAGCCGAGCATTTGGCGAGGATTCAGGCAGAACGCATAAAATGCAGGGAGAAGATATATAAGGGGAAGAGCAATATACCTTATATCAGGTCAGGTTATTTATATAATCTAGAGGGGCATTTCAGGGAGAGTTTTAATCAACAATATCTAATTACTGAAGTATTCCATAAAGGTTCCCAGGCAGCATATCTAATGAGTGGTCTCTCAATAGAACTAATAGGTATAGACAAAGAGGATTTTTATGAAAATGAATTCAAGGCAATAGAGTCTTCAGTCCAGTATAGACCACCGGAACATAAAGACAGACCAAAGATATATGGATTTATTAATGGGAAGATAGACGCGGAGGGAGATGGGAAGTATGCAGAAATAGATGAGCAGGGTAGATACCGTGTAATCCTGCCATTTGATTTAAAAGAAAAAAAAAGGTGGCAGAGCATCCTGTCCTGTACGCATGATGCAACCCTATGGGGGTAAGAGAGAGGGGATGCATTTTCCCTTGAGAAAGGGTACAGAAGTGCTACTTGCCTTTATAGATGGAGACCCTGATAGGCCTGTTATAGCAGGTGCTGTTCCCAATCCAGAGACCCCAAGTGTGGTTACAGAAAAAAAATAAAACCTGTCCTACAATAGTGAGTGCGTCTGGGAATATGTTTTCTTTTAATGATAAAGAAAAAAAAGAGGCAGTATATATTAGTTCCCCCCATAAAAATAGCTATCTTTTTATGGGGAGCCCCGAGGCACAGGAAGATTATGGAATTTCTGTAGAAGAACCCTTTTCTGTTATCCTGTCCACATCTGGAAATATATTTATTAAGGCCAAAGAAGGGGATATCAAAATTCACAGTGAACAGGCAAAATTTGATCTATATTCTGCTGGCGATTGGCTAGAGGTGATTGGAGGGGCGTCAAATCATGTGGTGCTTGGCGAGAGTGGCCATTTAACCATGGGTTTAAAAACACTTGTGGACATAATAGGAGTTATTGATATCCTTATGGGGGGTAAGCTGCATTTGGCACTGGGATATACCTTTTCAGTTGTGATGGGGGAGAAAACTTTTAATCTTCTTAAAATGAAGTTTGAAGTTTCAAAGGAGGAGTTGGCTGGACGAATAGACAGCTTGAGGGGAGAGGTGAATACTCTAAGAGGGAGTTGTCAACGATTAGAAGGGAATAATACCAGCTTGATCGGAAGTGTGGAAAAGCTTGGGGGGCAAATCCAGGATTTGTCAGCAAGCACAAATCAACTAAAGGGATCAGTAAATTCTTTAAAGGGAAATGTAAATGTTTTAAATTCATCAGCAAACTTTCTCCAGGCACAGATAAACAAACTCTCTGGAACCAGCAATAAGTTAGAAGGAACAAAGACATCTGTTGGGTCTGTGGAAACGACTACAAAAGGGTCTCATATAATTATTTAATCAAGGAGGTGGTTTTATTATGTTTATGTTGACCACGGGGCCAGGCATGAGCCTTGCTTTTCCAGATGTGTGTAATACCCCTATGCCTGCTCCTGTACCCATACCATATCCAAATCTGGGTTTTTCTTCAGTATCAGTTCCAGCAGTTTACAATGTATTGGTTGGTTGTATGCCTGCTGTAAATCAAATGTCCATGGGAACAGTGAGTGTAGGGGATCAGGCTGGAGTAGCTGGAGGCGTTGCAGACGGTATTTTTGGAGGGCAGACCAATTACAATGTGGGGTGTTTTACCATATTTGTGGGGGGTGCCCCTGCTCAGCGTCTAACTTCAGTTACTGGACAGAATTCTCTAGTTAAAACGCCCAATGCAGTGGGCATGACCTTAGTTCCCAGTCAGGTAAGCGTGCTTACACTTGGCTGATTTTCTATTATAAGGAAAGAGGAAAAGAGATATGAAAGATAGGGAAAACAAAGAAAACAAAGTTGAAATTTATATGTCCCCTGATGTGGATTTTGTGTATAGGGATGTATTTCATGTATTTGTTGGGGCAGGGGAAGTGGTTATTGAATTTGGGAATATTCAGAGAATGGAGCCATCCAAGGTGATTATATCCAATAAGATTGTCCTGTCTCTGGGAAATGCCTATAGGTTAATGAAAAGCCTTGAAGATGCCCTTAAATCAGCTGAGGACAAATTTAAAGAGATCCTGAGTACCCAGGAGTTTGAAGAACTGAATAAAAAAAATCAAGGAGTCTTAAATGGGAGATAAGGTATATTTTACTATGTTAAAAAAAAGATGAGGCCATTGCAAAAGAGATATTTTTAAAGCTAAGAAACTATGGCCTAAACCCTGTAGGACATTACTTTAAAGATGACCTTACAAATATGGCATGGGCCTCTTCAAGGGGAGATTTATTAGATAAAGAGATAAAGGCGTGGATAATATATGGAGAAAAAGAGCAGTGGGAAACTGATGCCATAAGAATAGGATTAAGTCTGTTGTTTCTATGTAAAAGACCAGATCTAAATGTCCTTATCCTTGTTCCAGAAGGTGCAGATATAAAGGAAGAGAGTGTCCCTTTTTTTATTTAGAAAAACTAATATAATAGAAATAAAAGAAGGTTTTGAAGCAAAGTTAATGGCCAAGATGTATCTTCCTTATACAGGACCTAAATTCCCCTTCAGGATATGCCCACATGCAGTCCCTGGACTTGGTATATGGCTGGAAGTAGGTCCTGCGTATGGTGAATGGAATGGAGTATTGATAGGGGTAAGGAAATCTGGTATTAGACACCTGGGAATTGGTGAGAAGGGGAATTTACCTGATAAAACAGTGTTGGAATATCCTGTGAGAAACATGAAGATAGAAGTGGATGGTAAGGAATTTGTGGCATGGGCTGTTAGAAATAAATTAAATAAAGAGATATCCGCATATGCAAATCTAGAAAAATCACCATATGAAGTTATTTTAGGCCCATGGAATGATGAAAAACCTGAGATATATAATTTAGAACTAGTTTAATCGTTTAAAAAGAAACGTGATGAAGTCCTTACTATATATCACTATCATACTTTTTTTTTGTGTCTTCATGTGGGATACTAAAAAGAATATATAAAACAGAATTTAATAATTATTCTTCAAAAGAAAGTTTTTGCATGGATTATAGTTTAATTAAAGGACTCAGTGAAGATGAATTAAAGAGAACACTTAGACATGGATTAATTAGAAATTATATATTAAAAAAAATAGAGCCATTTTCCCTTATAAAAATAAGGATTCTTTTATTGATTTTTATGTGAATGCTTTAAATATAAAAGATATATCCTATTTTAATGGTAATAGATTTGGACAGATGTGTATAAATGCAGATATATCCTTAAATAAGGAAACTATAGCGAATTATAAGATAAGAAAGATTGTTTTAGATGGAATTTGCTTTGACTCATCTAGCATAAAGGTGGAAGATTTGCCAACAAAGATGGCTAATATTGCACAAACTAAGATCCAGAAAAAAATACTTTAATTTAGAAAATATTGATTCAACAGATATTAAAAGGGCCATTGTTGAGAGTAAGATAAAAAAATATACATCTTAATCTTAGAAATAAGATGATATGCTTTTCCTATACAGCAAAGCTTATTCCTGCTTTTTTAAGAAAAAAAATATAAATCCCTCTCCCTCTAGTCTGGAAAATAGAAAATTGAATGCTCTTAGTAAGAACAAAATAAGTGCAAAAATATTTGAACTTAATTTAAAGGGGAAAAAAACAGGTGATTTTTTGCCAGAATATGGAGAACATTTAGTGGTGCAAGTAGGACCAGGGGGAAAGGCGATTAGTACGGTATATAAACATGCATATGTATATTTCCCAGTAAATGGGATGCGGAATTTTACCCTAAAAGTATTTTTATTTCATAATATAAAAATGGATTTTGGCTTTCTTGAAAAGGTACTTAGGCCAATTGATTTTTACTATAAAAACTATGAAAGGGACAATTTAGAAATTCATCTGAAAAAGGACAATAACGGTATTCTTAAATCTACTTTTGTAATGGGCAAAAATATTTTTGAAACCAATGATTATTATGTAGCTGCAAATTATAATGAATATAAATTCGTTAAAAAAAGGAGATAATTTTAGGATATTCTGTAATGGGAAATACATTATAACCTTTTTTACAAAGGGAGATAAACTAAATTATATAAAGGTCAATTTAAATAGGGGAGACATGTTATATAAGATTGTATGTAACTCCCTATAAAAAAAAGGTGGTTTAAATGAGGAAGTTTATAATAATTACTCTATCTTTTTTATTGAACATTACAATTAATTCTATTGCATCTTCAACAACACAAAAGGTTATCAGGATTGGATATTTAGAAGGGGGTCCTTATTGGGCATATACAAAGGTGTATGAGGCCTTTAAAAAAAAGTCTTATAAAAAAAGGCAGCAGGATATAGAATTGTGTTTGTAAAAAAAATGCCCATTTTAGTCCTGGCTGGGGAAAAGAACATGAAGCAGATTATATAAGATGTGCAAAAGAGTTAATGAATAGGGAGGATATAAATTTTGTAATTGCAATGGGAACTGCTGCTACAGCTGCTTTGCTTAAGGTAAATAATTATAAAAAACCCATAATGGCCATGTGGGTAGCAGATCCTTTGGGTGCTGGATTTGTGAAAAACTTAGATGATTCAGGAATTGACAATTTTACCACAAGGATAATCCCCAATAGATGGAAGATAATGTTTGAAATATTTTATGATGTTGTGCATTTTAAAAAAACTTGGTATTATATATTCCAACACCAAAGAGGGGATGATGTACAGTAACGTGCATGAGGCAAGAGAAGTTGCAAAGGAAAAGGGATTTAAGCTTGTAGAATACAACAAAATTAGTCCTGCTGAGACAGTGCCTGAATGTAAAAAAGGTATAGAATATCTTGTGTCTAAAGGTATAGATGCCTTTTTTATTCCTTCTTTGGTATGTTTTGATTGGACCAAGAGTAATGTCGAGGTACTAATGAATGAACTAATAAGAGATAAGATTCCTACTTTTGCAAGGGATGGTTCTCCTTATGTAAAGGCTGGGGCACTTATGGGATTTGCAGCAGTTGATTTTGACGAGGTAGGAGATTTTTTTTGCAAATAACGCAGTAAAGATATTTAAAGGTGCAAAACCAAGAGATTTAAATATGATAGATAGGCCATCTCCCAAAATAGCAGTCAATTTAGAAACCGCATTGAAAATAGGCTTTGACTTTCCCATTACTATTTTAATTGCATCTGATGAAATATATAATAAAATAATATATCCATCCAATAGAAAATTTAAATAACTAGAATTTGTTACACATGAAGTGGAAACAATTTAAGATAGTCTTTTTTTTGGTAATATTTCTCGTCTTATCACTTGGATTTAACTGTTTTTTTTAATGCTTTCATCATTAAAGAAAAATAATTTAAAAAACTATTTTTCTTTAACAGACACAATTGGTAAAAGAATCGTTAGTCACATAGAAACAGGACTAATTTTTGGGAAAGAACTAGATAGGTTCTATGGTTTAAAAGATATTTTAAATAATAACATTAATAGATGGTGGTTTATAAAGAACCTATATGTAATAGATAAAGAAAAGAGGATAATAACTGGGATTAAAAAAAATAAATAAATATGAATAATAAATATATATTAAATAAAAGACCCAAAATAACCTTCACGCAATTAGCCTGGCTGATAAAAAAATATTTATCTATCAGTATTGCCTATTTTGAAGAATAAAGATTTAAAAAGGCTATCTGATAATTAGTCTTAATAAAAAAAATAAATAATATTAATATAGAAATTATTCATTATCAAATTATCATTATATGCACTATAGTCTTTATCTCTTTTATCCTGTTAAATATTTTTATAAATAAAGTCTTAAAATTAAGAATAGATAATATAGTAGACGATATAGAAAAGACCAAAAGGAATATTGCTTTTATTGTATCATTGATAATAATATCATCTCAAATAATTTATGCTTGTATTACAACCTACCAGTGTCAGAACAGACTCATGTCCACCATATCAAAAAAAATAAATTATATTCATATTGGCCTTGTTCGGGATTTTCAATATCTATTAGATAAAGGGGTATCTCTTAGTCATTTAAAAGGTATAGATAAATATTTGCATAATATTTTAATTATGAACCCAGAGGTAGGTTCCATCTCTATATTAAATCCTGAACATGATACAATATATGAAACCAGGCCTTTTACTCACGAGTTCAATTGGAATTCCATCCTTAAAACCCTGACTATTTCCTGTTCAACTCCTTTGTATAACAGACAAAAAAAATCTGTACTTTACATAAATACATCAGGTAACCCTGAATTTGTATTGAATCAGGTCTTAGGTATGTATTTGGATAGTATTACAGTGTTAGTCCTCTGTTTTGTATTTCTTGGACAATTAAATTATATTTTTATACCTGCATTGATTCGGTATCTGGATATATATTCACATGTTGCCATGGATAGTAGTTATGAAAAACAGAGGATGAAAAAAAGACTTTTACGTTTTTTTTAAGACTTGCTGCTTTTTTTTGTTCTTTTTTTTGGTTATGATATGCCACTTTCTTTTATTCCACTTTATATACAAAAATTCCCTCCAATTAGCAGTGTTATTGCTAAAGATATCTGGTTGAGCCTTCCCATTACAATAGAGATGTTATTTGCCACCATGAGTACAATAGTCGGGGGTGGCCTTTCTTATTCCTGGGGGTGGAGGAGGGTGTTTTTTTGGGGTTTTATCCTTGGCGGGCTGGGACTTGTTATTGTGCCAATCTTCCCTGGACCCATTTTCTATCTATTTTCCCGCTCAATTGCAGGTATAGGATTTGGTCTCTTACTTATATCCTTACAATCCTCTGTTGTACAGGAAATGCCAGAAGATAGAGCCTATGGAATAGCGAATATATTTTCAGGGGCTGGCCGGGAGTTTGTGTGGTAATGTAGTTGGAGCAATGTTGGCTGAAAGATGGAGATTTACAATAGTCTTTTTATTGGCAAGTGTTATTATCTTTCTTGGACTGATATTCCTGTACATAATCTTTAGAAAATCTATTGTTACCTTAAAAAGACAAACTTCCAGGAAATATATAAAAGACGGGGATAAAGTCTCGTTGAAGATGTTTGTTTCAGATATTCGCATAATGGGGGTATTATTATTTATTGCTGTACCTGTTGCCATATCCCTTGTTGGAATACTTTATTATTTAACTCCACTTTATTTAAAGGGTAGAGGTATTAGACAGGGTACTATTGGAAGAGTACTTATGATATATGGATTATGCATTATTTATCTTGGACCTGTGTTCTCTCGTTTAGTAGATAGAATTCAAAATAAGATTTCATTGGTAATCTTTACAGGAGTTATTTCAATTTTAGCCTTCCTCCCATTCGTGTTATGGGAAGGGATATGGCCAGTAATTTTGGCTGTATTCTTAGTGGGTGTGGCCAATGCATGTGGCTCTTCTTCTTTAATAGTATATTATTTAGATTTAACAAAAAATATTTCTCTTAGCGATGATAAAAAGATTAGCCTTTTTAGGACATTGGAACGAATGGGGCAGATACTAGGGCCTCTTATTTTTGGTTTTTTTCATCACTATATCTGGTTTGAGAAATGGAATGTTTCATTTGCTTTTGGTATTCCTTGGGCTTTTTATATTTTTCTTAATACTAGGTCTTTTAAATATAAAAAACTATATTAAGTCTTAGTATTTATTAATTATATGAATTATAAAATAGACATTTTAGGTTCAGATGAATGTGTAAAACTTGTAAATTTTATTTATAAATGTTTTGGAGACTCCTATCCTGATGAATTTTTATACAATGAGGACAGTCTAAGATATTTAATAGATGAAAATAAGATAATTCCAATAGTTGCAAAAAAATGAATTAGATGAAATTATAGGTCATTTATATATTTGTCCTTCTATAAATATATATTGTGTGCGTTGTGTTATTGTAGATCCAGATTGTAGAGGACGTAATATATTTAACAATTTACTCAAGTTTGTTAAGTTGTATTTAACACAAAAAGGAATTAAAGGATTTTATACTGAAACTATTTTGATAAATTGTCTATCCCAAATCCCTATAATTAATATAGGTGGACTTGAGGTGGGATTTTTTAGTAGACGAATCATTCCCCATGTTAAGTATTCCAATGAAAAAAAGGAGTTCAGATGTATTAATATATTATGTTCCTTGTGATGTGAATGGCAATGAGGTGGTAAAGGTTCAAAATACTCCATATAATAATATAGTTAAATATATCTTTAAGACCATGGGAATTGAATTAAATATTGTGATAGAAGATGATGTTTCAGGAGCCAGTGAGGCATTTTGGTTTAGACAGGAGCCTTTATGGGGAATTTCAGAGTTATTAATAGAGCATGTGAGTCCTCTTAACAAGAGTTTTTGGGATACTTATCTT
>BBBM01000017.1 GCA_001311565.1 Desulfothermus okinawensis JCM 13304
GGTATTATAATCTAAAATTCGTGCATCCCTTTGTTTTCACACATGCCCCTAAAATGGCTTAAGCCCACGACCGGACTTGAACCGGTGACCTCTTCCTTACCAAGGAAGTGCTCCACCTCCTGAGCTACGTGGGCCTACTCTAAAGACAAAAAAAAGCGGGAAACGGGAATCGAACCCGCAACCCCCAGCTTGGAAGGCTGGTGCTCTAGCCAATTGAGCTATTCCCGCTTATTTTCCAATGGAGGGGGTGGATTCGAACCACCGAAGGCGTATGCCGGCAGATTTACAGTCTGCTCCCTTTGTCCACTCGGGAACCCCTCCAAAAGAGCTGGCGGTGGGACTTGAACCCGCAACCTGCTGATTACAAGTCAGCTGCTCTACCAATTGAGCTACGCCAGCGACAGAAGAATCATATAAACGCATTTTTTTTTAAAATGCAAGTAAAAAAAATGGGAATCTTTATTTTTTTTATCAATTAAAAGTGGCAAGGACACGTTCATACACGTATCCACCACCACTCTTGGAGGGTACAGGGGATACTGTATCCAGAAATTCATGGCGTTGTTTAAGCAAATATTTTACAAAACCAGCATTAAAAGCATGTCCTGAGCAATACACCTGGAAATAACCTTCTACCTCTCCGCCTATCAAGCTTAAATCTCCCACAAAATCAAGGAGCTTGTGCCTCACTGGCTCATCTTGAAATCTAAGACCATCTGGATTTAAGACACCAGAATCATCAAACACCACTGCATTATCTAGTGATCCCCCTAAAGCCAGCCCTTTTTCTTTCATCTCATGAACAACATTCAAAAATCCAAAGGTGCGGGCTGGAGCTATCTCTCTCTTAAATTCATTTACTGAATGGGTATAAAAATAGGCCTGTCTTCCAATAGGAGTGCCAGTAAAATCAACTATATAGTCAACCTTAAACCCCCTAGCAGGGTAGGCCCTTATCCATCTTTTAAAATCACCCCAAACAATGGATTTTTTTTAGTAAATATTTTATCTTGGGCCTATTTGTCTCACATATACCAGCTGACTCCAACAACTCAATAAATGGGATGGCACTTCCGTCTAACACTGGCAATTCATCACCTTTTACTTCTATAATTACATTGTCAATACCTAACCCTCTAATAGCTGCCAAAACATGTTCAACTGTACCTATTCTCTCTCCATTTGAGCCGATATTTGTGGCATACTCAGTGGACACCACATTTTTTACATCTGCTTTTATATATATTAGCCTGTTACTTATTTTTTTTCAAAAATACCACTCCCCATCCAGCTGGGGCGGGATGAAAGATTACACTGACTTTCCTGCCAGTATGTAGCCCAACACCAGAACATCTCATTGATTTCTTTATTGTCTTCTCTACCATAAGATTAACACCTCCAAAAAAATAGAATGCAATCTCCATTCCAACTGTAACTGACTAAAAATTAAGATCTTTTCCAAAAGTAGGTGTGGTTAGCTACACACACATTGGGGAGAATAGCACACACAACTTACCTAAACAAAGCCGAGATAACTCTTAAGTGTCCTTCCAGGTCTTTATGAGAGGACACCTCAACCCAAGACCTATTCTTTAAAAAAACTCACCATATGTTCTATTTGAGAAGAATCTAATTCCATTAGTATTCTACCTCCAGGTTTAAGTATACTCTCTGCTTGGAGCAAAATCTTTCTTGCCATCTCCAATCCATCTTCTCCACCCAGTAGGGCCAGGATTGGCTCAAAATTCTTTACTTCAAAGTGAGCTAAATCAACCATTGCAGGGGATAAATAAGGGGGATTTGCAACTATAAGATCAATACTTTTTGGTTTTATACATGAGATTAAATCTGCCCTAACTAAAAGGAGTCTACGGTGAACTCCATAAAGAGCAACATTTTCTCTGGCTGTTGTCAGGGCACCTTGAGAGATATCCAGTGCAATCCCAAAAAAATCTTTTGAATTCCAGGGTAAGGGTTGTTGCTAAATTCCCTGACCCTGTACCCACATCCAAAAACAATATTTTATCTTTTTTTTCTATAAAATTTTTTTACACAGATCTATTACAGTTTCTGTACAAGGTCTTGGTATGAGTACATTAGAATTTACTAAAAAAATCCCTACCATAGAATTCTTTTTTTACCTAAGAGATAGGCAAGGGGCTCTCCCTTGCCTCTTCTTTTTATCAATTTTGCTATGCTTTTGATTATTTTCTTTGCGAGGATTTGCCTACTAATTAAAACTTCCAGGCGAGAAGTATTTAAACAGTGGGCAAATATGAGTTCAGCACTTAACTCTGGTGAGTCTACATTCTTTTTTTCTTAAAAAAAAGTTTTACACTTTTTTTAAATACTCTTGGATAAAGACCACTATCTTTTTCTTTTTTTAAGCAACTATCTCTTTAACTTTCTGGGCTTGATCGTATTGAATGAGTGGTTCAATTATTTCTTCCAGATCACCATTCAAAATACCTTCAAGATTGTATGTGGTGAGATTTATTCTGTGGTCAGTGACTCTGCCTTGAGGGAAATTATAGGTCCGAATCCTCTCTGATCTGTCCCCTGTACCTACTTGGGCCCTTCTAGTTTGATCTTGCTTTAGTTTTGCTTCTTCTTGTTTTATTTGTAGAAGCCTTGACCTGAGCACCTTTAAAGCCTTAGCCTTATTTTTATGTTGGGATTTTTCATCCTGACATGTGACAACAAGGCCTGTTGGAATATGGGTAATTCTTACTGCTGAGTCTGTGGTATTTACACTCTGACCACCTGGGCAGATGCCCTAAATACGTCTATTCTCAAATCTTTGGGATCGATTTCAACGTCCACCTCTTCTGCTTCAGGCAATACCGCCACAGTCACAGCGGACGTGTGTATTCGCCCCTGTGATTCTGTTACCGGAACCCTCTGAACTCGGTGTACCCCTGATTCAAATTTCAATTTACTATAAACCTTATCCCCAGTAATGTTTACAATTACTTCCTTAAACCCTCCGGCTCCAGTTCTATGGGCATCCACCAACTCCACCTTCCACTTATTTTTTTTCAGCATAGCGTGAGTACATGCGCAGAAGATCTGCTGCAAAAAGAGCCGCTTCCTCTCCACCAGTACCAGCTCTCAATTCTAAAATAACAGACCTCTTGTCTAATGGGTCCTCTGGGATAAGTAATATCTTTAATCTATCTTCCAGTGTCTGAATTTTTTTCTTCTAGAGATTCTATTTCGGACTTAGCCAGTTCCCTAATTTCAGGATCACTATCCTTCACAAGTTCCTTGTTTTCAGCTAACTCTTCAAGTGCAGCTTTATAGTCTCTATAAGTTCTTACAATCTCTTCCAATTCAGCGTGGGACTTTGCCAGCTCTTTATATTTGTCCTTATCAGAAAAGGCATCTGGGGAACTCAATTTTTTTTTCAAGTTCAATATAGCTCTGCTCAATTTCATCTAGTTTTGATATTATGTTCATACCCACACTCTAATATCTAAGAAAAAAAATAAAAAAAATTAGTCTAGATTATACTTCTTTTTAAATCTATCTATTCTACCTGCTGTATCTACAAAACGTTGTTTACCAGTGTAAAAAGGATGACAATTGGAACAAATCTCCACATGGACTTCTTCTGCCCTAGTTGACAAGGTCTCAATTTCAAAGCCACATGCACACTTATAAATTGCTTTGTATAGCTTTGGATGAATCTTTTTTTTTCATAACTAAAACCCCCAAAAATTATTTTTTTAACTCCTAGAAATTTAACCCAAGTTTGTTCAAAACTTTAGTTAAGTAATCAAATTTGAGAAAAAGATGTATAAACCTTAATGGGAGATTTTACAAGTTTTTTTTGTTGCGTTTTTTTTGGAATAGATAAACCTGTTGGAATTTATATCATTTTAGGTAATAAAATTATCCCCATATCCTTTAAGAAATCTATTAAATAGGATATTGCCTTCTCTATACCAATAAAAACTTCTCCACTTAGTTTAAGTCCAGTATCTATATTTTTTTGGAACAATTCCTATTAATTGGATCCTCTTAGGAAGGGTATTTGATAAGGTGGCTATATTCAAAAGATCGGATATTCCCAACTGATGAGGGGAAATCCTTGTTCTATAAAAGTTAGGGGTCTCAATTAAGTCCACCACAGCCACATCACCTGGTTTTAGCCCACTTTTTTTTTATGGCATCAATGATAAAGACTACCTCTTTATTTTCTAAAAAAACGCAAAAGTTCCATGCCACTGGTACCGCCATCTATTATTTCCACAGACTCAGGAATAGTATATTTTTCCTGTAGAATCTCCACTGCCCTAACTCCAGCTCCCTCATCACTCATCAAGATATTTCCAACCCCCAGGATGAGGACCTGGGGGTCATTTTTACTTGGATTAACCATAAACTACAGCACCCTTACCTTGACGATTTCTCTGTTGTCTTCATCGTGTAGGTGGATGGCGCATGCAAGGCATGGATCAAAGGAGTGGATGGTCCTGATTACTTCCAATGGCTTTTCTGGCTCAGCAATTGGGTTTCCAATTAATGATGCCTCATATGGCCCTAACTCGTCTTTGTGATTCCTTGGACCTGCATTCCATGTTGATGGCACAACACACTGATAGTTATCTATTTTTCCATCCCTAATAACCACCCAGTGGGAGAGCATTCCCCTTGGTGCCTCATGGAATCCAAATCCCTTGATTTCACCCCTTGGGAATTTTGGAGGATTAAAGGTGTCATAGTCACCTTTACCAATATTTTCCACAAGTGCACTCCATACTTCCTCCAGGGTATCAGTTAGTACAGCTGCCCTAACAGCCCTTGCAGCATGACGACCAATTGTTGAATGGAGGGCTTCAATTCCAATCTTTGTACCAGCTATTTGAGACGCAATGTCCAATGCAGTTTTAACATACTTCTTTGTTGGCTCATGTCCTGCAGCATACATACAAAGAACATGGGCCAGTGGTCCTACCTGGGCTGGCTTGTCCTTGAAGTTTGGAGACTTTACCCATGAATATTTTTCATCTTCATCATATCCAGTATAGTCAGGTTTGGTTTCCTCTACCCATGGGTGACGATTCCAGTCACCATCATACCAAGAATGTTTGATGCATTCTTTCACATTGTCCTTGAAAAATTCATCATTAAAGGACTTGATTTCTTTAAATGTGCTTATATCTCCATTTTCAATGTACCCACCTGGTAGTAGGAATTTTGTACCCTTCTCATCCATTGGTAAATCAGGCACACTTAGGTAGTTTAAAACTCCAGCACCATATTTTGTCCAATCAGCATAAAAAGCTCCCACTGCAGCAACATCCACTAAATATACCTTCTTTACAAAATCTTTAATGTTGTCAATTAAGGATTTTACATAAAGGAGCTGTTCCATGGTTATTGGGGCTGGAGAATTGGGATCAACAGGATTAGCAACTCCACCAACTGCCAAGTTTTGGATGTGTGGGGTCTTACTCCCTAAAATAGCCACTATTTTATTGACCTCACGCTGATAATCAAGGGCCTGGAAATAGTGAGTAGCAGCAAGGAGGTTTACCTCTGGTGAAAGTTTCATGGCAGGATGTCCCCAATAGCCGCTTCCAAATACCCCAAGCTGGCCAGAGGCCACAAATTTTCTCAATCTATCTTGTACCTTCTTTATTTCATTATAGCTATTCCCTGGCCAATCGGAAATTTGAGATGCCAGCTTTGCAGTCTTTTTAGGATCAGCATTTAGAGCAGATACCAAATCCACCCAGTCCAGGGCTGATAGGTGATAAAAGTGAACAATGTGGTCAAAGATTCCATGGGCTGCAATAATCAAATTTCTAATGTATTGGGCATTTAGAGGTACTTCTAGGCCCAGGGCATTTTCAACTGCACGGACAGATGTTATGGCATGTACTGTGGTACAAACACCACAAATCCTCTGGGTGAAAACCAGGCTTCCCTTGGGTCTCTACCCTTTAAAATAACCTCTATGCCCCTCCACATCTGTCCAGATGACCAGGCATTTTTCACCTTTCCATCATCTACCTCAACGTCTATCCTTAAATGTCCTTCTATCCTTGTAATTGGATCTATTGTTATCCTCTTTGCCATATTCATCACTCCTTAATGGTTTTTGTTTATTTTGTAGATGGAAGAGCCAACACTGGAAATTTTTTTAACAAAATATAAATAACCTAGAATTTCCACTGCAATTACACCAAATGTGATTATTATCTCTGGTGTTGCTGGAAAATAGTGCCAGCCATTACCTGGATTTAAACCAATTATATATGCGTCAAATCTATATAGTCCAGCACCAAGTAACACACAAAAAGCAGCAATAAATACCTTTTTCACATTCTGTCTATTTTCTGCCTTCCATAGCAATCTCAATGCTATAAGCAGTAGTAGGGTTTCTATGAGAAACATGTTCCCTGGAAGGTCAAATCTAAAGATGTGAGATAAGGCTCCCCTTGCATTTATATCTTGAATTCTAATGATAAGAAAAATACCAATTAACCAGGGTATTACCCCTGATATTTTGGTAAGTAATTTAAATTCATGTGTATTTTTAAAAGCTACACCAGCAACACTGGTTTCAAATACAACAATGGCATACCCCATCATTATAGCGCAAATTAAAAAGAAAAAGGGAAGGAGTTTAGACCAATAAAGTGGTGACAATTTAGAACCCGCAAGTATCATAAGGGTTCCCAAAGAGGACTGATGCATTGTTGGTAACAACATACCAAGTGCTACAAATATAAATAAAAACTTATTTAATTTTTCTTCTATTTCTTCTGCATTTATCCTCTTTCTAATCCCTGGATACTTAATTAGTACTGGTGAGAACTCAATCCACAACACACAGATATAAGAGGCAATACAAACCGCCACTTCTAACATGGGGGAATGCAAATTCATATGCCATGGCATAAAAATATTAAGCATATTCCAATATCTACCAATGTCGAAAAATATGGACACACCTGCCAGGGTATATCCAAGCATACTGGTAAGTATTGCAGGCTTTAAAAGGGGTGTATATTCGCCTTTATTGAAGATATATATCAAAATTGCCATTGCATATCCACCACAGGCAAAGGCTGTTCCCACATTAACATCATAGGCGATCCAAAGGCCCCAAGGAAAGCCATCATTCATACCAGAGACAGGTCCAAGACCATATATAAAACGTTTTAATAAAAAGAACCCTGCCAGCAGGATAACCACAAGCCCAATCACAAAGGGAACAGTTAGTACCCTGCTATTTAAAGGTTTTGCATTTGACATATCAATCTCCTTGATTGTTTTTTTGTTAATCGTGAACTCCTCTTTTTTTTCACTAAATAGGCAAGTCCACCAAAAGCAGCTATTGGATATAACAGGTATTTATAGAGGCCCATACTTACTCCTTCAAGATCTGCAACATAGGACTTCTTCCTGAGCTCTGGAAGACCAAGCTTTACAAAATCTATACCAGCTAAAATCATGCACTGGGAACCCCCAAGTTCTTCTAGACCATATATATGCTTGATATAGGGCTTTGCTTTATGGACTTGTTTTCCTGATTCAATATGGTTTACAGGGAATTCATAATACTCCCCTGGTTTCATCAAAAGGCGCCTTTGGGCCTCTTCCCTCAATTTTTCCACAGGACCAAATAGGGATGCCCCTGTTGGACACACTGCACAACAGGCAGCGTACTCACCCTTTTCCAGTAAATGGTTACATAACTGACATTTTCTGATCTGTGGAAATGGAGAATCCCACTCAAATTTGGGTATGTTATATGGACAGGCCACCTGACAATACCTACAACCAATACAGGCAGAAGGATCATAAGTAACAATACCGGTCTTTTCATCTTTATGGAGCGCACCTACAGGACATGCAGCTGCACAAGCAGGCTCTAAACAGTGCATGCACTGCCTTTTCACAAAGGCAAATTTGTCTCCCTCTTTATACATCTTAATAATATTGTAGGTCTTTGAAGACAGGTCTATTGGATTATCCCAATTATCTTGATTACCTGTATGTTCATATGGGAGATTATTGGCCTTTTTACATGCCACCATACAGGATTGACATCCTATACAAAGATTGGAATCATATAAAATTCCAACTGCGTTAGGTGGTAATTCTTCTTTGCTCGAAGCCTTGGCGTCCTTGGACAAGGAACTCGCACCAAGTGCAACTGTCCCACCTACTACGGTTTTTAAAAAGCCACGCCTTGAGACACTCATAACTACCCCCCTTTTATTTTTCTTCGTCTGACTTCATCCTAGTTACTGTAACTGCAGCAGCACCTGCAGCAGCACCAATAGCAGCTCCGACTAATCCAGCAGCTGTACCTGAAACTTTACCACCTCTCTCATATTTTATACCTGCTGGAGTTGCTGCGGGGGTAATTACGCTTTCTTTGGTAATATCAGCTTCTACAAATAGAGGCACATTAAAACCAATGCCTTTTTCACTGCAACCAAAACATGGATGGCCGCAGCGAACTGGCCATGTTCCCACGTCATTAAACTGAAGGATGGAACAATTATTATAGGTAACAGGACCCTTACATCCCAATTTATACAAGCAATACCCCTTACGATGTCCCTCATCTCCAAATTCTTCAGCAAACCTTCCTGCATCAAAATGAGGCCTTCTTTCACAATTTTCGTGGATGAGCCTGGAATATGCAAATTTTGGTCTTCCAAGGTGATCTAACTCAGGCAGTTTTTTTGTAAGTGATATAATAGGCAACAGTTGATAGAAAATTATAGGCATTGGGAGGACAACCTGGAATAGTCACAACTGGTTTACCCTTTAACACTTCCGGTGCACCTTTGGCTCCAGTTGGATTTGGATCAGCAGCAACAATTCCACCCCATGATGCACAAGAACCAATGGCTATAATGGCACCTGCCTTTTCCGCCATCTCCTTGACAATTTTCACAAAAGGCTTTCCTGCTATTTGACAGTAAACACCATGGTCCTTGGTTGGAATGGCACCCTCTATAACCAGTACAAATTTACCCGAATTCTCCTCAACTGATCTCTCCATAAACTCCTCTGCTTGCCTACCTGCTCCAGCGTTTAGTGTCTCATTGTAGTCAAGGGAAATCAGATCCAATATTAAATTGTCCAACGTGGGATGAGAAGCACGAAGTAGACTTTCTGTACAACCAGTACATCCTTGTCCAGAAATCCAGATAACCGGCGGTCTCTTACTGCTGGTCATTGCATTGGCTATTTTTTTCACCAGCAGATAGGGGCAATCCCATACTAGCCGCCATCACAGTACAATACTTCAAAAAAATCTCTCCTTGAACACAATCCAAAAACATCTTTCTGGGATCTTTCTTTCATTTTCCCCCCCATACATAATTTAAACATTAGACAAAAAACAAAATCCCTTCCCTAAAAATTTACACCTAAATACCATTTCTTGACTATTTCGCACAAAATGCACACAAAACACTTTCTAACTACGTAGGAATTATTAGATAATTTTTCTTAATTTTTCAAGAAAAAAAAGAAAGATAATTAGATTAACCTTATTAACTTTTAAAAAAAACTCAAAAATGGTTGATAAGGACAAAGAAACATGACAAGATTAAAGACAAAAAAAATTTCCATCATTAATAATTTAAATGGTTTTTTTTGCCCAAATTATTATCCTTGACAAAATTGTAGAAGGGAAGATACATTTAGGACCTTTGCATTTGAGGATACAATTTATGGACAAAAGTTATTTTTTAAGGCTTAAGGACATCCCTTCTAAAGGTCTATTTTTAACCATTGACGATCAAGCAATTTGGTTAAGCTATATAAAAGAATTTGAACTCCCTTATGAAATCAATGAAGATTTTCATGTAGAGGTGTTCATTTTAGTTGAGGGAGAGTGTTGCATACTAAAAGGTGTACTAACAGGGGTTTTGGATACCCTGTGTGATAGATGTTTGGAAAAGGCCCAAGTAGAGATTGAAGATCATTCAGAATAATTGAAAAGCCAAGAGAAAAAGACTCATTAGATTTTTCATTTATTGTTGAACAAAATGGAGAACTTTTTTTTAGACTTAAAGGGACTGTTGTGGGAAAGACTCCTTTTAAATATACCCCAAAAGATTTTATGTGGTGATGATTGCAAGGGGCTTTGTCCAATATGTGGGACAAATCTCAATGTTGATTCATGCAATTGTGAACAAATATCCAGGGACTCGAGGTTAGAGATTTTAAGAAAAATAAAAATATACTGATGGAGAGGTAAAAGCTATGGCAGTACCTAAAAAAACGTACATCAAAATCAAAAAAAAGGGATGAGGAGGTCACATCACAAAGTACCTGTTCCAAATGTAATTGAGTGTGAATGTGGTAGCCCCACTCTTCCCCACCGCGTATGTCCGTCTTGCGGTAAATATGCAGGAAGGGCTTATTTAACAAAAGATGAAGACAAGTAGTAGCCAAAAGATACGTCTTGCAATTGATGTTATGGGGGGCGATCACGGCCCCTCGGTGGTTATCCCTGGAGCAATAAGGGCAGCCAGAGAGAAAGACATATCCCTCATACTGGTGGGCAGAGATGTTGAAATCAGGGAAGAGTTGGAAAAATACCCAATAGAAGGCATTGATCTTGAGATCGTACATGCAGATGATGTGGCAGAAATGAAGGATAAACCTTCGTATATTTTAAGACGTAAAAAAAAATACATCCATACAGATTGCATGTAACTTAGTGAAAGAAAGCAAGGCAGATGGCGTGATATCTGCAGGACATACAGGTGTTACACTTGCATGTGGAATATTCTCCATTGGAAGGATAAAGGGGATAGATAGGCCAGGGTTAGCGTCCATAATCCCAAGGGAAGACCAGCCCTTAATATTGCTGGATGTGGGTGCGAACATTGATTCTAAACCTAGACACCTTGTGCAATTTGCAATAATGCTGATGTATTTGCTAAAAACATCCTCAAAGTAGAAAACCCCGCAGTGGGATTGTTAAACATTGGAGAAGAACAGGGTAAGGGGAATGTTCAGGTAAATGAGGCCTATCAACTCCTCAAAAAAAACTTCTCTAAATTTCATAGGGAATATTGAAGGTAGAGACCTATTTACCAACAAAGTGAACATAGCAGTTTGTGATGGGTTTGTGGGGAATATTGCCTTAAAATTATGCGAAGGCCTGGGAAAATCTTTTAGCAAAGCATTAAAAAAAAGAGATCAAAAGGGGCATATTTACCAGGCTAGGAGGCTTTTTAGCAAAACCTGCATTCAAGAGGCTAATTCGCAGGTTTGACTATGAAGAATACGGTGGAGCACCCCTGCTAGGTTTAAAGGGATGTGTTATTGTATGTCATGGGAGTTCCTCAAAAAAAATCCATTGCTCAAGCAACTAAAATGGGTGCAGAATTTGCCAGGATGAAAATAACTGAAAAAAATCAAAGAACAGTTAGAAAAGCATCCTGAGATTACTAGATTCTATAGGTTAAAAAAATATACTCTCTTCTACTTCTATTACATCAAAGGAAGAAACCTCAGAAGAAGAAACAACCTATGAAGACAAAAAAAGACGAAAAATAATATTATTATCCGTGGACTGGGGCATTTTGTACCAGAAGATAAATTGACAAATAACCAGTTAGAGCAAATGGTTGACACCACTGATGAGTGGATAACTACCAGAACTGGAATAAAGTCCAGGAGAATTGCGAAAAAGGGAGTAGCGTGCTCTGATCTAGCATATCATGCCTCAAAAAAATGCCCTAGAGCAGGCAAACATGGACCCCCTTGAAATCACTCACATAATAGTTGGTACCTTTACTCCTGATTATTGTGCACCAGCATCTGCCTGCCTTCTCCAGGCAAAACTAGGAGCAAAAAAATTGTGAAATGGCAATAGATATAGCAGCTGGTTGCTCAGGGTTTACCTACGGATTGGAGTTAGCACAGGGAATTATTGCCAAAAGGCAAAAGGCAAAAATACTTGTAGTAGGCAGCGAAGTGTGCTCATCCAGGTTAAACTTCAATGACAGAAATACATGTGTTTTGTTTGGAGATGGAGCCGGCGCAGCATTCTCACTGCCCATAAGGAGGGATATCCTGCTATATTGGATATTGAGCTCAAAACACATGGAGAACTTGGTCACCTGCTCCAGGTAGGATTAGAAGGGGGTTCTGCCGAGCCCTTTGTAGTAGGCCAAAAGGTTAGTGAAAAATATTTCATACACATGAATGGGAGAGAGGTCTTCAAGCATGCTGTTCGGGGTATGAGTGATTTAACATCTCATATACTCGAAAAAAAACAACTTAAAAGTTACAGATGTCTCCCTATTTATACCTCACCAGGCCAATTACAGGATAATTGAAGCAGTTGCAAAGAAAATTAACATCCCTCTAGAGAGGGTTTTCATAAATGTCCATGAATATGGAAATACATCTGCTGCATCAGTTATCATTGCTTTGAGTGAAGCGTACATGCAGGGTAAAATTAAAAAAAAACGATTTGGTTCTATTGTCTACCTTTGGGGCAGGATTTACAATTGCCAGTGTAATATTAAAATTTTAACAAATTTTAAAGGTCAGTCTATGGAAAAAAACAAACACGACTTGCCCAAAGTAGCCATTGTTACTGGTGGTTCCAGAGGGATAGGTAAGGCCATTACACTCAAATTGGCAGAAAAAGGATTCTTGGTCTATTTTACCTATGTATCGCGAGAGGATTTGGCTGAGGGGGTTGTTTCTCAAGTTAAAGGTCGTGGCGGAGATGCCAGGGCATTCAAGGTAGATGTGAGCGTGAAAACTGAAGTTGAGGATTTTTTTTAAGGCAAATATAAAAAAATAAGGTTTCTTTAGAGGTACTAGTAAATAACGCAGGAATAACAAATGACGGCCTTATACTTCGGATGAAGGAAGATCAGTGGAATAAAGTAATAGGCGTTAATTTAAATGGAACATTTCACTGCATCCAAGAGGCCGCCAAGATCATGGTCCGGCAGAGATATGGTCGGATAATCAATATTACCTCTGTTGTGGCCCTTTCTGGGAATCCAGGCCAGGCCAATTACTGTGCATCTAAAGCAGGTATAATTGGACTTACCAAAGCTGTTGCACTGGAACTAGCTCCAAGGGGTATTTTGGTGAATGCTATTGCTCCAGGATTTATCACCACAGAAATGACAAAGGGACTTGACGAAAAGACCAAGGAAGCCTACCTATCAAAAATCCCATTAAAAAGATTTGGAACTCCAGAGGATGTGGCATCTTTGGTTGCGTGGTTATCCTCAGACGAGGCCAGTTATATAACTGGCCAAGTATTCTCGGTTAATGGGGGACTGTACCTTTAAAAAAAGAAAAAAAACAGGAGGAATAAATGTCTGAACTACTAGAAAAAAATCAAAAAAATCGTATCTGAACAATTGGATGTGGACCCAGAACAAGTAGTACCAGAAGCATCATTTGTGGATGATCTAGGGCTGATTCCCTTGACTTAACAGAACTTATTATGGCTATGGAAGATGAATTTGATATGGAAATCGATGATGAAGAGGCCCAAAAGTTGAGGACTGTACAGGATGTTATAAACTACATAGAATCTAAAGTAAAAAAAATAAAACACAAAGGGGAGCTCTCTCCCCTTTGTGTTAAAGTGTTAGTCCTCAACCCAAGATTCAGAAAGAGGTTAGGTTATGAACAATATAAGAGTTGTAGTAACTGGAGTATCTGCAATTACCCCTTTAGGACGCAATGTGGATATATCGTGGCAGAGACTAATAAACGGTGAATCTGGAATCTCTTACATATCCAGGTTTGATTGTTCCAAATATGAGACAAAAATCGCTGGTGAAATAAAAGATTTCAACCCTGAACAATTCATTCCCAAAAAACAAATAAAGAGAATGGATAGATTTAATCAATATGCCGTTGCTGCTGCCAAAATGCTCCTCAAAGACGCCAACTTTCTGGTTGATGATCATAACTCCAGTGATATTGGGATAGTATTGGGTTGTGGACTAGGAGGAATCGAAACAATCGAAGAATTTCACGAAAAACTTTTAAGAAAAGGCCCTTCAAGGTATCCCCATTTTACATTCCAAAGCTCATTGCCAATATTGCTGCAGGACAGATTGCTATATTTACCAAGGCCAAGGGCCCAAATATGGTCACCACATCTGCATGTGCCTCTGGATGTCACAGCATAGGATATGCATTTTCTGACATCAAACTTGGCAGGCAAAGGCCATGATATGTGGAGGAGTTGAATCTACTATAACACCCATGGCCCTGTCAGGGTTTAATGCCATGAGGGCGCTGTCTACAAGAAATGATGAACCCAAAAGGCCTCAAGACCTTTTGATAGGGACAGGGATGGATTTGTAATGTCTGAAGGGTGCGGACTGTTGTTACTTGAAGAGTTAGAACACGCAAAGGCAAGGGGTGCAAAAATATATGCAGAAGTAGTTGGTTTTGGGGCTTCTGCAGATGCATATCATATAACTGCACCAGATGAGAGTGGAGAGGGAATGGCCCTTGCCATGAGAGCAGCCCTAAAAGAAGCAAGGGTAGCGCCCACAGAAATAGATCACATAAATGCCCATGGTACTTCTACCCCATTAAATGACATATGCGAAACAAGGGCCATAAAAAAAAGTCTTTGGTAAACACGCATATAACATAGCCATAACAGCAAATAAATCAATGATTGGCCATATGCTTGGGGCAGCGGGTGGTGCAGAGTCTGTGTTTAGTGTGCTAACCATTTGCAATGAAAAAAATACCACCTACAATCAATCTGGAACACCCAGATCCTGAATGTGATTTAGATTATGTTCCTGAAGGAGCTAGGGATAAAAAAAATTAATTATGTCCTGTGTAATTCTTTTGGTTTTGGAGGTACAAACGCCTGCATTTTGTTCAAAAGATATGAAGATTAACTGAAATGAAAGAGAAAAGGATTGAATGGAAGATATATTTTGCAAAAATTGCCAGATTGGTATCTGAAAGGTCCACATGTATCCGGAGAAAGGTGGGAGCAGTAGCCGTTAAAGACAAAAGAATCCTGGCAACAGGATATAATGGAGCCCCATCAGGGATACAGCACTGTCTGGATATTGGATGTCTCAGAAAAAAAGTTAAAAGTGCCTTCTGGTGAAAGACACGAGCTTTGTAGAGGCCTCCATGCTGAGCAAAATGTTATAATTCAAGCGGCAGTTCATGGGGTATCTCTTCTGGGGTGTGATATCTTTTGTACCCATCTACCCTGCCTAATCTGCACTAAAATGTTAATAAACTGTGGTGTAAAAAATATCTATTATCTTGAAGGTTATCCAGATGAGCTATCAAAGGATATGCTAAAGGAAGCTGGAATCACATTACATAAAGTTGACTTGGTCTAAAACAAAATTACCTCCCTTTATTCCCCTAAATAAATTAAGGTGTGAATTGATGAATCAACAAATTAAAGACACAAAAAAAAATAAATTCATGGAACTTGCAATATCACTGGCCAAAAAAAGGTCTTGGATATACTGCTCCAAATCCATGTGTTGGTGCGGTGATAACAAAAGGGGAACACATATTAGGACAAGGGTATCACAAAAGATTCGGGGAGGACCATGCTGAAGTTGCAGCGATCAAAGACGCAATTGCAAGGGGTCATAATTTGGAGGGATCAACCCTATGGGTTACCTTAGAGCCGTGCAACCATTATGGAAAAACTCCACCATGTACAAAAGCCATTTTGGAACACAAAATAAAAAGAGTAAATATTGGCACCTTGGATCCAAACCCAAATGTGAAAGGTGGAGGTGCAGAGTTTTTAAGATCAAAGGGAGTCTTAGTGGACGTTGGATTTAACCATTTTGAATGTAAGAGATTAATTCAGGATTTTATAACATGGAACACAAAAAAAAGGCCATACATCTTCCTTAAACTGGCGCAGAGCCTTGATGGAAAGATTGCAACCAAAGAAGGTGACTCAAAATGGATTAGTTGTGAAAAATCCAGGGAATTTGTGCATAAATTAAGGGCAAAAGTAGATTGTATCCTTGTTGGGGGCAATACCTTTTTCAATGACAATCCCAGGCTAACTCCCAGAACTAAAGAACCAATTAAAAAAAGACCCTCTAGCAGCTATTTTAACATCCCGACTACCTGATCCCCAATCTGACTTTTATTTGATCAAGTCAAGACCAGAAAAAACTGTTTTTATTACTACATGTTTTGATCAAAAGAAGATAAATGTGCTTATGGGGAAAGGAATCAAAATAATTAATACTGAAAAGAAAAATGATTCAGTAGATCTTAAAGAAACAACGGAAAAATTGTTTTCTGAACTCAATTGCTATTATGTTTTGTGTGAAGGTGGAGGAAAACTTGCAGAGAGTTTAATTAAGGCTCATCTTGTTGATGAAATTTTTTTTATTTGTAGCACCACTTATTTTAGGGGATGATGGTGCTAGATCTTCTTTTTCTGGAAACAGGGTCTCAAAGATAAGAGACAGTCACAAATTTGAGGTTGTAAATCTAAAAAAAATGGAAAGGGATATCTTAGTCCATTTAATTCCAAAAGGAGAAAACTAGGTGTTTACAGGTCTGGTTCAGTCCATTGGAAGCATAGTGAGAACAGAGCCTCTAGGGAAAGATTTAAGAATGGCTATTTTACCTGATCCCATTTTTAAAGATATGGAAATTGGAGAAAGTATAGCAGTAAATGGGGCGTGTCTTACTGTTGAGAAGTTGGAAAATAACATATTCTCTGTATATGCTTCCAATGAAACACTAAATAGAACCAACCTAAGAAATATCTCAAGTGGTACCAAGGTCAATTTAGAAAGGGCCTTAGATTGGGGGACCGCCTTGGAGGCCACCTAGTATCAGGCCATGTTGATTGCTTATCTATTATTAGAGCAATAAAACAAGTTGGAGAGTCCACAAAATATGTTTTAAACTTTCCAGAAGAATTCTCTAAATATGTGGTGGAAAAGGGATCCATTGCATTGGATGGCATCAGTTTGACCATAAATAGATGTGGGCCAAATTTTGTAGAAATAAATATAATTCCAGAAACCAAGCTCAAGACCACTATTTCACAGTGGAAAATAGGAACCCATGTGAATACTGAGTTTGACATTGTAGGAAAATATATAGAGAAAATGGTCTCACCGTGGGAAGGAAAAGGAGGAAATAAAACCCAGGGCCAAGCTCAGTCTGGATTGACTATTGATTTTTTAAGGAAACATGGATTTTGATTTGCATTTTCGTATCAAGTCTGTAAAAGTCTGGAAAAGTAATTCTTAACATCAAAATTCTTTTATAAGGACATATAACCATGAATAAAAACCACGAAGAACAGTCAGTAATATGTAGTACAGAAGAAGCCATAAATGAGATAAGAAAGGGCAAGATGATAATTTTGGTAGACGACGAAGACAGAGAAAACGAGGGAGATCTAACCATTGCTGCGGAAAAGGTGACCCCTCAGGCCATTAATTTTATGGCAAGATATGGACGGGGACTTATTTGCCTGGCCATGGCCCCTGAATTGGTGGATAAATTAAAGTTAGACCTCCAACCAAGGAGAAACGAATCGCGCTTTGGCACAGCCTTTACAGTATCAATTGAAGCAGCAAGAGGCGTTACCACTGGAATCTCAGCCTATGATAGGGCCACCACTATTCTAACAGCCGTTAAGGACGATGTGACCCCAGAGGACATATCCACACCAGGTCATGTATTTCCATTAAGGGCGAGAAAAGGAGGAGTGTTGGTAAGGGCGGGACAAACAGAAGGAAGCGTGGACCTCTGCCGCTTAGCAGGCCTAAAGCCTGCTGCAGTTATCTGTGAGATTATGAGGGATGACGGTAATATGGCCAGGATGCCCGATCTAATAGAGTTTGCCAAAAAAACACAATTTAAAGATAGCAACAATTGAAGACCTAATTAGATACCGCTCAAAGTTTGACTCACTTGTAAGAAGGATTGGCGAGGCAAAACTTCCTACAAAATTTGGTGAATTTAAGGCCATTGCCTATGAAAGCGATATTGACGACTATGTACACCTGGCCCTTGTAAAAGGGGAAATAGAGGAAGACGAGCCAGTGTTGGTAAGGGTCCACAGTCAATGTTTAACAGGAGATGTATTTGGTTCCCTTCGCTGTGATTGTGGCCCCCAACTACATAAGGCAATGCAGATGATAGCCCAGGAAGGTAAAGGGGTGCTCCTTTACATGAGGCAGGAAGGAAGGGGCATTGGACTTGGGAATAAAATTAAGGCTTACCAGTTACAAGACCATGGAAAAGACACAGTTGAAGCCAATTTAATCCTTGGATTTAAGCCAGATTTAAGGGACTATGGTATAGGCGCTCAAATCCTTGTTGACCTTGGTGTGACAAAAATGAGACTGCTCACCAACAATCCCAAAAAAAATAGTTGGACTGGAAGGACACGGTCTAGAAGTTGTGGAAAGGGTGCCAATTGTGGGACCTGTGTGTGATGAGAACATTAATTATCTCAAGACTAAAAAGGAAAAAAATGGGTCATATGTTGGATGATATATGTTAAATAAAACACCTTAGAATATTACATAGAAAATAAAACATTGAATGTTTTTTGTGGGGGTAAAATGGATAAAATAAAGGTTATTGAAGGGAAGTTAATAGGTAAGGGATTAAAGTTTGCACTTGTTGCAAGCAGATTTAATGATTTTATTGTGTCAAGGCTGGTTAGTGGTGCAATAGATTTTTTGGTGAGACATGGAGTAGACAAAGAAGACATTACTCTTGTGAAAGTGCCAGGTGCATTTGAAATGCCAATGGTGGCAAAAAAAGATAGCTATGTCAAAAAAAGGTAGATGGGATTATCTGTCTTGGAGCAGTAATAAGGGGCGCAACTCCACATTTTGACTTTGTTGCGGCTGAAGCTGCCAAGGGCATTGCACATGTAGCCCTAGAAGCTGAACTCCCTGTTACTTTTGGAGTTCTTACAACTGACACCTTGGAGCAGGCAATTGAGCGTGCAGGTAGCAAGGCTGGGAACAAAGGGGCAGAGGCTGCCCAGGCTGCACTGGAAAGTGTTCAAATTTTAAAAAAACTTAAACGAAAACCTATAAATGGCCTAGAGTAGGTATTGGAAAAAAAATAGAGAGCAAGATTTAAAAGAATAGGTGAAACCCAACTCGCGGAACATAAATGTGTTGAGGATATAAACAAGAGGTTGAACATTCAACATTAAACGTTGAACATAAAAAGAAAACATTACATGAAAAACCACAAAAAAAAGCAAAATGGGGCCACGGAGACTCGGAAGACAAATGGCCTTTCAGGTGTTATACAGTGCAAATTTTTTTGCAGGAAGATAATGTTGATAAATATTTAAACATGGTGGATCATTTTGGGTCAGACCAAGACCAAAAGTTAGGGGAAAAGGCACTGGAATTTGCCAAGGATCTTATTAAGGGTACCCTTGCCCACATAGAAGAGTTAGACAATACAATACAGTCACATTCAAAAAAATTGGAGATTAAACAGGATTGCCAAGGTGGAACTTACAATCCTAAGACTCTCCATCTATGAGATGTTTCATAGAGACGACGTGCCACCTAAGGTTGCGATTAATGAGGCCGTTGAGCTAGCCAAGGCCTTTGGAGATGAAAACTCAAAAAAAATTTATAAATGGGATATTAGACGCAGTTGCAAAGACCCTTGAAAAAAAATCTTCAAAATCTCGAGGAGACTAATAATGGACAAATACGTGCCTGAACAAATTGAAAAAAAAGTGGCAGGGAATCTGGAACAACAATAGGTATTTTAATGTAACACACAGATCTCATAAGCCAAAATATTATGTCCTTGAGATGTTTCCTTATCCTTCAGGTAAAATACACATGGGACACGTGAGGGTTTATACCATTGGAGACTGCATAGCCAGATATAAGTGGATGAGGGGCTACAATGTCCTCCATCCCATGGGATGGGATGCATTTGGTCTGCCAGCTGAAAATGCGGCTGTTAGACACGGGATCCATCCAGCTAAATGGACTTTTTCAAACATTGAAGAGATGAAGTCCCAGTTAAAAAGACTTGGTTATTCCTTTGATTGGGATAGGGAACTTACCACTTGCACGCCAGAATACTATAAATGGGAACAGCTTTTCTTTATCCAACTCTACAAAAAAAGGACTGGTATATAGGAAAAAAAGCTCCAGTAAACTGGTGTCCGTCATGCCACACAGTACTTGCAAATGAACAGGTTGAGGAGGGTCTCTGCTGGAGGTGTTCATCTGTTGTGGAACAAAAAGAACTGTCCCAATGGTTTCTAAAAATAACTGACTACGCAGAGGAACTCCTAAACGACTTGAAAAAATTAGAAGGAGGATGGCCTGATAGGGTATTGACCATGCAGAGAAACTGGATAGGGAAAAGCGTTGGAGCAGAAATTGATTTTGAAGTGGAGGGATTAGATAAAAAGATAAAAGTGTTTACCACAAGACCAGACACATTATTTGGTGCAACATTTATGAGCCTTGCCCCTGAACATCCCATTATTACAGAGCTTATGGAAGGATCTGATAAAAAAAGGAGAAATCTTAGCATTTATTGAAAAAAAATAAAAAGCATAGACAAAAAGAAGAGGAGTGCAGAGGACTTTGAGAAAGAGGGGGTATTTACTGGCAGATATTGCATAAATCCTGTGACTCAGGAGAAGATGCCCATATTTGTGGCAAACTTTGTGCTCATGAATTATGGTACTGGGGCAGTTATGGCAGTGCCAGCCCATGATCAGAGAGACTTTGAGTTTGCAAAAAAAATACAATCAAAAAAATAAAGGTAGTAATTTCTCCAAAAGATAGGGAACTAAAATCAGAAGACTTAGAGGCTGCGTACACAGGTGAGGGATATCTAGTAAATTCAGGTAATTTTACAGGGTTGTTCAATGAGGAGGCCAAACAAAAAAAATAGTGGAATATCTTCAAACTAAGGGAATAGCAAAAAAAGAGTGTAAATTACAGGATCAGGGACTGGAATATCTCCAGACAGAGGTATTGGGGGACTCCTATTCCAATAATCTATTGTGACAAGTGCGGGATACAACTGGTCCCAGAACAAGACCTCCCGGTGGTATTGCCACTTAACATAAAGACACATCCAGATGGAAGGTCTCCTCTTCCTGACTCAGAAGAATTTGTAAAAACCACCTGTCCTAAATGTGGCTCATTGGCAAGGAGAGAAACCGACACAATGGACACCTTTGTGGAGTCAAGCTGGTATTTTGCCAGATATACAGATGCCAAGATAGATTCAGCCCCTTTTAATAAGGAGGCGCTCAAATATTGGATGCCTGTGGATCAATACATTGGTGGAATAGAACATGCCATTTTACACCTTTTGTATTCAAGGTTCTTTGTAAAAGCATTGAGGGACCTTGGATATTTTGACTATGATGAACCCTTTGAAAGGCTACTTGCCCAGGGAATGGTACTAAAAGATGGCGCAAAAATGAGCAAATCAAAGGGCAATGTGGTTGATCCAAACCACATGTTAGAAAAATATGGTGCAGATACCACAAGGCTGTTTATTCTTTTTGCTGCTCCACCAGAAAAAGAACTTGAGTGGAGCGATTCTGGTATTGAAGGGGCACATAGGTTCTTACATAGATTATGGACATTATCAAACAAACTAAAAGACAGACTGATGCCAATTGGACCAGCTGCCAGGATAACAGACGAACTTTCAAGGGAAGCCAGGGACCTCAGATACAAAGAGCACATTACCTTAAAAAAAGATAACCAGCGACTTAGAAGAGAAGTATCAATTTAATACAGCCATTGCCTCAATAATGGAACTGGTAAATGAAATTCAAGACAAAATGAATAAACTTGGCGCAGAAGAGGGAGATAAAAAGGCTCTATCTTCTGCATTCTCAACAGTTTTAATCACCCTATATCCCATGGCTCCACACATATGTGAAGAATTATGGGAACAAATGGGATATACCACCCATCTGGCAAAATGTTCATGGCCAACAGTGGATGAAAATGCCCTTAAAAGGGACGAATTATTGGTAGTAGTTCAAGTCAACGGTAAGCTGAGGGCCAGGATTAAGGTACCATCAAATGCATCAAAAGAGAAAATCCAAAAATTGGCCATTGAAAATGAAAATGTAAAAAAAACATATTGGAGACAAAGAGATAAAAAAAATAATCATAATCCCCGGAAAATTAGTAAATGTGGTTATTTAAAATTAATATAAAAATTTTTTTTTGTGGCATTGTTGATCTTACTAAACATGGGATGTGGATATCACTTCATGTCCACATCCCCTATAATTTTTCCAGAACACATTAAATCTATACACATCTTAAAAATTAACAATCCAACAACTGACCCTAGGTTGCCAACAGAAATCAGGACAAAGTTAATAGAAGAATTTTCAAAAAGGTCACCCAATATAAAATATGTAAATAGTGAAGATGCAGAAGGTAAATTAGCAATAGACATAGTTGATTATTCATTGCAAACAGATGTAGAAAATGTGGAAGAACAAACATTAAAATCCAATCTATGTATGACCATTAGAAGTTATCTTTATAAACAGGACAAACTTATCTGGGACTCCAGAAATATTTCACAGTGTGAATCTGTCTCAAACAATGCTTCTGATACTGAAATAAAAAAATACAAAGGCAAAGGTTATAAAAGATATAATAATAAAACTCTCCATGTTGCTTTCAAATAATTTTTAAAATTTCCAAAAACTGTAATAACTATAACTACCTGGTATTAAAATATTAAACTTTAATACGTCAATTCTAAATTTTGAATATAAAAACTACCATGAGACCTGGATATTTTTTTTTGTATATGCCCAGACTTTGAAGTTACTTATGAGTTTATTGACTCTACCCTGAATAGGTTCCCTGGTAAATGGGAACAGAAGATAATATGGGGAGATGAGAACGTAACCACCCCTTTTTTTTGAATATCTAATGACATCCCCCCTAACAAATGTAAATTTGGCTGTAATCTTAAGACATGCAGAAAAACTTCCCCAGAATTTTTGGGATAAGTTGTCAAATTTTTTTAAATAGATTCAATCCCCAAGTATGTCCATTTATATGTATTGAATCTCAGTGGAATAGGGGAAGTCCACCTAATTTAAAATTTTTAAAAAATAAAAAAATACTACAAATTTGCCCAGAAGAAAAAAATGGATATTTATGCACCAGGGGGTAAGTAATGATTTTATACTTAGTTATTTAAAAAAAATGGTCAACAGCACATGGAATCACCCTGTCTAAGGATGTGATATTTGCGCTAATGGAAATCCTGCCAGGAAATCAGAATAAAAACGAGCTTGGTTTGTCTGCTATAAAAAACGAGTTACAGAAACTCGTGGCTTTAAATAAAAAACAAATTGAATTAAAAGACCTAAGTGTAATATCTCCGTCCTTTGAATTCAATGTATTTGATTTGATAAATTCCATAGAGGGGATTTCAAATAGAAAGAAGGTGTGGTCTATTATTTTAAAGAACAGTATTAATTCTCAGGGTGATATCATCCCAATAATCAAATTGTTACTCAGGGAAGCAAAAATGCTGTGGCAACTACTTAAAGGGGAGCCTGTTTTTTTTGCCATATTCAGTCAAAGGGAAAAAGATGAGTCTTGCAAATAAGCTGGGTGAGAAAAAAAATTATTGATATGTATAACGTGGTCCTAAATGCTGAGTTGAATTTAAAGACCTCAAATACAAATCCCAAAATAGTTTTGGAAAACTTAGTAGCAACACTTCAAAATTTTTTTCTAAGATAATTCATTTATGAAGGGAAATGTAAAGTCGCCACCACATTACATAGGTCACAGAAGGAGGCTAAAACAAAAATTCATAAAACAACCCAATACTTTTCTGGATTACGAACTACTTGAGCTATTTTTAAGTTATGGCTCCCACGTAAGGACACAAAACCATTAGCCAAAAAAACTTTTACAAAAATTTAATAACTTAAAAGGGGTAATCTTTGCTCCAGATCATGAACTTATAGACATTGATGGCATATCCAGTGGAATTTTGACCTTTATAAAGGTTGTCAGAGAACTTATAGCTAGAATTGATGAACAGGGTTTAAAAGATACTGAAGCCATAAAGAATCCGCAAGAGGTATTTTTACATTTTAAGCATAAATTCGGAATATTGGAAAAAGAACACTTTTTTTGCATTGCTACTCAACAGTAAAAATAAAATAATATCAATAGAAGAAATAGCACAGGGAACAGTTAATTACTTAAACCTATACCCAAGAGAACTAATTGAAGTAGTACTGAAGAAAAGGGCCGTGGGAGTAATCTTTGTACACAACCACCCAGGTGGTGATTGTAGTCCTTCCCCAGAAGACATAGAAATCACAAAAAAAGCTTGGAAGATTACTAAAAGAGATAGAGGTAAATTTACTGGATCATTTGATCATGTCAAAAGACAGTTATTTTAGTTTTAAGGAAAACAATATAATTTAAGAGAATTTTAGTTGCCCTTTTAAAAATTGACATTATATTAATGGTAAATTAACCAAAAGAACTTACATTAATTTTTTTTGAAAATAATAGAGGAGAAAATAGATGAGTGAGAAAAACGGAGTTACTCAAAATCCCATTCATTTAAATGACCAGGGAAGTGGCTCTCAAGGAGAAAATCCCAAAAATCCACCAGAAGGTCAACCATCCATGGAGATCCCAACAAGATTACCTCTTCTTGCAGTAAGGGATATTGTTGTATTTAATTATATGATAATTCCCCTCTTTGTGGGAAGGGAGAAATCAATTAAGGCAATTGAGTCTGCAATAAACGAAAATCAGAGATATATCTTTATCGCCACCCAAAAGGACGAAAAAGTAGAAGATCCAAAGATAGAAGACGTATATGAAATTGGGACCATTGCCATAATAATGAGAATGTTAAAAATGCCCGACGGCAAATTAAAAATTTTGGTACAAGGTCTATCCAGGGCAAAAATAAAACAATCTGTCCAGGAAAGTCCCTTTCACATGGTAGAAGTTGAGGTGATACAGGAACAACCTGTAACAGATTACAGTGCCCAGGTAGAGGCTCAAATGAGAACTGCAAGGGAGCAGAGCGAAAAGATCATATCCTACGGGGAATGGATCCCACAGAAATGATGGCCATATTAAACAGCATAGAAGATCCAGGAAGATTAGCTGATTTAATTGCCTCAAATTTAAGGATGCCCACAGAGATTGCCCAATCTATTCTTGAATGTTTAGACCCTGTAAAAAGGCTAGAGCTGGTTAATAAGCAACTTATGAAAGAAGTGGAAGTTGCCATCTTACAAAATAAAATCCAGCAATGGCCAAGGAGGGAATGGACAAGGCCCAGAGGGAATTTTTCTTGAGGGAACAACTCAAGGCCATAAAATCTGAGCTTGGAGAAGACGATTCAGAAGAGGAAGAGTTTGAGGAGCTTAGGCAGGCCATAGAAAAATCTGGAATGCCCAAAGATGTAAAAAAAAGAGGCCTTAAAACAGTTAAATAGATTGGAAAATATGCATCCAGACTCGTCAGAGGCCACAGTAATTCGCACCTATCTGGACTGGCTCATAGAGCTCCCGTGGAAAAAGGTGTCTAAAGACGAATTAGATATAAAAAAAGGCCAAAAAGATATTAGACGAAGACCACTACGACTTAAAACAGGTAAAAGAAAGGATTTTAGAATACCTATCTGTTAGAAAATTAAATCCCAAAATGAAGTCCTATTTTGTGTTTTGTTGGACCACCTGGAGTTGGCAAGACTTCACTGGGTAAATCCATTGCCAGGAGTTTAAAGAGAAAGTTTGTACGGATGTCCCTTGGAGGTATGAGGGATGAAGCAGAAATAAGGGACATAGGAGGACTTATATTGGGGCAATGCCAGGCAGAATAATCCAGGGGATAAAAGAGGCTGGTACAAAAAAATCCTGTATTTATGTTAGATGAAATTGACAAGGTTGGTACAGACTTTAGGGGAGACCCCTCTTCTGCCCTACTTGAAGTGTTAGATCCAGAACAAAACCACTCTTTTACTGACCACTATCTCAATGTTCCCTTTGATCTATCAAAGGTAATGTTTATTTGCACCGCTAATATGCTTGATACAATACCTCCTGCACTTTTAGATAGAATGGAGGTTATAAGGATACCAGGATACACGGAACAAGAAAAAAATAAGGATAGCCAAACAATATTTGATCCCAAAGCAATTAAAAGAACATGGCCTAAAAGATAATATAATTGCCTTTAACGAAGATGCCCTTAAAGTAATAATCAAAAACTACACCAGGGAAGCTGGACTGAGAAATTTAGAGAGACAAATTGCTACGATTTGTAGAAAAGTGGCAAGGAAGATAGCAGAAGGAACAAAGCAGAAAAAAATTCTTAATACTTCCTACAAATGTTCATAAGTACCTTGAGCTCCAAAATATCTAGAGGAAGAGAGGGAAAAGGAACTTCCAGCTGGAGTTGCCCTTGGACTTGCATGGACCCCATCGGGCGGTGAAATTCTTCATATAGAAGTATTGACAATGCCAGGCAAGGGTAAGTTAATCCTCACGGGACAGTTGGGAGATGTAATGAAAGAGAGTGCCCAGGCCGCCTTGAGCTATGCAAGATCCAGGGCTGGAATTTTAAATCTATCCCAGGATTTCGCAGAAAAAAAAGGACATCCATATCCATGTTCCAGCAGGAGCAATACCAAAAGACGGACCATCAGCAGGTATAACTTTAGTGATGGCACTTTTATCCGCTCTAACTAACATCCCTTTAAGTAATGAAATAGCCATGACTGGGGAAATCACTTTAAGGGGCAGGATCTTGCCTGTTGGGGGAATTAAAGAAAAGATCCTAGCTGCAGTGGCAGCAGGGATAAAAAAAGGTCATATTGCCAAAACAAAACATCAAAGACCTTGAAGAAATCCCAAAAGACCTCACAAAAAAAATTGAGATTGTTCCAGTGGAGCATATTGATGAGGTCTGGGATATGGTAAAAAAAAGAAAACGGACAGGTAAAAGAAAATGGACAACAAAAAAAGTTAAGGTACTTGTACTAACTGGTTATGGAACTAATTGTGATAGAGAAAGTGGATATGCAGCTCAAATAGCAGGAGCTGATGAAGTAATAATTTCTCATTTCTCTGAAATTGTTCAGGAAAGAGTAAAAATAGAAGATTACAATTTTCTTATATTTCCAGGTGGTTTTTTAGATGGGGATCATTTGGGAGCTGCACAGGCTGCCGCAATAAGGATTAGATACTCAAAAACAAAATCAGGGCTATCTATCCTTAATCAAATAAAAAAAAGTCCACGAGGATGGTGGTATCATCCTTGGAATATGTAATGGTTTTCAACTGTTGACAAAGCTGGGACTCCTTCCTGCATCAGAGAATAACTATTTCCAAAGGCAAGTGAGCTTGAGTTATAATGATTCTGCGAGGTTTGAAGATAGATGGTTTATTTAAAGGTAAACCCACAGTGCAATTGTGTATTTTTAAAGAACATAGACTCCATGTACTTGCCTATAAGACATGGAGAGGGAAAGGTTGTTCCAAAAAAATGATGAAATATTAAAAAAAACTGGAGAGACAAAACCTCATTGCGCTCCAATATACTGATGAAAAAGGAGGGGTAACTTCTAAGTATCCATATAACCCAAATGGATCTCCATTGGGTATTGCTGGGCTCACAGATCCCACAGGAAGGATCTTGGGCCTTATGCTCATCCAGAGGCATATAATCACCCAACAAATCACCCTAAATGGACGAGAACAACCACGTCGCATGAAATAACTGGAATTTCTATCTTTAGAAATGGTGTAGAATATTTAAAAAGAATGTAAAATTATGCCTGCTGGTGCCAATTTTGATTATTCCCCATATATGGAGATGGCAATAGAAGAAGCAAAGAGGGCGTATATGGAAGATGAGGTGCCAGTTGGGGCCCTGGTTATAGACCTAGAAGGAGATGTAATTGCCTGTGCCCATAACAATTGTATTAAAACAAATGACCCAACAGCCCATGCTGAAATCTTAGCCATAAGAAAGGCTGGGGAACTACTCTCCAACTACCGATTGACAAATTGTGTAGTTATATGCACACTAGAGCCATGTGTAATGTGCATGGGGGCCATGGTAAATGCCAGGATTCAAGGACTTGTTTTTGGTGCAAGGGACCCGAAAGCTGGAGCGTGCTACTCTAAAATTGACTTTTTCAATGAAATCAATTGGACAAACCATAGGTTTTGGATAAAAGGAGGTATTTTGTCCAATACCTGTGGAAATTTACTTAAGACCTTTTTTTCAAAAAAAAGAGAAAAAACAATTGGAGAGGTACCGAAGTCAGGTCATAACGGGCCCGACTCGAAATCGGGTGGGCGGTAGATGCTGCCTCGTGGGTTCGAATCCCACCCTCTCCGCCAACCAAAAAGAAAAATGAAAAAAAATCGTATTATTACTTATATTCCTATTTATCTTCTCCTACCAACCAGCAATAGCGAGTGACAATTCAACAACTTCAAATAACCAAAATAAAAAAAACTGTGTTAATGGAAGATACAAAAACACCTATTTGCATTGACTACACAGATACTGACAAATTGGGTAGAGTATTTGGTCTAAGATTAGAAGAAAAAAATTACTACTTCCAATCTATTTACCTTGATTAAGGATAAAGGAAAATGTTTTAAAATATCCATTAAATCGAAAAAAGAGTTTAACAACACGCCCCTTTTTCGTTCTATTGTCTCTGTTGTATGGACATTTTTTTTACGGAGAGGATGTACTCAGTAGTTTTTTTAGACCAGGACGTCATAATCTTAGATCCAAATGCCATTGACCTTGAAGCAGATAATGTTTTAGCTCTAACAAGGAATATCCTAAAAGAGTACAACTATCTTCTACAATAATGTAGAAGCCTTTTGTCTCATTTTTTTCAGATGCTAAGTCTAAAATAATCCCAATCTGCTTTATTTTTTCCAAGGACTGACCTTCCTTTATTCTACGATGTACCCATTCACATATGTACAATATCTCAGAAGAACTAAACCGCAAATTGGGATTCTTTTTTTTCAATGGAAGATATAATTTCAGATCTTAGTTGCTCTCGCCTTTTTATTGATATCTCATAATTCTTTAAGGCTTCTTCCCTCTTTTTTTTCAATCCTTCCAAAATTTCCTCTCTTCTCATATCACTTTTTTTCTTGAGTCAGTTTTTGTCTTTCTAAGTTGTAATTATTTATAATCTGATTCAACTGGTAATTATAGTGCATGCTCATAACTTCTTCTTTGAGATATTTATCCAACTTTAAAAATAAATTCCTGTCTGCTGATATGGAGGTTAACACCTTGGATAAATCTTCCACATATTGGGACAACAATAATAAAAGGGCCTTAATTTCTTCTTTATTTAATTCCCGTTCAATGGCTTGCCATTTTTTACAAAGACTTTGGTGGTTTCCTGGGCACTCTCCATTAACTCTCCAATAAATTCATCAATAAAGTGTTCGTATTGTGCCTTTAGAAGATCTGGATCCATTATATTTTGCAAAATTTTTTTTCCTGGCTTTTTCAAGGGATGATGCCTCTACTTTAAAGCCTATTAATTCCAGTCCATATCTCGCATTTAAGGATTTTAAAGAAATATTTAATTTGGGCTCACTACTGGGGTTATCCTTGGATAGTGGGGGCTCATAGACATTTAAAATAAACTCAACTAGATCCTCAATAAAATATGGAGTTATTACATATTTATTTATCCACCTCTTTAAACTGGTCCCCCCTTGGGGCTCCACCTTTTTTTGTTGCTTCTTCCTCTTTGTTGGAGGAGATTTCCCCGCTTTTTTTTGGTTATCTCTGCAAGCAGGTCCTTTTTAAAGATCTTACCCTTTTCCTCCACAGAATTGCCTTGTTTAGTATTACTAGAGCTATTTTGGGAAGTAATGGCAACTCTATTTACCTCTTTTAATTTGGAGCTCTGCTTAAATAAATAACCACCTAAAAATCCAGCTACAATTCCTATAAGGAGTACTGAGACAATTTGGATATTCTTTTTGGCCATTTATTTTCTCCAGGGCTGATAACAGGACCCAAAAAAAATTAATACTATTCAAAGCATCACCATGAAAATCTTTATAAAAAAATAGTAACCAATGTAAAGTTTATTGACATTTTTTTCTTGATAATTAAAAGAGTAATATTTAGAACAAGTTCCATGAATACATTAAAAGGACCATTTAAGAACCAAAAAAAATATAATATTGGCCTCTGCATCCCCACGCAGACAAATGCTACTTGCACAACTTGGGATATATTTTCAGGTAATGCTAAGTAATGCAAGGGAAAAATCAGAAGGGAGCCAGCCTGATATTTTGGTTATAGAAAATGCAATGGCTAAGGCAGAGAGCATTTTAAGAAAAAAAAGTTACAGGAGTTATCATTGGTGCTGACACCTCAGTGGTACTGGACGATCAAATTCTTGGGAAGCCAAAAGATATAGAAGATGCTATCTCTACTTTGAAAAAAACTTATGGGTAAGTGGCATAGGGTATATACAGGGTGTGTTATAATTGATAGTAGTTCTAAAAATAGAAAGACTGAACAATTTGTGGTAAAATCTGAAGTTTTTATGGATACATTTAATGAAGATATTTTGAGGAAATATGTGGACACCATGGAACCAATGGACAAGGCTGGCAGTTATGCAATCCAAGGAGTAGGTGCTTTTCTCATAAAGGAAATAAGGGGCTCTTATTCTAACGTCATTGGCCTTCCCATAAATGAACTTGTAAAGTCTTTATTAAAAATTTCAGCCATAGGGGTATAGTATTATGGTTAAATTCAATCTAACACAGGTTGCACAGCTATTTGGTATAGGAAGAATTGAATTTGCACCTGGGACCTGGGCATCTCTTTTGACTTGTATTTTATCATACCCATTACTAAAAGCTAGTGTTTTTATAAAAATAATTCTAATAATCCTAATTGCATGGTTGGGGATATTTGCTGCAGATCATGCTGAAAAAGAATTGGGCATACAGGATCCAGGATCAGTGGTAATAGATGAGGTAGTGGGGCAGCTAATTACCCTGGCATTTATTGCCAAACCATCTTTTTTTTGCTATTCTATGTGGATTTATTTTATTCAGAATACTGGATATTTTTAAACCACCCCCAATAAAACAAATAGAGGATAGATTTTCTGGTGGGTTTGGAATAATGATTGATGATATTAGTGCTGGAATTATTGGCGGAATTATATTGTGGTTAATCTTCTAACCCAAGCTTGTCAAAACTTGGGCAAAAAAAGGGCCAAACGGCCCTTTTTTATTTTAAGCTTGACTCAAGGTCCTTCAACATCCTCTGTACCCTTATAAGTTTGTCCCTGTTGGCGCCATTTAGGTGTTTTGAGAGATATTCTGCTTTTTGAGAAATTTCATTTAACATGTCACCATAGATCATCTTTCTGGTCTCTTCTGGTAATTTCTCAATCTTCTCCATCCTGGACTGTAAGTCACCAACTGTTTTGTCTAGGACCACCACCTGTTTTTTTTACTGGATATAATTCAGTTATTTTCTTTTCCATGGTTCCAACAGTGAGCTTCATGCTAAAATAAAAAACTACCATTAACATCACTGCCATTATAGAGATGATTAGGGCAACCTTTCCCATGTCCTTTTTCACTTCTTTTAAAATTTCCTCTGGTGCTTTTTCCTTTGTATTGGCCTTAGTTTCTTTTTGCAGAATAATTACATTGTCTTTTGTCATAAAATAAACCTCCTTTTTTTACCTTTTTTTAATTTGTTAAACTCTGGACTGGGGCGGGAATTCTTCCTCCCCTTTTTATAAACAGATCAGAACACCCCATGTGGTTCACTTCACAAATTATAGCTTCTCCCAGGAGTCCTCCAAAATATGCCTTATCCCCTGCCTTTTTTTCCTGGAACAGGAATAATCCTCACTGCTGTGGTCTTTTTGTTTATAACACCAATGGCCATTTCATCTGCAATAATAGCGGAAATGGTCTCTGCAGGCACATCTCCTGGAATGGCAATCATATCCAAACCAACAGAACAAACACAGGTCAGTGCCTCTAATTTTTCTAAGGACAAATATCCATTGGCCACGGCGTTTGCTATATTCAAATCTTCGCTAACAGGGATAAATGCACCTGATAGGCCTCCCACATGGGAGCTTGCAAATGAACCACCCTTTTTTTACTGCATCATTTATAAGGGCCAATGCAGCAGTAGATCCAGGCACTCCAATACTCTTAAGCCCCAGACTCTGAAAGATCTCCCCAACGCTGTCACCAACATTTGGTGTAGGGGCAAGGGATAAATCCACTATACCAAAGGAAACTCCCAGGTTTTCAGCAACTTCCCTACCAATTATCTCCCCTACCTGGTAACCTTGTAAGCAGTCCTCTTTATTATCTCAGAAAGCCTTCCCAAAGTCAATTTGGGGTTGTTCTCAGTAGCCCTATCAATGGCCTTTTTTTACAACCCCAGGTCCACTTACACCAACATTTATCACACAATCAGGCTCGCCAGTACCCAGATACGCACCAGCATAAAGGGTATGTCTTCTGGGATATTGGCAAATACACACAACTTGGCACAACTTATCCCATCCCTATCTGCTGATAAATCAGCAGCCTTTTGATTGCCCTGCCCATGTCGTATACAGCATCTATATTTATACCGGCTTTAGAAGACGCCACATTAACTGAAGAACAAACTCTACCAGTCTCAGATAATGCATGAGGAATAGCCTTTATCAAGTTTCTATCTCCAGGAGTCATACCTTTTTCCACAAGTGCTGAAAATCCCCCAATAAAGTCCACCCCTACCTTCTCTGCCACTGCATCCAAGGTCTTTGCCACCAAAATCATTTCCTTCTGATCAAAACATCCCCCACAGACAGCTATTGGGCTAACAGATATCCTTTTGTTTACAATGGCTATTCCATATTTTTTTCCCAATCATGTCACAAGTGGCCACAAAATTCTCAGCATGATGCATGATCTTGTCATAAACACGCCTTCTAAAGGCATCAACAGCGTGGCTAACACAATCAAAAAGACTAACGCCAAGGGTTACTGTGCGAACATCCAGGTGTTCATTTTTTTACCATCTCAAGGAGTTGAAGGACCTCTGATTCACTTAACATATATTTTCTCCACTATATCCTGCATATTTCTTCAAAAATCTTTTTATGCTGCACTGTTATGTCCAGTCCAAGCTCTGTAGCTTTATGCCTTAACTTATCTGTAAATTGGCCGAGGTTGACACCTTTAGGCACATCCACTTCATAAATGGTCAAAGTTTTATTGGGAAAAGCTGGGGTCCTATTAATGAACCTTAAATTGGTAATATTTACCCCAAATTCATACATAATACAGCTAACTGCTGCAATTAAACCCACCCTATCTTCACCAATACTTACAACCACAAAAGGTTCACTAGATATTGTCTCATGGACTTCTTCTGTGTCCAATGACTTTGCATAAGCTATTATATTCTCTGAACCTAGTCCATCTATTAATACATGCTGAATATCAGTTAAAGATAACCCTTTGGCCAGGGAAACCACAAACATACCACAAAATTCACCCTGCAACACTGTTTGGGATATGTCTTCAATATTACATCCATTCTCTGCAAGAATAGATGATACTTTGCATACAATGCCTGGCCTATCCCTTCCTAAAACCGCAACCATCACCTTTTCCATAAACTTTCTCCATTACCTAAATATGGTCTGGCAACCTCTGAATCTATTAAAATCTATTTTACCTAATAAAAAAAATCAAGCATTACATATTTAAAAAAAAGATTTTTTTCCTATTGACAAAGATATCGATCTCGTATATTTGACACGTTTAGTAACACAAAATTTATTTTTTTATCACACTTAAAATCTCAAGGAGGTTATTATCATGTTATTTAAAAGTAGTTTTAAAAAAATTATTATATTGTTATTGATTTTATTTTCTCCTTCAATATGCCTGGCACATTTTGGTACCATCATGTCTCAAAAAACCATGCTTGACCAGTCGCATAGAAAAACCAAACTCATTTTTGCGTTTCTCCATCCCTTTGAACAAAATGGAATGGACCTGGCCAAACCATCTGAGGTATGGGCTGTAAATTTAACCACAATGAAAAAAAGAAAATCTTTTAACAAAAATAAAGCCCACCAAAATATTGGGTCACAGGGCCTATTTAAGTGTATTTCGTCCCAAAGCTCCTGGGGTCTATTGTATTTACATGGTACCTAAACCATATTGGGAACCAGCTGAAGACAAGTTTATAAAACACATCACCAAGACATACATTGGTGCATTTGGAGAGGAAGAAGGATGGTCAAAACCATTGGGGTTAGAAGTTGAGGTGGTTCCCATCACCAGACCTTTTGGTCTTTATGCTGGAAATGTTTTTCAAGGTAGGGTGCTAAAAAAAAGGAAAACCAGTTCCAAATTGTGAAGTTGAAGTGGAATATTACAACACACATTCCAAATATAAGGCACCAAGTGAATACATGGTAACCCAGGTTGTCCTAACAGATGACAATGGTATTTTTACCTATGCTGCCCCTATTCCCGGTTGGTGGGGATTTTCAGCCCTGAGTACTGCTGATTATAAATTAAAGCATAAAGGACAGGACAAAAATGTTGAAGTTGGCGGCGTTATATGGGTGAAATTTTCTTCTCTAAAAAAAGAACAAGTAGAGGACACAAAAAAATGCACATATCTGAAGGAGTCCTTTCCCCCCCTATTTTGATTGCAGGAGCAGCCATTACTTTGACAGGCACCTTGATTGGGCTAAAAAAAACTAAAGCCCCATCAGGTGCCCCTGATGGCTGTTTTGACATCGGCCTTTTTTTGTTGCATCATTAATACACGTTCCCATTGGTCCAACCAGTGTACACCTTGTACTAAACGGGCTTGTTGGGATTTTGCTTGGCTTTGGGGCATTTCCGTCAATTTTAGTTGCCCTGCTCCTTCAAGCCCTATTCTTCCAGTTTGGAGGAATTATTGTATTGGGTGCCAATACAGCAAATATGGCTTTACCTGCAGTGATTGTCTTTTTGTTATTCAAAATTTTGTACTTCTAAAGAAAAGAAATTGAGAATAATTGGAGGATTTTTAAGTGGATCCTTGAGCATCCTGCTTTCAGGTATAATGGTGGCCATTTGCCTTTATTTAACAGGAAATAATTTTATTAATGCTGCTAAGACTATTTTACTTGCCCACATACCCATTATGGCAATAGAGGGAATTATTACTGCAGTTACTGTTGATTTTATTTATAGGGTAAAGCCTGAGATGCTTGATATATTTAATGATATAAATGGAGATAATGCATGAAAAAATTAATTTATTTATCAACCATTTTTATTTTTACAGCAAAAATTGCCATAGCCCATAGAATAGATGTATTCTGCTATGTTGAAAATAATAATGTAAAATGTCTTTCAAAATTTTCAACAGGTGATCCTGTAGTTTCTGGAAGGTATAAAGTATATGTAAAAGATAAGCTAATCATTCAAGGAAAAGGAGACAAAAAAAGGAAATTTTGTTTTTCATATCCCGGAAAATCTAATAAAAAAAACCAGAGGATATAAAAGTTGTATGTGAAGCTTCAATGGGACATAAAAATTTCTGGATAGTAAAAAAAAGATGAATATTCATCAAATATAGAAGAAGATGATAATACATTTGATGAAACAGATACAGGGGACGAGGTCATATCCTCAAAATATGAAACTTCTTCTTGTGATTATAAAAAAAATGGAAAAAAATGTTTAAAATCATTCTCTCAAAGGAACTTGTCCCTATCAAAAGGGACATTGCTGAGCTCAAAGAACCCAAAATAGATTTTAGAGATATCTTAGGTGGCATTGGATATATATTTGGTATTATGGGGATAATTTTATATTTTAAGTCAAGGGATTAGCTGGAGCTATGTTTGAAGAAGAATTTAGTCTTGGAAGTTCAATCTTTCATAGGGCAGATCCAAGGATAAAAAGTATACTGGGATTTTTAATAATTCTTGGAATAGTCCTTACTAATAATATAACTATATGTAGTGGATTTTTTTATCTCATCGTGTGTATTTGTAATTATTGCAAACCTCTCTATTTTTAAAGTAATTAAAAGGCTAGTAATAGTTAATTCTTTTGTGCTCTTTCTGTGGTTTTTCTTACCATTCTCGACCCCAGGCAGGGAATTAGTAAACATATATGGGTTAGAGGTTACATATGAAGGGCTGATTCAGACAATTTTGATCACCCTAAAAGCCAATAGTGCAGTATTAGTTGTCATGAGTTTTATAAACACTACTCCAATACCCATCTTAGGACATGGACTATCCAAGCTAAAACTTCCAGCAAAATTTGTATTGTTGTTCCTTTTAAGCTATAGGTATATTGGTGTTATATTTGAGGAATTCACAAGAATGATGAATGCTGCAAGGGTTAGAAATTTTAATCCCAGGACAAATCTACACACCTATAAGACTTTTTCCTACATGTTGGCAATGGTACTCATAAAGAGTTATGAAAGGGGAAAGAGGGTATACAATGCAATGATGCTAAGGGGATTTAATGGGAAATTCTATTCCTTACAAGAATTAAAACTATCTAAATACGATCTGATGGTTGCATATCTCTCCTTTTTTTCTTGTTGTAATGTCTGTTTTTAGTTATTATATTACGGACTTGATTGCTTCACTTAGTTGAGTTGGAAAAAAAATTTAGCAAATTAAAAAAAATCAAACAAAATTACATCTAACACATTTTAGTTAGACTTCTTTTTTTAGGCAAAAAAAGAAGAAAAGGTATTATAACGTGACGCCCATATTAGAATTACAAGACATCTATTTTAAATATCCTTGTTCTACAAAATACGTATTAAATGGGTTAAATTTTAAAGTAGAAAAAAAATCAAAGAATTGGAATAATTGGAGCCAATGGAGAAGGAAAAACCACTTTTTTTACACCTATGTGTTGGACTGATTATGCCCCAAAAAGGAACTATCATCTTTAGGGGAGAACAAATAAAAAAATATAAAAGAGTTCTCAAGGGTAAGAAAAGAAATTGGTCTGGTTTTTCAAAATCCAGACGATCAACTTTTTTTCTCCAACTGTGCTTGAAGACGTGGCCTTTGGACCTCTTAACCTGGGACTATCTCCCAAAGATGCCAAAAAAAAGGCACTATGGGCACTTGACATAGTAGGACTTGCAGGAAAGGAAAACAGGATCACTACCAAGCTTTCTGGTGGTGAAAAAAAATTGCTCTCCCTGGCTACTATTATTGCAATGGAACCTAAGTTAATCTTACTGGATGAACCAACAACTGGACTGGCTCCTGAAACAAGAGAAACCATAATAAGTCTTATAAATGAGCTACCCATGGATTTCATTATAGTTTCCCATGATTGGGACTTCTTATACAAGACCACAAGCACCCTCTACCTCATGGATAATGGAAGACTAATACAAACAGAGAGATCGGTCCTCCACCAACACTTCCACGCACACCCCTATGGCCACGCCCCCCATAAACATCCAGATAAAAAAAATGGCTTAATTATTTACCTGCCAATAGGCCATTTTCTCCTGGAAAGAGAGGTATCTAACTACCTTTGCTGGAGCTCCAGCAACAACACTCATCTCAGGTACAGAATCAAGAACCACAGAATTTGCTCCAATAAGTACATAACTACCAATGGACAAATCACCAAGTATTTTTGCTCCAGGTCCAATAAATACACAATTTCCTATCCTAGGTACGTCAAATGCATCCAGATTACATCCAATAACAACGTGTGCGCCAATTACCACATTGTCTCCAATAACTGCCCTGGGATGGATTATAGCACCAAGTCCATTATGAGAAAAAAACCACTGATTTACCTATTTGAGCCTGATAATGTATATCCGCTGAATAGATTATTCTAATAATGAATCCTATTAGATCTGGTATGAACAATATCTTTTTTTTTCCACAGGATGTGACTGAGCCTATGGAGCCAAATAATCGGACCCATGGGTTATACCTATTTTTTTATTGGGTTGTGTCACTTGTCCTTGCACCAGGAGAGTGCAAGGTGCTCAGCACATTTTGTCCCTTTTCTGTCCTTTTCCATGCTTCAAAAAGCTGCATCCATTCTTTAAAATCAAAGACCTTCTCGTCTAGCTGGTCTTCATGGGCTGAAACCCATAGGTGAAAAACAGATACCTCTATTTCAAAGGACTTGCTATTCAAAACACTGGGAACCATGGCAGGAGGAAATTTTTTTTCCTTCAAGTTTTCTCAAGATAAAATTTGTTACTGCCTTTTGAGAAGTCTCTGGAGTAATTTTTTTTATTATTAAGCTCTTTTGCGAGCTCAAAGAGGATGTCATACTCTTGTTCTATGTGTTCCATGACTTCTTCAGGGACCTTTAAAATCACTGTATTGGGATCACTCCCTTGAGATGCAAAATAAAAACGAAGCCACATTTCAAACTTTATCACATCAGTAATTTCTTTTAATGCATATTTATACTTATTGTCCTTCATGTAGTCTCCATAATTTTGTTATTAAACTGTTCTAAAAAAATCCCACAACTTTACCAACTAACTCAAACCTATTGTACTCAAGACAAAGAGTGGGATACGTACCATTATCTGAAATCAAAATCAAACCAATTTCCCCCACCCCTATCCTGCGAACCAGAAATACAGAATCTATATCTCCTGACCATTTAAATACAAACACATCTCCAACTTCTATTTTTTTTGTCTTATCAACTATCAAAATATCCCCTGGATAAAAAGTAGGGATCATGCTATTATCAGCCAATTTAAAATAAAAATATTCTTCACCAATATCCAGGGGTAACTGTAAATTTTGAGGAATATCAATAGAGATTTCCTCACTGTTTAAGGTCTTAACGTCAGCACTGCTAACTATTGGAGACAACCTTATTTTCTTTAAACCTGTGGGAATATCGTTGAATGGATAACCCCTGCCAGTTATTAAATAGGTTGGATTTAGATTGTATTTTTCTGCTATAAGGTGTATCCATTTATAGGGTACGCTATTTTTTTTGTTTTGCAATTGAAATTGCCGCCCTTCCCACCCCCAGTTCCTTTGCAAGTTGAATCTGTTTTTTTTATTGGAGTGAGCTTACTAAGCCTCTCAAAAAAAATCGTCAAATTTCACATCCATCATAAGGGAGCATACCAGTTAGTCTTTCCTGCTTCAAAACACCATTGACCAGGAACACCTCGCCTGGTTCCATACTTTGGATGTCTTAACCACTCAATGACGTTTTGATATGAGTTATATATCCTGATAAATGTCCTCTCATCTCCACCCATATCTGGATGATATTTTAACACACATTTTCTAAATGCATGTTTTACAACAACATATGGATCTTTATTTGTGATTAAATCGTGTCGTTTTATTTTAAGATAACTCAGTTCCTTAGATACCCCTACCAGGGATATCTTTTCTCTGGGAATAAGAAAGCTCTTATTAAATACCTTAATTTTCCCTTGTCTTAAAACTCCCCTACTGGCAGCGTCTCTATTGCCATGGTCCTTAAGTGTATTCCACCATATCTCTCCAAGGAGAAATACCATTCTTTCCATGTCATATATTGGACGCATACCAGGTGTTCGATTATAAAAAAAAGAATAAACATTATCTGAATCATATGGGAGGATATTTAAACCAAGTATGTGCCCAGTGAAAAAAAAAGGTTGCATATCTTGCATTTACTGCCCTAAGGAGATTATTAAACCATTTCAATCTAAATATAAAATCTTCCTTACACCGGGAAGAACAGTACTTTTTCCTCCCTTTAGCTAAAGGAATACCACAACAATCACATACTCTAAATCTTTTCACTGTATCTGGTAGAATGGTTGTTTTTTTTCAAATTCATGAAGATCTAATAACAGCTACTCTTTTCCATGGCAAGTTTAGTGTCCAGGTAGGTGGATAATAGTTTTCTAACTTTCTTTTATATTTTCCTTTAAGAAATTTAAAATCTTTTTTTTCCATTTTCTCGCCAAAACCAGGTAGATGTCTTATTTTCCCTTCTCTTGCATAGTCCAAGAGTTGTTTGAGTGTTCTTATGTCTAACTCTTTGAGTAGGGTTTTTATCTTTTTTTATTCCAAGCCCAGAAATATTTAATATATTGAGAATACCCTGTGGATATCTCTCCCTAAGTTTCTTTAATTTTTCAAGGTCGTTTGTCCGTACTATTTCAATTATCTTATTTTCTATGTTTTTTTCCAATCCCTGAAAAGACTTTAAGATCATCCCCATGCCTCACCATCTCAGCAATATCATCACCAATCCCACGAATAATGTTGGCAGCATTTCTGTAAGCCCTTATTTTATGGAAATTTTCTCCCTCTAATTCAAGATAAATGGCAAGTTCATCTAATTTATCTGCAATTTCATCATTGGTAATTTTTTTTACAAACCATTACACACTATCCCCAGAGATCATCTAAAACCCCTGTTAGACCAAGAAGCTCTATTTTTTTTGTTCAAAAATTCAGAAATAGTGGGTTTCACAGGACGTTTGATTAAGGTCATGGAGGCCTCTGAGGGAAGTTTACAGCCTTTCTTTTGATTGCAACTGATACAGGCAGTTACCACATTGGTCCATGAAAAATCCCCACCCCTGGACTTTGGAACAATATGATCAATAGTGGGCTTTGATTTGATTCTCTTCCCACAATACTGACAAATGTAACAGTCCCTAATAAAAATATTTCTTTTTGATAAGGGCACACTCCTTTTGTACAAACTCCTCACAAACTTAATTAACCTAACAACAAGAGGGACTCTTATTCTGTGATTAAAGCCATGGATTACTCGATTGGTATATTTTATCACTTCAACTTTCCTTTGCACCAGGAGTTTTACAGCCCTTTTCCAATTGATTATATTTAGATAACTATAGTCTGCATTTAAGACAACGACCACCCCCATCTCAAACCCCTCACTTATCAATTATTTTATGTTAGACAAGTTAGGATGGGAGATAGATAGCAAAATATTACTATTTTTGTAAAGAACAAGACAAAGTTAATCTCACCACAATTTAACAATTTTTGTGGTTGGGTAATAAAATTCAAGGATTTGTCTAAAATTATATCCCCTTTTGCCCATCTCAGCACTTCCCCATTGGGAATATCCAACACCATGACCCCAACCCTTTCCAGAAAATATCATCTTACCGTTCTTTTTCTCAATGGAAAACAAAATCTCAGGGAGTTTTAATGCCCTACGAAGTATAGTCCATGTCCTGTACTCTTTATTTACTGTATCTGATACTATCTTTATACTAATAATTCTCCCAGAGGGACTAACTTTTGTAGGCACTATCCTTTTCAAATTTCGCACAGGAACGCCTATTCTTCTGAGCTTTTTTTTCTACCTCGTCCACAGTAAAAGTCTTTTTCCAGGAAGACATTTTTCCTTCAAGGGATAGTGGATCGGGATGTGCCACAAGATATGGTTTATTCAATTTAAATATATAATTTGCATCAGCAGTATATCCCCCACTGTTGGCAGTATACATTGCTAAAATAGGTCTATTTTTTTTCCATAAGAATTAGGCCCCTTGTCTCATTTACAGCCTGTGTGGTCTTTTTAGTCTCACGATCCACACCCTTATATGCCTGGTCCCCCTCATTGTCTACCAGGTCATAATCCCAATTTTTTTCTGTGTAATACTTGATAATATGCATATGTCCTTGAAGCCACAGCCTGTGCTTTCAAGGTCTCAAGGGGCCAGGAAGGATATGATTCCGATGGAACTACTCCCCATAAATACCTCTCTATATCAAGTACATTTAAGACCATTAACCTATTCTTTTTGGGTTTTATAATTATTTTGCCCCGCACCCTTTTTGAATACTCCCCAGACCTAATCTTAATAGGACCATTTGACTCAATTTGGGTTTCGCTCTTTATACTGGCAGTATCAAAAACCAGACTCTGGACGCCCTTTGGGGTTCCATTTATTACCAGGCCATCCCCTTCAACCTTAACAAGCCTGGCCTTTCTGAGCAAAAGTACCCTAACCAATGGAGGCGGAACTTTTTTTATAGGTTTCACAGTGGGGGAGTAACAGCCTTTTTGGCCTGTTCCAAAAGGACTTCTGCTTGAAACCGAAACCGACCATTTGGATATACAGAAAGGTATTTTGACAAAACCCTGGCAGCTCCTTTATATCGCATCATGTCAAAGAGCAAAAGTCCTTTTCTATATAGCGCAATCTCCCTTCCCTCAGGGTAGTTGGCAATAATTTTATTATAGATCTCAAGGGCCTGGTCTTCGGCATCTAAAAATGTGGCAAGGAGATTTGCCTTATGCAAAAGCACCTTTACCTTTGTTTTTTTTAAATGGCGTTACCTCAAATGCTGTATTGTACGCTTCAAGTGCATCCAAATATTTTCCAACATCTATTAAATAACTAGCATAATTAATATTCCATTGAGCCAGCCTCTCTTGTGCAAGGGTCTCCTTATTTAATTCAGAATGTGCATAACTGCTCCCAAAACATAAAAGAAAAGAAAACAACACTAAACTGGCTATATTTTTCCTCTTCATGGAGCACTCTCCTTTTTTTTCTTTTTTTAATTTTTTCAGTTAAATGAAAACTTTTAGAAATAAATCCCTTTTTGATTTCGCCTTTGATCTCCATATTATTTTTCTTAAGATCGATGTCTCCATAGGAATAGAGGTTCAAAAGAGATGAATCCAATTTTAGTTGTTTAATTTTGATTTCTTTTAGCCCTCCACTTAACGATAAACCAAACTTGCTAAATTCCAGGCTGTCTTCCAATTTGGCTGGGTTTAGCCTGACAAAACTCAAGACATCTAAAATCACACCAACCTTTTTACCTAAATTTGAAAGCTTTAGTATCTTACCATCTTCCACATCTACAAAGGCATCAAACCACAAATTCTCCTTTAAATCCTTAATAGTCTTACCCTGAAAATTAATAGTGGTCTGTAGATTGGTATCCCCTGTAATATAAACCGGGGCCTGCCTTATAAAACAACCCAATAAGTGATCCATTGGGATGCTAATGGTTCTGATATCAACAATTCCAGAAACACCTGTATCCAAAAATTCTATTCCACCAGAAAATGAGATATTACAAAAATATCCATTAAAACTTATTGATGGATGATTTTTGAACAAGATATCCCCTTTTAAAGGAGAAATTTCATATACATTATCATGTGTTATATATTTAAGGGAATCAAACTCCAAATGATAATGGGATGAAAAGCTGGAAATAGTCTCTGGGACTTTAGGTTTTATTTCCTTGTTTTCAAACCTACGCTCAGTATTTATTTTTTTATCTTCTGCTTTTCTCTGAATTGATAAAAACCTCAACTTCCTCGTGATTAAATCAAACCTACTGGGACTAAGCTTCGCCTGGGTAGCACCCAAAATCTTACCTGCTGGGATTGAAATGGAATATTCCAACTCACTGTCATTGACCAAATCCTTTTTGACCTTAAAAAAATTCTACCTTTGTATCCCCCTGTTCAAGATCAGCAATATTTAGAGTTAATCTTGTATTTTTATAGATTTCCCGGAGGTGGGAAGATATATTTTTCAGAGGTATTTTAGTGTCAAAGGCCAATTCAATACTTCCCTTTTTGTTTAACTGACACTTTAAATTTCCGTTATTTAAATCAATCTCCCTATTATTGGCTAAAATATTCATTCCCATATCATATACAATACCAGTTAAGTTTTTATAATTAAAACTTGTATTTTCAATATTAAGTAATGATTTAACAGTAAATTCCTTATCTTGTATACCATACTTTAGTGCTGTTTGAGTAATTTTTATATCTCCTCTATTTATAAATAAATCCATGTCATGAGATTTTATGATGCCTTTTTGGATATTTACTAAAAATTTTTGTATTAATAAATCTAATTTATTGTTTTTTATTTTTATATTTATTGGATCAAATACAATCTTTAATATTGATTCCCTATCTGTTTTTATAATAATTTTTTTTATTTGAAGATAGTTTACTCTGTAAGGAAATACATGTAGAATTATCTTGATGCTCAAAGTGAGCATTGATTTCCATATTAAGAGATAATCCTGGTATGATTATGGAACTTGCATCTATTATTGGCATATTTTTTTTCAATATTAAATTTAGAAAATTTACTTGAAAATCACTGGACTTTACTTCTATATTATTATTTAAATAATTCACATACGTGCAATTGGTCAATAATGACAGTATTATTGGATTTTTGTAGTTACCATATAATTCTAAGGATGTGGGATTGGCAGCAATTTTTGCAGAAAATTTAGTTAAATTGATATTCCTTGAGTTAAGTCCAGTTAAAACAAGTTCAGTGTCCTTTAGGCAAGAATACCTTTAGCCGTAATATCCTTTACAGGGTAAAGATTTTGAATTTTTTTTTAACTTGCTTAATATATTATGTTTTATATCAGGATAGATCTTAAATAATAGATTTGACAAAGTAGCTAAATTTAAGTGTACACCATTTGCCTTAAAGACTAAAAGGTCATTAGCAATACTTAAGTCAATTTGTCCAATAGAATTATCTTTTAGATTGGTGCTATCTATCTTTAAAATTATGGATTTCTTTTTTGAGTTTGCAGATAGATTTAAATTTTTGATGGTTATTTTCTGTTGTACATAATTTGGGCCACTAATTTTATTTACTTTTAATTCATATTGGTTACCATGCATTTTAAAAAAAAACGCCAGAGAGGCATATATTTCCTGTGACTTCTTTGGGCAGATTAAGTTTCACTCCTATTTTTTTCAGAAGATTAAATATTTCAACAACATCAGCTGAAATGAATTTTGATGTAACTACGACGGTTGCAGGATCTTTTTTTTTGAATCCTTATATTAAAATCGCCCTTAAACTTTATATTTAAAAGGGTTATATCACCACTAAAATGTAGTTCATCAGCATCTATTGGTAAATCAAAATTTAATTTCCCTGAGAACTCTAAACCGAGACTTTGATAGAGTTTATCTTTTTTTGGACGCGAAATAGTTCCGTAGCTATTTTTGAAGCATGTAATTATAAAAACACAACATATAAAAATCAAAATAGAAAAACGGAGTCTCATAATTTTTACTTATTAAGCTAATTATTAAAGAGGGCATCAGGGACTTAAAACCAAGTTCCCTGATGCCCTCTTTTCGTGATTATTTAAGAAGAAATACAACCCTAGCCTGGTTTAAAAACTGAGTTTTTTTCGTTGTTTACAAAAATCAATGCAGAAGCATCTTTATCTACTGCAACATCAGTATTTTTGATAACCTTTATAGCTTTAATCTCAAGGGGATTTTTTTGCACCCCAGGTCTTAAGCAATGCCTTAGCTTTTGTTTCATCATTGGTGAAACCACCGCATCCCCTCTCTACAAGAACAGAGCTAACTATCTTTGAGGGATCAAATATAATTTCACCACTTTCACTTAATATCCTGTTAACAAGAGCCGGTCTAAACGGATATTCTCTAACATCCACAATAACCCCGTCGTAAGGATTCACCATCTTGGATGGAGTCATGACCTCAGGCTTTGGCTGGGGAGTTTGGGGCTGCATTTGTACATTTGTCTTTGGTTTTTCCATTACCTGGGGAATCATCTTTGGTTGAAAGGTTGGCTTTGGAGGTGGCAACATACCCTCATCTTTTAAAAGGGGCAAAATCACATCATAGAGCCCTCCATGTCCCCTTAGGTAGAGTCTTAGACAAACCTCTGCATATCCCCTATTTGGATAATATTTTTCTCCGCATTTAATAGCCCCTCTTAGGACACCTTGAACTGTGGTTCTAATATTATCACTCTGCAACATTCCATCCCTAACAGTAGTAGTACCGTACAATGTAATTCCCTGTAATACTTCTAAAAGATCCCTTTGGGCCACCACTGTTGCAGCCCTAACAGCCCTATATCTACTTTGGCCCTCTTCTGATGCTCCAATAACCTGAATATAACCTTCTGAAAAGACCTTTACAGGGTCAGTAACAGGCTGCCACTCATCAGCCATAGCATTAAAACACATAAAAATAAAAATTCCCAAAATTAATCCTATCTTCTTCATAACCTCCCTCCTTTAATAAATATTCATTATATTTCTCAATTTCATAAGGGCCAATATTAGTTCAGCCCCTTCCACATTGTCATTTGGCCTAAATTCACCAGATATATCAGGTTCCATTAACCCTCTGGTGGTCACATTCATCACAGCATTAAACCACGCTACATTTGAGGGAACATCGGGGAATGGACTTTTCTCTGTTCCAAAATAGGCTGTAGCTATGGAATTGTCACCGGTCAATTTAATAAGCAAATCCTCCAAAATAAAAGCAAGTTGTTTTCTGGTGACAGGCTCTGCAGGTTTAAATAAATATGCCTGTGTAGTTTTATCATATTCAGGTTGAAGTCCCCTGATATTCCACTTTATCACAGTGAGTATTTCTTCTTTAAATGGACTGTTTAATACATCAGCAGGTACAAAAGCTGCCTTAGGCAACTTTGATTTAATAACGATCCTGCCTGCCATAAATTTGTCAAGATGGAGTTCATCCACAAGTAATGCTGCTACATCGCCTCTGGTTACCTCTGGCTTTACGGCTATTTTCTTAGCTACTTTAGTCAAAGTATATTGCCCCATGGCCCTGACTATCTTCTGGACCCTCTTGAACATCATATCTGCCTTGTTATGCCACTTACCTGGCTTTGAGGATAATGTCTTTGAAAACGCATCTTCTGCCTTTCTAAACTCATATCCCATATAATAAGCATAACCCATAAAATAATGAGCAGCAGCAATGGTCTGATAATATGGCAACTCTTCTTCCTTTACATCTTTTAAGCCAAGTGCATCTTCGTAGTGATCTTCTGCATCTTCCAGCCATCCCTTTGGTTGTGCAGTAAAATAAACACGAATTGCTGTAACATGATAGATAAATTTTTCACTGTCATTTTCTGCTGCCTTTCTCGCCTTGTTCAAATAGTCCAGGGCATTTTTTGCATCCACTTCCCAGTGACCTTTTGATTTCTGCCTGTGGGCATCTATTGCATACACAAGGGCCTTTCCAGCCAGAGCAGGACTATACTCTTTGTCCAGATAAATCGCCCTATCAAAGTGATGTCTTGCTCCTTCAATATCCTCTTTTTCTATTAACTGCATTCCCATAAGGTAGTGGTGCTGGGGATTATCCTCCATTGAAATACCAACCTGTTTTTTTGGGACCACAGGCACCTATTAAAAATAGTGCCAGAATCGTTACTACACACCATAACTTCTTCATACTTACCTCCTCCTATTGTTTTAACTTTTTCTCCATCTTAATCATTGCCTCTAAATACCCTTTATATTTTGACACCTGGTATTTTTGGGCAACAGTATAACCCACCACCTGGAAATAAGTTACAGGTAGTGCTATAAGTTGTTTTACAATGTTTGCATACCTCCTTTCATAGAATCTCCGATCTCTTTTTGAAAATACACCTTTTTCATAAGAAAAGGATAGGTAACAAATGCCCTGGTCAAATTCATCTTCCGCATTGTAGCCACGTCATTTATAATTTTAACAGTTAAATTCAAAATAACAGACATATTCTCTGCAAAACTCCTATCAATATAGTCCACTATTTCTTTTAACTTCCTGGCCTTTTTTTATATTTTCTCTGGTCACATTCAACGTGGTTAATGCCTGTTTGTACAACCTATCCTGCAATGCCTTTTTTTACCCTTAACCTTTTAATTAGAACTGATTTTTGTTTTCTAAGAGCAGCCTTTTCAGCCCTATTTAACCCCTTATCCTGCAATCTTGCCTTAATAGACTCTAAATCAGCCTTTGTTAAAGCGGCCTCTTCATCCACCCTCTTAATCTGCATCCTGAGAGATGGAGATAGAAGGGAATAAAATACTTCTTTGAATGTCCCCAATTGCTCTCCTTTAACTGGTCTAAAACAACATATCTCAACTGGTAGATCTGCCCAATTTTTTTATTCCTCCACGTCTGTAAAAATATTTTGTGAGCATGAATTCAGTTGGTCTATTAAAAAAAATCACACTTTCTATAAAACACAGATCTCTTAATTTTTTTTACACACAGAACTACCTGGAGTTGCATCATTGAAGCTTTGTCTAAAATAATAGCAATCACAGCCAAAAGGAACATAGGAAAGCACTGATTTAACGTGTTCAAATTCAACACCTAAATTTTCACATCCCTTTATGAACATTCTAGATCCCAAGGCACCCAGGCACTATAGAGAATGTTATTTTGAGACATAGACAAGATGCTCACTGCATAGGCATCCACATTATACACATCGTAAAAGGAAAAATCCTTTTTTTAATAGTCTCTTAAGACAATCATTATACTTTGTTTTATTTCTCTTTTCCTTCTCTGTTAGATAACTGGTCCGATAATAACTATTTAAAATCTCGGGCCAATTATCTTCATAAGACACAGGCATGCGCTCAAGCATTACCTGATTCATTTTGACTATAGCAGCGATTTCATTTGCCAGGGTTATATCTATTTCTGCTTCTATGAGAGGATTTTTGTTTTTAGCCCCCTGCTCTCCAGCAAAATAATTGGCCACATTACCCATTGTCATCATCCCACCTGTGGCACAGCCATAAGCAAATAGAACAAATAATAACAATATCATCCTGGGAAAACGCATAAGTTTTCTCCTTTCTTAATATCCTGTTGGAGTTTTAAATTCCTCCAAGAGCTTTTTAGTATTTTTTTTGTCTCTTTGAAGCTGAAAACGCAGTATTTAATTCATAGGATACATCGCCCATGGCCTTTTGAATGTCTAAGTCCCCGGGTTTTAACATCGCAGCCCTTCGATAATACTTAAGGGCCTTGCTTAGATATTGTTGTTGTGTATTCATATCATTGGCATTGTTCCACGCCATACATTCAAGTGCAACACCTGCATTGTAAAGAACACTTGCATCTCTACATGTTGGACTATCTGCCATTGGCTTTAACACCTCATACGCCCCAATACAATTTCCAGCATTTATCATATCCGAGGCACCCTTAGCCATACCACTAATACCTTTTACTGGCCGTAAAATAGTTGATTTGACTGGAACAAATTGCCTCACCACCCGTCTGACTGCTTCTTTAATTAACTTTTCCTTTACCCTGATAATGGATGGCAACTTATCTTTCCTATAAGCAGGCTGAACATATGTCTTTTCAATTAAAATAGGGTCTGCAGTGGAACATTCTAACATCCCTGCCTGTCTTACAGAGAAATTGGCCTGAAAAACGCCGTAGCGTTTCACAACTCCTGCCTCTCTTTTAGTGGTAACGCGAAAATTAATTACCCGTACACTCAAATCTGGATACTCACCTTCCATAGAAGACACAGTAACAGGATTGATAAATTTGGTCTCACCAAGAACTGCCCTGGCGAATTGGGCAATTAAATATTTATCTCCTTTAGATACATTTCCACTAATTGTATCTGCGCCCACATACATATAAGAGATACCATTATCCCCGCCAGAAGAGCACACAAGCCCTTCTTTAACAGTATTTGGGTGGTAGACATTGACCAGGGCACCCCTGGAGCTTACCTGGGTTGTTGCACAACCACCCAGAAAAACAAGTACAATAAAAAAAAACAAGCCACTCTTTTTTCATGGTTAATACCCTCCTCCTGCGCCAGAATAACTTCCTTCAAACATGACCCTTGAACCAGATACTTCTGCAGGGATCAGCTATGCCTTTTTTCTTAAATGTTTTTCTCAAAATCCTTCGAACAGAAGTTGGATCGGCTTCATTAAAGATCTCAACCTCCATATAACTTCCAGTTTGCCTTGCAACCCTATACCGCCATCCCAATTCCTCTAACACATCCTCCACCTTATCCTGCTGATTTATATTAATGTTTCTAAGTATCAACATGACAAACTTGGCCCTGGATCACTAAAACGGGTCACGATTTTTCCTATAAGCCTGTCCACTACCCTTGGACCAATCTTTATGGCTACCCTTGCAACACCATCCTGGATACCATATTCTCCTCCCCTGGTTATAGTCTTTCCCCGATCCTGAACATTCGCAAAAAGCTCTCCAGTGGTACAATCATATGCCTTTAAGCTTAGTGTGGCATAAATTAGGATATATCCGTCATTTGTGGGCCTTTTTCCAGCGTCAAAGCTGACTATTACAACAGCATCGCCAGTTTCCTGCCTGGCAATATTAATTGCAGTCTCTTCGTCAACAACCATCTCAGCAGCACGTCCCCTGATTCTCTTTAGCTGGGAAGGCAAAAATACTCTAAATCCCTTGGATGAGAGTCTATCTTCGATTAAATCCATAACAGACTGAACGGCCTTTGAATTATAGGGTAAATCCAACCCAGTGCGTGGCTTATAAAGGACCACTACTTTCCTCTCATCAAATTTGGTTTCCTGAAATGTGCGTTGAAACCTTGGATCCTCCATAAACTGGGAAACTGCATTCTTTAATTTCACATCATCTAAATCCACATTTAGTTTCACCTTATAAACATCAGTTACTGGATCTTTTCCTTCTGCAATAACTTTATAACTTCTAACATACCCAGCACTCGCCGATGTAATACGATCATAAATCAACTTTCCCTGGGACACATTGGATGTTGATGTGACCATGGTTCCAAGTGCCTCTTCCACTGCTGCCCTTATACCATTGTTAATAGCAGCCTGTCTGGTCTGTCCTTCTCCTATTGCAGTTACTGTCCTTGCCCAAAGGGGTGTACTGACCAAGAAAAATACCAGGATTCCCAATAAACTAAGCTTCCTAATCATGACTCATACCTCCTTCCTTTTTTTTTATTGTTTATATCCCTGAAAAATACCTTCATTGACTGTAATGTGGGATTGTTTGGATTCAACTTAAGTCCTTTTTCAAGGAGCTGTCTTGCCTTTTCCTCTTTATTTATCTGCAAAAAATACCTAATTCCCATTTGATAAATTCGTGACTCATAGGGGTATTTTTTTAATAGCCTGGTTTATTACTCTTTCAATTGATGGATCCTGTATCATTGAAAGGGCATATATGTAGTAAATATAGAGGGAGGCATCTGAATAGACTGGAACTACCTTCTTAAAAATCTGGACTGCCTTACCATAATTTCCCTTATTCAAAAAGGATATTGCATCATTAGCCAATTTTTTTAAATCTTTCTACTACTTGTTTCAGGCTTATCTCTTTTCCTTCTGGGTATGGATCTGATAAAAAAAGAGACAACTTCAACATTTCCATTTACCCTGAAATTTGCTGGTTCTGTTGTTCCCAGATAATTTGAACTAATTTTTATTGGAACCTGGCTATCTATATTCACATCATTATCAATGAAATTATTAAATTTAATATCCACATCCCCTCTATCTATTTTAAGGGATAATTTATTTCTCTCAAAATCACAATTGGAAATAATTACCTTCCCATCCTTTACCCAGACAGCCCTTTGTAATTCCTTGAATGTAGAATTTGAAATCCTGGCACTATTTATTGTTTCAATTATTAATCCTGTTTTCTGTCTAATAACTGATATATTTTCAGCTGTAATATTTCCTTTAACGTAGATTTTAGATATTCCCTGGATATGAAGATTAGATATGTTCATGGTCCCAGTTTCATCTATCAGTATATCTTTTGTACCATTGGTATTATCTGAGTGGATAAAACTGGATTTTACAATCAGTTCTCCTTGAATCTTTAAAAGGGAATTATTTTTAAATGCAATGTCAACATCAGGACCAATTTGAACCTTTGTTCCAAAGGGCACTGTACATGTTCCGTTTATAAAATATCTTCCCCTAGTGATATTTGATACTATTATGTCAGGCAACTTTTGTTCAATAAAAACAGGAAGAGATAAAGGCCCTATCTGGACAGGTTTGGATTTATTTCCCACTCTATCTACACTGACAATTCTATAGAAATAATTTACTCCAGGTTTAAGAGACATATCAGTCCATGAAAAATCTGTTACTTCAGCTACTTTCTTGTAATCAGTAAGGGGTCTTATACTCCTGTATATCTCGAACTTAGACGTATCGGTGTCTGTGGTATTCCAATTTAGGACTATTGAATCCTTTTTTTATAACAGACAAGAGATCTTTAACTTCTTTGGGTGGAACGCCATCAATATTCACCAGAGGAGATGACTCCATCCAATCACGCCTCTCTCCCTGTTCATTTTCAAGGTGTACATAAATTATTCCTCTTTTCAGAAAATCTCCTTGGCGCACAATATATACGCCTTTATAAATTCCATTTTGTACCTCTGACATTGGGACCTTTTTTTATAAGAGGATCCACATCAAAATAGGCCTTACCACCAGCTGTTCCTTCCAATCCCACCATAATCTTATCGCCAATCTTAAAAGTAGCATTGGATACATTTGTTACCACTCTTAAGATTTTAGGCTTTTTTTGCTGCACTGGAAAAGGTAGGTATTAAACTGGATATTTTAAATGCCCAGTCAAAAATTACATTTTTTTATATTCACATTTCCTTCGCTACTAACCACTGACGATACAACTGTAGCAATGGCCCCAAGGGGATCAGTAGCTATTGATAGTTTCTTTCTTGTAGCAGTCTCCCGCCAACAACCCAACTTTTTTTTCCTGGTATATAGACACAATTGCCCGTCCATTTTATAATATTGTGCAAATGCCACATTAAAACTTGATAGCCTGTACACAGAAATAGTCAATGCCCCATCTAAACTGGAATTTTCTTCAAATATTTTTTTTCAGTTCTTTATGAGTGGGCTTTTTTTGAAAAAGAACTGGCACCTTTTAATCTAGATACCACATATCCCTTTCCAGACATATAATTCTTAATCACATTTTTAACCATACCCAGTGCAGCAAGTTCTATATTCTTCTTTGAGAGAGGTATTGGCCCAATTATGGCAATTTTTCTTGGCAGTTCCTTTTCTGGTATAAAAACCACGTTCTGGTTTGCTGAAAATGCGAAACCAATCAGGGAAAAATAGAGAATCAAAACAGATAAAAAAAACTCTCATAATAGTTCCCCTTTTATTTCAGATTATTTAATTATAGATTTATCAAAACAAAATTCAATGTAAATGATTTTTATCACATTTTTAGGTTGACACGTAATCGTTGGGTTGATTAAGTCAAATATTAAACATTTTACTATAGAAAATAACTAACAAAAAAAAGGACATGGCGCAATGAAAAAGATAATTCTTTATATATTAGGAATGGTGGTGATTTTTCTTTCATCAAAGACAATCCTTGCTGGGACATGTGACAAATCAACATTGAAAACATTAAACAAACACCTTCCCAACCCCTCCCCCAGGTCCAAAATAATTTCCCAGAAAAAAGTCTCAGGCCTATGCGAGACAATTGTGGAATTTAGGGGGAGAGATATCCCCTTTTATTCTACAAAGGATTTTGTAATTGTTGGACAGATGTTTAAAAACAAAAAGAATTTACCAGCAGATACATTAAGTGGATTGGTAAAAAATTCATTTTTAAAAAATAGAAAAAAAATTAGATAAACTATCTATCTTCACCTACTCTCCTCCACATACTAAAATAAAACACACCATATACATGTTTACAGATCCTGTATGTCCCTATTGCCATAAGGCCATACAAAACATAAAAAAATCTGGCTAAGCTCACTAATTCAGAAATAAAAATAGTGCTATTTGCAGTACATATACCCCAGGGAGATACAGAGATTAACAAAGTTATTTGCAGCAATATGGACATTAATACATATATTTCCACTAATTTCCCTTTAAAAAAAACAAATTAAACCATGTAATAAGGCTCAAAAAAAATAATTAAAGCTACTTCTAAATTAGCACATGAGTTAAAAGTAAGTGCTGTACCAACTTTCTTCCTTGACGATGGTACGAAGATAACAGGCGCAAATATAGCCAGAATAAAAAATGCTATTGAAAGAATAGACAGTGAAAAAAAATAGGGTTAGGCCTACTCTCAAAAAAAAAGCATCATACCTAACCCTGTTTATTTTAATTATAACTTTATAACTTAGCTCTTATTTTTCCACATATCTTCATCAGTAAAGCATTTTTCATCAGTGTCCATAAAATGTTGTGCATCTTTTTCAACGTCTCTATCGTCTTTAGGTGATGTTAACACTTCCTTATAATATTCGTGTTGTATGAGTAAACTCATAATTTCATTTGTACCTGTCCAGATCTGGGTAAGTCTAATATCCCTGATAAATTTTTCCACTGGATAAACATCTGTATACCCAATCCCACCCATTATTTGCATTGCCTTATTTGCCACATCCCATGCAGTTTCAGTTGCAAATTTTTTTTGCTTCACTAACAAGCCTTCTTGAATTAGGCGCATTATTATCAACAGCTTTTGCTGCCATATATACAATGGCTCTGGCAGCATCTAACTTTGTTATTGCATCACTAACCATAAAACTCACTGCTTGATACTTTCTAATTGGCTTTCCAAAGGCAAATCTTCTATCACTATACCTAACTGCCACATCCAGGGCAGCCCTTGCCATGCCCAAACATGCAGCAGCAGAGGTAAGTCTTTCTGGAATCATCATCTGATGAAACACCAATGCACCTCCATGCATTGGGCCAACTAAATTTTCTTTAGGCACCTTGACGTCTTTAAATATTAACCTACCTGTACCACCACCCCTGGTACCCATTAGACCATACTTATATTCTGTTTCCACACCAGCTGACCTCTCAATAATAAGGGCACTAATTCTTTCATATTTGTTCGCTGCTGGGTCCTGATTTGTCTTACAGTACACCAGGAAAAAAATCTGCCTCTGTGGCACCAACAATAAACCTCTTCTGACCATTAACAATAAAATGATCCCCATCCAAAACAGCCAAAGTAGTGGCTCCAAAAAAATCAGAACCACCACGCGGTTCTGTTAATGCCTCAGCAGATATCAGATCTCCCTTTAACATTGGCTTTAGATACTTCTCTTTCTGGTGCTCTGTACCAAATTTATCAAGGGCCTCACCAACTATGGAAGGCATAACCATGGCACATCCCAGAGATGTCCCTAAAAGCCCTATCTCTTCCTCTGCTATCACCTCATCTGTCCATGAAAGTCCCCTGCCTCCCCACTTTTTATCAAATCTAAGTCCAAGGAGATTCCTCTCACCTGCCTTTTTTTATAACCTCACGTGGATATTCTACCTCATCCCTGTCCATCTTTCTGATTAGCTCATGGCTAACTTCATTTTTTTACAAATTCTCTCATCTCCTTCTGAATACTTTTTTCAGTATCTCTTATGAGTTCCGTATAAAACATAATAACTCCTCCTGATTACTGTAAATTTTTTTCCTTAACGGTTGCCTGGTAAATTATAGTTTTTTTAATTGAAAATGTCCACTTTTTTTTAGTAGACAGTGTCACTTCTTTTTTTTTAGAAATACAAAAAGTAAAATTGGTGGTATTATGGTAAGAAAATTCAGGATTTCAGACCTCCATCAAAGGATAGTTTCAAAGAAAACCCTTTTTAAAACACTGACCTATATAGATCAAAACCCCAATTTAAGAACACCCCTATTATTAATTGACAGGGAAAAACTTATTCAAAATGTTAAAATAATGGGCAGTCAAATACCCAACTCAAGGGTATTTTATGCTGTAAAGGCCAATGGCGACATTGAGCTAATAAATCTTCTAAAAAATATGGGGCTAGGGTTTGAAATAGCCTCAATTGGGGAGTTAGACTTACTGAAAAAAACTTAATGTATCCCCAGATAAAATAATCACAAGCAATCCAGTAAAATCCCCTGATTTTATACAGGGCCTATTTAATTATGGAGTAAAATATTTTGTTTTTGATTCTATATCAGAGATTGAAAAGTTAGAGAAATGGGCACCTGGCTGTTATGGTTATGTTAGACTCTCAGTGCCAAATGAAGGCAGTGAGTGGCCCCTTAGCAAAAAAATTTGGTGTAGAATTGGATATGGCATTTGATTTGATAAAAAGGGCAGCTAAAAATAAAATAATTAGAACAACTGGCATAACTTTTCATGTTGGTTCTCAATGTTTAAATCCATATAATTGGTACATTGCAATAGATAAGGCCAAAAAAATTATTTGATATGTGTATGGATATGGGGATAAAGATAAAGATGCTTAATATTGGCGGTGGATACCCGATTAGTTATACCAGACTGGCTCCAGATATAAAGGAGGTTGAAGAAAAGATATCCTATTATCTGGCAGAAAAGTTTAATGATGATATTGAGATATTTATAGAACCTGGAAGGGCCATTGTTGGAGATTGTGGAATTATGATCGCAAAGGTGATTGGTACAGCAAAGAGGGAGTATGAAAACTGGATATATTTAGATGTCGGTGTATTTAATGGTCTAATGGAGGCTATAGGAGGAATAAAATATTTGTATATATTTGAAAGATCATCATCAATAGACACAATAAAGGAATCAGAAGACAGATCATTCTTTAATAAACACAAGAAATGGACAATAGCGGGTCCCAGTTGTGATTCAATGGATGTAATAGAAAAGAATATATATATTGAAGAAGAACCAGACTCAAATCAACTTGTACTCATCCCATCAGCTGGTGCTTATACAGTATCATATGCATCAGAGTTTAATGGATTTCCCATACCAGAGGTAAAAATAATTTAAATTAAATTGCATGGAGCAGTCTATGGTAACCTTTACAGAAAACGAACCTTTTTCTCCAATAAAATATCAATATGCAGTTGAAAAAAATCTTATATAAAGGGAAAAGTCCATATCAGGATATTATGGTTTTTGAGAGTCCGGATTTTGGGAGGGTGCTTGTACTGGATAATATTGTGCAATTAACCGAAAGGGACGAATTCTTCTATCATGAAATGCTATCTCATATTGCCCTGCATACACATCCAGAACCCCGGAAAGTAATAGTAATTGGAGGGGGCGACGGCGGCACCATGAGAGAAGTATTAAAGCATCCTTCAGTTAAAAAGGCGTACCTCGTAGAGATAGACAAAAAGGTAGTTGACGTATCCAGGGAGTATTTACCATTTGTTTCATCTAAACTGGACGATCCAAGGGTTGAAATACATTATACAGATGGAGCTGAATTTATTAAATCAATAAACAACGTAGATGTTGTAATAGTAGACTCAACAGATGCAATAGGAATGGCAAGAACACTTTATAGCGAGGAATTTTTTTTAAAAATATTTACAGTTGTTTGTCTGAACATGGACTCTTTGTGACCCATAGCGAATCCCTTGGATTCCACAGGGAAATGACAATTGAAGTACAAAATACCCTAAAAAAAAATCTTTCCCATAGTTGACCTCTATTCATTTGCTATACCCACATATCCAGGTAACTGGTGGAGCTTTGCAATAGCGTCAAAAAAAATTTGATCCACGGATCCCAAACAAAAAAAACAGTCCCTGCTACAAAATTATATGATAACGAAGTACACAAATGGGTCTTCCTTCCTAAAGGACTTTACTCAAGAATAATGAACCAGGAAGTTAAGTGGTAAAAAGAACAAACCAGGTGGTTTAGGGCGATGTTTACCTACACCACCTGGTATTTATAAAGTTTTCATGAATAATTTTATACAGGACTTTTACCTTTTTAGGTCTATTTTAGCCTAAATTATAAATAATATCAATTAGTTATCCAGATGTTTTTTTGTAAAACCCCACTCTTTATTTTATACCCAAAGGCAGAGAGCATTTCAGCTTGGGTTGAAGTAGGTTCCTTTATTATCCTCACCGGTTTTCTTTTGCCAGAATGCCAGCAAAGACAACTGTGTCGTGTCCTCATGAATTCCATTATCTTGTCTGTACTTAAATCGGAAGCTCACCCCTACCAATTAGTATAACATATTGAATATTAATGAGAAAGTGGCGATTTTTAGGATTTTTATGTAGTCACTAATAGAGATATTTTTTAGTTGACATACATCAGATTATTATATATATAAGTAGACATGCATG
>BBBM01000018.1 GCA_001311565.1 Desulfothermus okinawensis JCM 13304
CTCCCATCAGGGTAATTTTGAAAATTCTATTTGCAAATTGTCCCATTTTGGTTTAATATAATCTTATGATAAAAAGAAAAATTGAACCTGTCTTAAAGAGGTTAATTTCACACTATCCTGTTGTTACCATCACTGGACCAAGACAAAGTGGGAAAACTACTTTATGTAAACTTGCTTTTCCAGATTATCAATATGTGAATTTAGAGGCTCTGGATATAAGGGATTTTGCTAAAAATGATCCCAGAGGATTTCTTGAACAATATGGACATCATGTTATATTAGACGAAATCCAAAGGACACCAGAGATACTTTCATACATACAGGTTGTTGTGGATGAGAGAAATGAGCCTGGTCAGTTCGTAATAACAGGAAGCCAACAATTTGAAGTAATCAGTAACTTAACCCAGACCCTTGCTGGTAGAACCGCTTTATTAAAGCTCCTTCCTTTTAGCATTTCAGAAATTCAGGGCTCTTATGACGTCTCTTCTATTGACAAATTAATATTAACTGGATTTTATCCCAGAATATATGATATGTCCCTTAATCCAACACAGGCCCTGGGTGATTATATTGTAACTTATGTTGAACGAGATTTAAGGCAGATTGTTAATATCAGGGACTTAAGTCTTTTTGAAAAATTTTTGAAATTATGTGCAGGGAGAATAGGACAAGTTTTGAATCTCAGCAGCCTTGCAAATGATGTTGGAGTGTCTCACTCAACGGCAAGGGCATGGATAAGTTTGCTTGAAGCAAGTTTTATAGTGTTTTTATTGCCACCATGGTTTGGTAATGTGTCAAAAAGACTTATAAAATCACCAAAGATATATTTTTATGATGTGGGACTGGCAAGTTATCTCCTTGGACTTGAAAATGAGAAACAGGTAATGAGAGATCCATTAAGGGGAAGTCTTTTTGAAAATATGGTGTTAATGGAAATTCTAAAATACAGATATAATAGAGGTAAAAAAAAGTAACCTTTATTTTTATCGTGATAGCAAAGGTAATGAAGTTGATATATTATATGAATTGGGAAGGGATCTATTTCCTATTGAGGTAAAGGCTGGAGCAACTGTAGTGGAAGATTTTTTTTAAAGGCATAAAAAAAATTTTTTAGATTATATCAATATACTCCATGGGGAGGGGCAGTTGTATACGGAGGAAAGATACCTCAAGCAAGAAGAGATATAAAAGTTCATACAATATGGGATATTGAAAACATGTTGAAAAGACTTGAGGATGAAGTGTAGCACACGTGTATAAATTTTTCTATAAAAAAATTGTTGCGATTTATAAATAAGCCATAATGTATCTTTATTCCAACTAACAAGGATATATAATCATGGTATTTAATGAGATAGTAAACTTTATAATGTCTACTGTGGGAAATATGGGATACACAGGCATAGTGGTACTTATGTTTTTAGAATCCTCCTTTTTCCCATTCCCAAGTGAGGTGGTGATACCGCCTGCTGCATATCTTGCGTCCCGTGGGGATATGAATTTATATTTAGTCATAATATCCGGAATTGTGGGTAGCTTACTGGGGGCTATTTTTAATTACTATCTTGCCTTATATCTTGGAAGACCCTTTTTCTATAAATATGGGAAATATTTTTTTTGTAAGCCATAATTCTTTAAAAAAAGGCAGAGGGATTTTTTTGAGGTGCATGGACATATTTCTACCTTTGTTGGAAGGCTACTGCCAGGGATAAGGCAGTATATCTCTCTACCTGCAGGACTTGCAAAAATGAATATCTGGCTGTTTTCCATATTTACTGCACTTGGGGCAGGTATATGGGTAATAGTCTTGGCATTGCTTGGTTATTTTTTTTGGTATAAACAGGGAATTATTGAAACAACATCTTCATATAGTTAGTATCTCCCTTATTATATTTGTATTGGTTGTGAGTTTTATTTATTTTTGGATTTATAAGAGAAAAAAATAAAGTTTCTGGAGAAGATTATGAAAATATTGGCCATTGATGTTGGGAGTGGGACCAGGATGTGTTGTATTATTCTGATGATAGGGAGCTGGAAAATTGTCCAAAGTTTATATTGCCATCTCCAGCAGTATCTGTTTTTAATAAAATTAAAGAACTAACCAATAGGAATAAAAATATATATTTGTATGGGCATAATATGGGAGGGGGATTCAAAAGTGCTCTAATTTCCCATAAAGATGCGGGACTCAAAGTGGCTTGTTCAAAACAAGCGGCATATGCTATTTCAGATAATTTGAAAAAGGTAGAAGGTATGGGAATAGAAATCATGGATATTCCTCCCAGGGGGTATGTACCTTTGTATTTAACAGACTACGATCCTGGTTTCTGGCAAGGTTTATTAAATTTTGTGGGGTTGGATTATCCTGATGTTATAATGATTGCTGCCCAGGACCATGGATTTTTCCCAGATATAAGTAATAGGCAGGGAGATTTAAGTTATGGGAGAAGTTTTTAAAAGAAAAGGGTGATATTTATAATCTAATCTATAAGGTTCCAGATAAGAGGTTTACTAGACTTATGACAATCCACAGGATTACTGGTGGAGGATTTGTTGCAGATACTGGGGGTGCAGCGATTCTAGGGGCCCTGTATGAGAAGGATGTATATGAAGCATCAAAAACATCTGGGGTGTGTATTATTAATATTGGAAACAGCCACACCCTTGGATTTCTCATATTCAAAGACAAGATTTATGGAATTTATGAACACCACACAGGCTTTTAAGTAAAGATAAATTGTGGGACCATATTCACAGGTTTAAAAAAAGGAAAGCTCACAAATAAAGAGGTTTTTGATGATATGGGCCATGGTTGTGTTTATAAGAATGAGCTGGAAAGATTCGATTTTTCTGATACATATGTAATTGGGCCAAAGAGAAATTTATTACATGGCTATCCACTTAAGTTCATAGCTCCAGGAGGGGATATGATGCTAACTGGTGCAATTGGACTGGTCCATGGTTATAAGCTACAATTTAACGCCAAAGGATAGCTGGAGAAAGGTTTTCCCTTGATAACCAGAGGATTTAGTGCTACCAACTCCCCATGCACAGTGAGTTGTCAATCATACAGGAAATTTTAATATATTTTGTTCCAGTCTTAATTGCCATAACCTTCCATGAAGTGGCCCATGGCTATACTGCGTATGTGTTGGGCGATCCCACAGCAAAGAGGGCAGGCAGACTTTCTCTAAATCCCATAAAACATTTAGATCCAATAGGGGCCATAGCCCTGCTCATCGTGAAAGTTGGATGGGCAAAACCTGTACCTATAAATCCCCTATACTTTAAAAAGCCAAGGAGAGATCTCTTTTTGGTTTCATTCGCAGGCCCATTTAGTAACTTTTTACTTGCAATTGTGTTTTCAATTATCATTAAAGGGATACTCTTTGTTTTTGGGGGAATCCACGACCCTGGATATGTTCATCTTTTTTTCTATTTTAATAGATATATTGTCAGCAGGGGTAATTGTAAACATTGGTCTTGGAATATTCAATCTTATTCCAATTCCACCGCTAGACGGAAGTAATATGGTAATTGCAGTCCTTCCAAGGGATATGGCAATTTCATATGGCAAGATAGGTAGATATGGCATAATTATAATATTTATTCTGTTTTTAACAGGTATTGTTCAAAAAGCCATACTGCCCATCCTCTATTTTTTGGTTTCAATCTTACTTCCAGGCTAACTAAGTATCTGAATTTAAGGAGTGTTGTATGAATGATGCTAAAAACAGAATAGTATCAGGGATGAGGCCAACAGGTCCCCTTCACCTTGGACACTATTTTGGAGTTATTGAGAACTGGATAAAACTTCAAAATGAGTTTGAGTGTTTTTTCTTTATTGCTGACTGGCATGCATTGACAAGCGAATATGCAGATCCCAAAAAAAATAAGAGAGTTTTCTGTTGAACTAGCACTAGATTGGTTTTCAGCTGGTCTTGATCCAGAAAAATCCACATTTTTTTATACAATCAGAAGTAAAAGAACACGCAGAGTTGAATCTGATCTTATCAATGTTAACCCCTTTAGGATGGCTTGAGAGAAACCCAACATATAAAGAAACAAAGCAGGAGCTTTCTTCTAAAAAGGACGTAAATACCTTTGGATTTTTGGGATATCCAGTGCTTATGAGTGCAGATATTTTAATATACAAGGCAACAAAGGTGCCTGTTGGAGAAGATCAACTTCCACATCTGGAGCTTTGCAGGGAAATAGCTAGAAGATTTAATCACTTATATGGAAAGACATTCCCAGAACCACAGTCAATGGTAACAGAAGCAGCAAGACTCCCTGGTCTTGATGGAAGAAAAATGAGTAAAAGTTATGGAAATGCAATATTTTTAAAAGAAGATTTTGATTCTGTTAAGAAAAAGGTCTTTTCAATGGTAACAGACACAAATAGGAAGAGACTAAAGGATCCAGGTGATCCTAAAAACTGTAACTTATTTCCCCATTTAAGGACTCTAGATCCCAAAGAAGATTTAACAGAAGTCATAGACGGATGTAAAAATGCAACCAGGGGATGTACAGATTGCAAAAAAATTACTTTTTGAAAAAAATAACTGCACTTCTGGAACCAATCCAAGAAAAAAAGAAGAGAGCTTAAAAAAAAGATACCACGATCATGGATATTTTAATGGAAGGTACAAAAAAAGGCCAGGGAACAAGCTCAAATAACAATGGAAGAGGTAAGGACAAAAATAAATTTAATATATGGATAAATAAAAAAAGTAGCAAGGCGGCATGGACCTTGCTACTTTAATCTAGAAATAATTGGTTACATTATCTCTTCTATGGTATTATTTTCTCCCACAATTACCACTGTTGGCTTATGCTTTTCTATTTCATCACTACTTAAGTATGTGTAAGCTGCTATAATTATCTTATCACCTACAGATCCCTTTAAGGCCGCTGCACCATTTAGACAAATTTCCCCTTCTTTGCCTTCAATTACATATGTAGTAAGCCTGTTTCCATTTGTGCTATTATAGACATCAACTTGTTCATTTACCATTATTCCAGACGCCTTCAGTAGCTTTGGACAAATAGCGATTGAGCCTCTGTAGTTGACATTTGCCTCTGTTATAGTGGCATTGTGGATTTTTGCCTGTAAGAAACATCTAAATGCCATTTTATTTTTTTCACCTCCAACATAATATTATCAATCAATCTGGCCTTTCCAAGATAAATTGCTACTGCAAGTAATGCCCTGTTTTCAATTTTTTTCTACGGGTTTTAGATTTTCAGGATCTACAATTTCAATGTAGTCAATATGGCCTGAAGGTATATTCTCCATATAACACTCAGTTAGTTTGGAGATTATTGATTCGCTATCTTTGTGACCATTTTGTACCCATTTTTGGGCCTTTTTAAGACCTCTGTAAATGTGAGCTGCCTCTTTTCTCTCCTCATCTGTTAAATAGGCATTTCTAGAACTCATGGCAAGCCCATCTATCTCTCTCACAATTGGCCTACCAATCACTTTAACCGGAATATTTAAGTCTTCCACCATCTTTTTGATAATAATAAGTTGTTGATAATCCTTTTCACCAAAAATCGCAAGGTGGGGGTTAACTAAATTAAAAAGTTTCAATACAATGGTGCATACACCCTGAAAATGCCCTGGTCTGCTTTTTCCACAGAGATATTGGGAGAGTTTTGGAGAGTTAACCCAGGTGCAGTGATCTTCCGTGTACATATCTTTGGTTTCTGGAGCAAAGAGGTAGTCAACACCAGCTTCTTCTGCCAGTTTTGTATCCCTTTCAAAATCCCTGGGATATCTATTTAGATCTTCTTTTGGACCAAATTGAGTGGGATTTACAAACAAAGACACAAACACAATGTCAGAATTTTCCCTGGCCCACCTCATAAGGGATAGATGTCCTTCATGGAAATATCCATGGTGGGAACAAAGGATACAATTTTCTCTGAACATCTAAGTTTTAAGGTGAGGTTTTGAATCTGTTGTGGATCTTTTATAATTTCCATATTAAGGCCCCATATACCTAAAGTATTTTTTGGAAAATTATATTTAGGTTATGGTTTTTGTTAGGTCAAGTAAGTTTTTTGGGTAAATTTAAATTTTTTATTATCTAATAAAGCACATCCGCTAGACATAATCCATGAGCTGGGGCTGTCATTGGAAGGAGGGTCCTGTCCTTTTGGTTTATGAGAGTTAAAAATTCACTCAAGGACATCTTTTTTTTGCCAATTCTAAATAGAGATCCCATTATATTTCTAACCATTTGTTTTAAAAAGCCATTCCCAATGAAATAAAACACCTTCTCATCTTCAAACATGCCAGGGGTGCAAAAAAATTTTATATATGGTCCTTACTGTATTCTTTACATTTGAGCCTGTGTTTTGAAAACAGCTAAAATCCCTCTCACCTTCAAGATGCTTTGCTGCCTTCAACATAAGCTCAATATCAAGTTTTCCTGTTTTCCAGCAAAAAGGTGATCTCATTGGATAGATAAAATCAGAGTTTGTCCATACTGTGTATGAATATATTTTTGCTTTAGCCATGTATCTGGCATGAAAATTTTGATCTACATATGAGGCTTCTATAATAGATATATCTTCTGGAATGAGACTGTTTAAGGCCCTTTGCCATGGGATATTTTTTTTATCTTCTGGTATATCCACATGTGCCACCTGTCCAAGGGCATGGACTCCTGAATCTGTCCTTCCTGCTCCATGTACTACCAGCCTTTTCCCAACAATTTTTTTTTAAGGCCTCTTCTATACAGCCTGAACTGTCCTCTGGTTTCTCTGTATTTGCCAGCCAGCAAAGTTAGTACCTAAATAGGAAATTTTAAGCTTTAATCTGGGCATGGTTAAATAGACTACTTGCCAAAAGGGGTTTGAAATTCTGTTAGTGCCTCTGATAGCTCAGCTGCCTTTTTGGGATCCATGTTTGTTAATATCTCTCCCGCAGTCCTTCCTTTCATTCCTGCCAGTATTTTGACAGCTAGCTGTTTGTCAAGAGTCTCTAAGACCTTTGCAGCCCTAGCAGGATCCATGTTTGAATATACCTGAACTAAGTGTTTGATTTTTTTTATTCTTTAGCACTTCTGCCTTTTTAATTAGTTCTTCAATTTTCCAGGCCAGTTTTTTTTTGTTCCTGGAGTTTTTGCTCTATTTTTTTTCTCTAATTTTTTTTAATTGTTCTTCTTTTAGTTTCAGCTCCGCTTCCTTTGCCCTTAATTTTTCCCATTGTTCAGCCAGGAGTTTGTCTGATGGCTTTGGAATATCCTGAGATTTTGTTTCTGCAGCCTGTGCAGATTTTACCCTGAAAACTGTATCTGACACCTGCATATTTTTATTATTTTCCACAAGATTAATATTAGTTATTTGATCAATGTGTTTTATTGGATTTGTTTGTTTTACAATAATGTAGATGAGGTACGATGCCTTGAAGAGGGATGTCACAATAATTAGTGTTACCACACTAAATAAGAGACTTTTCATATTTAAGTGTAGATATTTCGTCGATTTCTTTTTGTTCTCTTTTTTGCTCTTCATAGATAAACCTTTTGTGGTCTTTTTCTTTTAATTTTTCTAGTTTTTTCTTTTCTATTGTCTTTGAGACAAGGTCCTGGCGTAAGAATTCTATTTTTACAGACAACTCACTTATATCTTTCTCTAATTGATCAATATACATTAAGATATTTTTTTTCTGTTTCTTTATAGAGCCATATGGTATCACCTGATAGACTCCCACTTGATATTTTTTTTTGAAATTTGTTCAAGCTCTTTTTCGCAATCCTTAAGCTCTTGTTTTTTTTTAGAGAGCTCTGACATTACCTTTGCCAGGCGCATCTTTGCCTGCTCTTCAATTTGTTCCCTGTAGTCAAGAATCCTTTGGAGTCTGAAGTTAAACTTTGCCATTTTTTTACCTGTGATAATTTCTTGCCAATAGTTTCAACAATGATTAACCTTGCCTTTCAAAAAAAATATAAGGATAGATTCCATGAGAGACAAGCGTAGCATATACCTAAATACAATTTCCATACCAGAGGCAATTTTGAAGATCAAGGAAGTGCTGAATATTAAATTAAAAGAGGAAGTTATTCCAACACAAAAGGCTCTTGGCAGGATTACTTCAAGGCCTGTTTACGCGAGGTATTCCTCTCCCACCTTTCACAGTGCTGCAATGGATGGAATTTGTGTTCGGGCAAAGGACACCTTTGGTGCAAGGGAAGGGTTTCCTGTGAAGTTAAAAAAAAGGCAGGGATTTTTTTATATGTTAATACTGGAGATCCAATACCCAATGGATTTGATGCGGTGATAATGATTGAATATGTTCAAAAAAATTGACCAGGATTTTGTTGCCATAGAAAGGGCAGCATACCCTTATGAGCATGTTAGAAAGATAGGGGAAGATATAGTTGCAACTGAGATGATTATTCCCCAAAATCATGAGATAACTCCCTATGATATTGGTGCATTGCTCTCTGGTGGAATATATGAGCTCTTTGTGAAAGAACAGATAAAAATATCAATTATCCCAACAGGGGATGAGGTGTTGAACTTTGAGCTCAGGCCAGTTCCTGCTATAGGACAGGTAATAGAGAGCAATTCCATGATGCTAAAGGCAATGGCAGAAAAGTGGGGATGTAGAGTTAAAAGGATACCTCCAGTTGAGGATAATTTAGACAGGATATGTGATGCCCTGGAAAAAGAGCTTAAATCAGATGCGCACATTGTGGTTATAGGTGCAGGGTCTTCAGCAGGGGACAAAGATTATTCCAGACGGGCAATGGAGAGGTTTGGAGAGGTAATTGTCCACGGCATCTCTGCCATGCCAGGAAAACCAAGTATCCTTGCATACAGCAAAAAAATACAACAAGCTAATGGTGGGAGCACCAGGATATCCTGTTAGTTCAGTTATTTGCTTTGATAAATTACTAAAGCCCATTGTCCATCACCTGAGTTCAAGGCTGGTTAAAGAAAACCCAAAAATAAAGGTAATGCTAAATAAGAGGCTTCCATCAAAATTGGGAATAACGGAATTTGTGAGGGTTGCCATTGCCAGGGTAGGGGATATATTTGTTGCCAATCCAATGAAAAGGGGAGCCAGCCAGATCACAACACTGGTAAATGCCCAGGGGATAGTTGAGGTTCCAGAAGATGTGGAAGGAATAAAAGAGGGATCCTATGTTGATGCTGAACTTCTGGTGGATATTGGTTTAATCGAAAACACCCTTATGTGTGTGGGGAGCCATGACAATATCTTGGATCTTATCAAAAATGAGCTCATGAAGAGGGAAAATCCTATTAGGCTAACGTCCTCCCATGTGGGAAGTGTCGGTGGTCTGGTTGCCATATCCAGGGGGTCATGCCATTTTGCGGGATCCCATTTATATGACCCTGAATCTGGAGATTATAACTTCCCATTTATTGAAAAATACATCCCTGATAAAGAGGTTGTAGTAGTAAATCTTGCCATAAGGCATCAGGGATTTATGGTTAAAAAGGGAAACCCTAAAAATATTCATAACATAAGGCACCTTCTCAGGGAAGATGTGGTGTTTGTTAATAGACAGAGGGGTTCTGGAACAAGGATATTATTTGACGATCTTCTCAAAAAAAACAATATATCGCCAGATAAAATAAGGGGTTATAACAGGGAAGAATATACCCACATGGAGGTTGGTGTAAATGTTTTGTCAGGTACAGCTGATGTTGGTATGGGTATTTTTGCAGCTGCCAAGCACTGGGACTTGACTTTATAGAAGTGGCTAAGGAAAGATACGACCTTGTTATCCCAAAGGCCTTTTGGATGATCCAAAATTAAAACACTTTTAGATATAATTTCAAGGGACTGTTTTAAGGCCAAAATTAGAGAACTTGGAGGGTATGAAACAACCTTAACAGGGGTTTTTATGGAAAAGGGAATGGGATTACAAAAAAAATAGATAACTTAGGGGGTATTGAAGATGAAGTTTTTTTATTGACACAGCAAATATCAAAGAAATTGAAGAAGCAAAAAAAATGGGGCTTATTGATGGGGTTACCACTAATCCATCACTCATGGCAAAGGAAGGTGGAAATGTAGATGAGATTGCAAAAAAAGATATGTGAGATAGTAGATGGACCAGTTAGTTTAGAGGTGCTTTCCACAGACTTTGAGGGCATGGTTAAAGAGGCAAAAGAACTGGTAAAATATGGTCCCAATGTAGTTATTAAGATCCCAATGACTGAAGAGGGGATCAAGGCATCATATTTTTTGGAAAGGGAAGGTATTCCAACCAATGTAACACTGGTCTTTTCTTTAAATCAGGCACTCTTAGTTGGTAAAATTGGTGCATCTTACGTCAGTCCCTTTGTAGGGAGACTGGACGATATAGGTCAACGGGGTATGGATTTAATACAGGAAATAGTAACTGTTTATAAAAATTATGATTTTAAGACAGAGATAATTGTTGCCAGTGTAAGGCACCCAGAACACGTAAGACAAGCAGCACTATATGGTGCACATATAGCTACCATTCCATTTAAGGTGATCAAAAAAATTAGCATCACATCCCCTAACTGATATTGGACTGGAGAAGTTCTTAAATGACTTTAAGAAGGTTCAAAATGGATAAAAGGGAACCTGCCTATTTCTTTAGCTCCGCTTATTGATTGGGTTATGGGTTAAGTGATAGTGAATAGTGATTAGTGATTAGTTGTTAGTTTTTAGCTGTTAGTCTTTAGTGATTAGTAGAAGGTAGAAGGGTGAAGGTAGAAGGATGAAGGATGTATGTGAAAGTTACAGATCACATACACATACACAGACACATCAAAGCTTGAGACTTCGGAGTTAATGGAATAAAGATAAAAGGGAATTTATAACCAGAAGGAGTATCCATATATGACACTTGTTAATGAAAATTTCTTAAAACTCCAAAAGTCATATTTGTTTGTTGAAATAGCCAGAAGGGTAGAGGATTTTCAAAGGAAAAATCCAGATATGGAAATAATAAGGATGGGGATTGGAGATGTTACCCTGCCCTTGCCTGAGGTTTGTATTGAGGCAATGGAGAAGGCTGTAAGGGAGATGGGAGATCCATCTACCTTTAGAGGATATGGTCCTGAGCAGGGTTATGAATTTTTGCGTGAGAAAATAGCTGCATTTGATTTTCAAGATAGAGGTATGAATATATCAAAGGATGAGATATTTGTAAGTGATGGTGCAAAGTGCGATACAGCTAATTTTCAGGAACTTTTTCCCCAGGACATAAAAGTGGCCATCCCAGATCCTGTATATCCTGTGTACTTGGATACAAATGTCATGGCTGGAAGGGCAGGGGAGCTAATCGATGGAAGGTACAGCAAAATTAAATATCTTGAATGTACATATGAAAACAGATTTATTCCAGATATACCAGATGAAAAAGTGGATTTAATATACCTCTGTTTTCCAAATAATCCAACAGGAGCTCCTATTACCAAGGATGAGTTAAAGAAATGGGTGGATTATGCAAGGGAAAATAAAGCCATTATTTTATATGATGCAGCATATGAATCATTTATCAGGGATAAAGATGTCCCCCATTCAATTTATGAAGTAGAAGGTGCAAAAGAAGTGGCAGTTGAATTCAGGAGTTTTTCAAAAACAGCTGGTTTTACAGGGGTTAGGTGTGCATATACTGTGGTACCTAAGGAGTGTGCTGGATACACAAGGGATGGGAAAAAAAGTATATTTACATGATCTCTGGCTGAGGAGGCAGTCAACAAAATTCAATGGTGTCTCCTACATAGTTCAGAGGGGTGCAGAAGCAATATATTCTGAACAGGGCAAAAAGCAGGTAAAGGGACTTGTGGATTATTATCTGGAAAATGCCAGGATTATCAGAGAGTCCATGAAAGGAGCTGGTTTTGTATGTGCAGGTGGTAAGAATTCGCCCTATGTATGGGTAAAGGGAGATATGGACTCATGGGAGTTTTTTTGATATAATTTTGAAAAAAATGCGGGGTGGTATGCACTCCAGGTAGTGGATTTGGAAAATGTGGCCAGGGATATATTAGACTAAGTGCATTTAATTTCAGAGAAAATGTTGTAAAGGCCATGGAGAGGATGAAGAATAATTTGTAATAGCACATGACCTTAATCCAGGTTTACCACTTTGATAAGCCTGGATTAAGATGGACATGATAAATTAACAGTGTTATGCAGTGAAAGTTTAGTCTTTAATGCATAACAACAAACTAAAATACATTGAAAAATTGCATACTAAAATTTGTTATGAGAAATAATTTTTTTTAAACGGGGTAATGAATGGGTTAGAATAGATTTGCACCTGCACACAAGAAATGACGGAGATAGATTTAAGTACAATGGGAGTGATTTTGTAACTGATTATATTCATGCTTTAAAAAAAAGTTGGAATAAAGATTGGGGCAATTACCAATCACAATAAGTTCGATTACAATGAATATATTCAGTTGAGACAGGAGGCAGAGAAGAACGATATCTGGCTTTTACCTGGTGTAGAATTAGAGATTTCAGACGGCGGAAGGGGTATGCATGTTCTTGTTGTTTTTGATGATAATGCGTTAAAAGAGGAAAAGAATTTTATCAATAATTTTATAATGAGACAATTTGATCTTCAAACAGGCAAAGCAAACAAGAAACTTGAAGATATATTAACTGACTTAAATGAATTAAAAAAAGGACTATATATTAATTTTTGCCCATGTGAGTAGTGACAAAGGTTTTTTAAAAGAATTAAAACCAGCAAATTATAATAATTGGATAGAGAAGGGATATTTCAGAAACATCATTTTGGGCCTGCAGGACATAAATAACTCTTTGCAAGTAAGCTTTGAAAATGAAATAAGAAAAATTTATAAGGATAACTGGAGAAAATATAAACCTGCATATGTTTCATTCATTGATCCTGGATCTATTGATGATATTATAAATAAAGATAAAAAGACCTATATTAAAATAGGAGCATTTAATTTTTCTGCCCTTAAGTTTTCTTTTTTTAAATCATGAATTGCGTATCAGTAATGAGATTCCTAACCTTGCACATCCAAGAATAATTTCTCTTAAAATTAAAGATGGAGAATTTATAGAAGAAAAGGTTTTTAATTTTAATCCATGTTTAAATACGCTTATTGGAGTTCGGGGGAGTGGAAAATCTTCGGTGATAGAACTATTGCGATGGATAGTCGGTAAAGAACCTCTTTATGATTCTGATGAGAAGTATAAAAATAGTCTTGTTCAACATGCACTTGGAAATAGTGGTGAAGTTATACTAAAATTCAGGACTAAGGATGGTTTTTTTCTATACAATCAAAAAGGGTTATGTGGATTTTTATCCTATAGTGTTAGATCAAGATGGTAATAAAGTAAACATTAAAGATATAAAAGCTCTTTTTGATTTTCTTTATTTTGGTCAGAAAGACCTATCAAGAATAGCTGAACAAACTACAAAACAATTAATATTGATTGATAGTTTTATTGAAGATAAACTATATAGTCTCAAATCAAAGGAGAATAATTTAAAAAAATACAATTAGGGAAATATCTAAGGAGATAAAAAAAATTAGAGGATGAAAAAGTAAGGATTGAAGACATAGAAAATGAGCTTCTTGTTTTAAAAGAAAAAAAATAAAGATATTTAGAGAAAAAGGTGTTGATAATCTATTAAGAGAACAAATAAATTTTCAGAAAGAGAAAGAAAAGTTTAACTTTGTCTTATCTGCAATAAAAGAACAAAAGATAGAGATAAAGACATTAAGAAATTCTATTGAGCAGTCCTTTAATATGTTATTAGAATATGAATTTGGATTTTATGGTGAAATATTCAAGAATAAATTGATAAAATTAAAAAAATGATCTTTTAGAAGAATTTTTACAAATAGAAAAGCTCTTTTATGATTTTGATAGGTCAATAGGAGAAGAACAGGAAAATGCTAAAAAGAAAGAAGAAGAACTAAAGGATAAATTAAGCAAATTAAAAAAAAGAGATAGACAGTAACCTTGATGCCAATTTTTATATAAATACTTCGAAGAAAATACAGCAGTTAGAGATAAAAATCAAAGAAATAAAAACAAGAAAGGGCAAATTAGAAAATATGCAAAAGCATCTTGAAGAAAATATTAGAGAGTTGAATGAATTACATAGAAGGATAAGTCAAGAAAGAAATAAATTTGCAAAAACCATTCAAGAAAAAAATAAATTTCCTGAAAGTAAAGATTGAATATAGAGGCGATACAGAGGTATTTTGTAACTCTCTGGAGAGCTTTTTAAAAGGAAGTAACGTTAGAAGGAACAAGATTAAAAAAATTGTAGAAACTTTTTCTGATGGATATTCTCTTTATAAATCTACAAAAATAAAGGATAATAGGCTAATTGAATTGTTAGGGGAAAATGATTTTTATAAATTAAAAGAAAAGATTCTGGAAAAGCCCGATTTATTTATTGTAGAGACTGCCCCTGACAAGGTTATTATAGAGTATAAATTAAATCACAATGAATATAAACCTCTTGAAAAACTCTCTATTGGCCAGAGGGCTGCTGCTGTTCTAGCAATAATATTACTGTATCAGAATAAACCAGTGATCATTGACCAACCAGAAGATGACATTGACAATAGTACTATTTATGAGGGTATTATTAAAACTATATTAGAAAGAAAGAATGAAATTCAATTTATTTTTGCAACACATAACTCGAATATAGTGGTTCTAGGAGATAGTGACAATGTTTTTGTATGTAAAAATGAAAACGAAAAATTAATGTTAAATAATGGAAGTGTGGATAGTGAAAAAGTACAGGAGGAAATTATAGATATTATGGAAGGCGGTAAAGAAGCTTTTGAAAAAAGAGGGGTAATATACAAAATTTGGAGATAGTTGCATGGAAGAATTAACCTGCGAAGACATTTTTGTTATTATTTCAAGGGGAGAAGATTATAATAACCAGTTTAAATTAAACTTTGAGAGCATAGATAAACTTGCATCGGAGATAGTGGCCTTTTTAAATAGCGACGGTGGTAGAATCTTTGTTGGTGTTACTAATTCAGGAAAAATTGTTGGACTTACTGGTTCTCAGATTGATAGTTTAAATCAATGGATAAGTAATGCATGTAGAAACAAAATATATCCTGCATCTGTTGTAAAAACTCAGACAATAAATTGTGAAGGTGGAAATATTTTAATAATTAATGTCCCCAGGGGAGAAAATAAGCCCTATGCCCTTAATAAGACAGATGTGTGGATTAAGGTGGGTAGCGACAAAAGAAAAGCTACAATAGAAGATATCTCAAGACTCTTGCAAGAATCAGGACGACTAAGGGCAGAAGAAAATGAAGTTGATTTAGATGTTAATGAAACTAACTTGAATATAGAATATTTTATCAAGTGGTTTAGAGAATCAAAAGAATATGAGTTTAATTTTGAAAAAGGAGATATAAAAACCCTTTTTAATAATTGGAAATTGGCAAAGGGTACCAAATTTACCCTTGCTGGCCTTCTTTTGTTTGGTAAGAGTCCAGAATTTATAAAACCTCAATTTATTGTGAAAACAGTGTATTGGGAAGATGAGGATAATTTTAAAGATAAGGAAGAGATTGCAGGAAATTTAATTGAACAATTTAAAAAAATCTATGGACTTCCTCAGAAGAAATCTTAGAAAAATACAAAGGGGAAATGTTAATGCTCCATCAACAATGGAAATACCAGAAGAAGCATTGATGGAGGCCATATCTAACGCCATAGTACACAGAGACTATTTTATAGAAAGCCCTATTTATGTTGAGATATGGGATGATAGAGTGGAAGTGAGAAATCCAGGTAAACTCCCAAATACCTTGACTATTGAAGCAATTAAAAGCGGAATTCACAATGAAAGGAATCCAATCATTCTGAACTTTTTAGAAAAAGACAGAGATTTTAGATATAGTGGTATGGGAAGAGGAATACCAAGAATTATTAATAAATGTAATGAGTCTAGTGTAGATGTTGATTTTTATAATGATGTAGAAAAGTTGGAGTTTAAGGTTGTATTTAAAAGACCAGTGGGATAAGTATACCTTGAAATTTTAATGTACTAATATGCTACATTGATTTTTTGAGTTAATTCAAGGAGAGAAGCCATGGGGGATATAGGAAAGCTCCTTATTCAAATTGGGTCTGTTTTGATATTTATTGGGATAATCTTGGTTATTTTTTCCAAGTTTCCCATTGGAGGTAAATTCCTTCTTGGTAGGCTACCTGGAGATATTTATATTGATAAACCAGGATTTAAATTTTATTTTCCATGGGTTACATGTCTTTTGTTAAGTGTTTTGTTTTCATTGATATTCTACTTATTTAGAAAGTGAGTCTACTATGAAAGAAAAAAAAGACAATTAGAAATATTTTTAAGTCAGATAAAGAGATTTTAAACATTGAAATCAATGGTTGGGTGAGAACAAGGAGGGATTCTAAGGGGTTCTCTTTTCTTGAGGTAAATGATGGCTCATGTCTCAAGAATTTACAGGTTGTAATTGATCATTCGGTAGTATCTGCAGGGGATTTGAAGAGGATGACCACGGGGTGTTCAGTAAAGATAGTGGGAGATGTGGTTGAATCTCCTGGAAAAAAAACAGAAATGGGAAGTAGTGGGAAAAGAGGTCTATATTCTGGGGGAGGCTGATCCCCTTATCTATCCTTTGCAAAAGAAAAGACATTCAGATGAGTTTTTGAGACAAATAGCACATTTAAGGGTCAGGACAAATAAATATGGAGCAATCAATAGAATCAGATCCACTGCAGCTTATCTTATACACAAATTTCTCCAGGAGAAAGATTTTTTTTATATACATACACCTATTATTACCTCATCAGATTGTGAAGGGGCAGGGGAACTATTTCAGGTAATTAAAAAAAGGAGAGAAAAAGGATACCTTTTTTTTAAAAAAGATGCATACTTAACAGTTTCAGGACAACTCACTGCAGAAGCTATCTGTCTTGGACTTGGAAGGGTTTACACCTTTGGGCCTACCTTTAGGGCAGAAGATTCAAATACACCAAGACATGCGGCAGAATTCTGGATGGTAGAGCCTGAGATGGCGTTTTTTTGACCTGGATGATGATATTGATCTTGCTGAGGAACTTATAAAATACGTGGTTAAAGGAGTTCTGGAGACTCGATTAGATGACATTGAATTATTTTCAAGATTTTTAGACAAGGACTTAAAACCCAGACTTGAGAAGGTGATCTGTGAGCCTTTAGGAGAATAGAATACAGTGAGGCCATATCTGTTTTAAGTGAGGCAGACAAAAGAGTTCACTTTCAGTTTCAACCCAAATGGGGTGAGGATTTGCAGACAGAACATGAGAAGTATTTAACTGAAATATATTTTAAAGGTCCTGTGGTTGTGTATAATTATCCAAAGGAGATAAAACCCTTTTATATGAGGCTAAATGACGATAATAAAACAGTTGCTGCAATGGATATCTTGCTGCCAAAGGTGGGAGAGGTAGTTGGGGGAAGTCAAAGGGAAGAGAGGCTTGATGTGCTTATTGAAAATATGAATAGACTGGGAATAAATAGAGATGATTATGAGTGGTATCTAGATTTAAGGCGTTATGGAACAGCTCCGCATTCTGGTTTTGGACTTGGATTTGATAGGCTTGTTATGTTTTTGACATCAGTATCAAACATAAGGGATGTGATCCCCTTTCCAAGGACCCCTGGGACGCTCAATTTTTAATTTAAACTAATTGGAGATTAGTATGTTAAAAGATAAATTTGATTTAATTTGGACAAGAGAGATAAAGGAGTTAAATTCAATTGCAAATTTTTATAGATATAAAAAAAATGGTGCAGAGATACTTTCCATTCAAAATGACGATGAAAATAAAGTCTTTGGAATTGCTTTTAGGACTCCCCCCAGGGATTCAACAGGTGTTGCCCATATTTTAGAACATTCAGTTCTTTGTGGATCTAAGAAATATCCAGTTAAAGAGCCTTTTGTTGAGCTTTTAAAGGGTTCTATGCAAACATTTTTAAATGCACTAACATTTCCAGACAAAACTGTATATCCTGTAGCCTCCCAAAATGAAAAGGATTTCTATAACCTGGTAGATGTGTACTTAGATGCTGTTTTTAATCCACTCCTAACAAAGGAAATATTTCTGCAGGAAGGATGGCACTTAGAGGTAGAAGGAGAGGATTTAAACAAGGCAAAAATAGTTGGTGTTGTTTACAATGAGATGAAAGGGGCATATTCATCCCCTGATTCCATGTTAATGGAATATTCCCAACAAACCCTATTTCCAATGACCCCCTATGGTTTTGACTCTGGGGGACATCCAGATGAAATTGTAAATCTAACATACGAAGATTTTATCCAGTTCCACAAGACCTATTATCATCCCTCCAACTCAAGGATATTTTTTTGGGGCAATGACCCTGAGGAAGAAAGACTCAAAATTCTAGATGAGTATTTGACAAATTTTGACGAAAAAAAAGATATCTTCCACTATTTCCTTGCAAAATAAATTTACCCATCCCAGGGAGTTTGAGTATTTCTATCCTGCTTCTGATGGATCAAAGTCATTTATCACCTTTAACTGGCTCGTTGATGAGACTTCTCTTTTATATATCAACTTTGGGATGCAGATACTTGAGTATTTGCTCATCAATATGGATTCATCTGTACTTAAAAAAAAATCTAATAGAATCTGGTCTTGGAGAAGGGCTGTGTGGTGTTGGACTGGAAGAAGGCTTAAGGCAGATGTATTTTTCAACAGGGCTCAAAGGTATTGATGGTAAAGATTTTAAAAAAAGTGTGGAGTATAGTAAACAAGACACTGGAAGATACATATAAAAACAATTTTTCAGAAGACTTAGTAGATGCTGCTATAAATAGTTTTGAATTTGATTTAAGGGAACTAAATACTGGTAACTATCCAAGGGGACTTGTAGTAATGTTTAAGGTATTAGCCACATGGCTATACGAAGAAGATCCCCTTCTAACCCTTTGTTTTGAAAAACCTTTGAACTTAATTAAGCAAAATATTGCTCAAGGTGAGAGGATATTTGAGGAATTAGTTGCAAAATACTTTTTAAATAATACCCACAGGACAACTGTAAAATTACTTCCCAAACAGGAGCTTGCAAAAGAGTTGGCCATACAGGAACAAAAGAGGGTTGAGAGGATTCTATCTAATATACAAGACAAAAAGGTTTTACTGGACGATTTAAACAGATTAAAAGATTATCAGAAAAAGGAAGACAGAAAAGAAGATTTATCGAAGATTCCTCATATTAAGATAAAGGATATTCACAGGGAAGAAAAAGAAATCCCAACAACTGTATCTAAGACCAATATGGGGATGTTTTATTACACGATATAAATACCAATAATATCTTATATGTTGACATAGCTTTTGACCTAAAATCAGTTCCCCAAAAATATCTTGGATATGTTAATCTAATTGGTCGTGCACTAGCTGAAATGGGCACAAAAAAAACACGACTATGTATCTCTGGATAAACTCATACAGGCAAAGACAGGAGGTATTCATCACGAGACCTTTGTATCAAGGGATGTAGAAGGAGAAAGTGTTGGATATCTATTTATTAGATCAAAGGTCCTTAAAAACAATATATCTGATCTGTTTGCTATTTTAACAGAAATTTTTACCCAACCCTCCCTTGGTAATAAAGAGAGATTTTTGCAGATTTTGATGCAGGAAAAGGCAAAATTAGAAACTATGCTCATACCAGCAGGTCATATGGTTGTTTCCACAAGGCTCAAGGCCAAATTGGACCTAAGTGGTTGGATAAATGAACAAATAGGTGGTGTAAGTTATTTGTTGTTTTTAAGATACTTGATAAATAGGGTCCAGAATAATTTTGATGGGGTATTAAATGATCTAGAAGAAACATTTAAGTGTCTATACCATTCATCTAATATAATTTTTAATTTAACAGGTGATGGAGACCTTATATCTAGGCAGATTCCCATATAAATCAATTGGGTAGAGAAATTTCTACTACTAATAAATATATTCACAAGATGATATACCAGACTGTGGAGGGAAATGAGGGTATGGTCTTGCCTGCAGAGGTAAATTATGTTGGCAAGGGAATGAATTTAAAGGATGTGGGATATGAATTTAAGGGATCTCACCTGGTTGTATCACGCTATCTTAGAAATACATATATCTGGAACAAAGTGAGGGTGGAAGGTGGTGCATATGGAGGTTTTATAAGTCTGGATAGGTTCTCAAAAATACTTAATTTTGTTTCATACAGGGATCCAAATTGTTTGAACACATTAAAAGTATACGATGAAACTGCCAATTATTTAAAGAAAATAGAAATTGATGATTCAGAGATTGAAAAGGCAATTATTGGCACCATGTCAGATATTGATGCATATAGACTTCCAGATGCCAAAGGGCTTGTTGCATTGATGAGATATATTGTGGGTGATAGTGTAGATAGAAGACAAAAAAAATAAGGGATGAAGTTCTATCATGCAAAAAAATCTGACTTTAAGTCCTTTGCAGAGTATATATCGCATCTAAAAGAAAGGGGCGTGGTTGTGGTTATGGGGAATGAAAATAAGATAAAAGAGGCTGTGGATAGTGGTTTAACTATGCAAAATATTTGGAATATTATGGAATAAAATTTTATAAATAGCCCTTGACTTTTGTCACCTCCCTTTTATTTCTAATATTAGAAAGAGCAAGAAAACCTATAAAAGGAGGTGATGGGATATGTTAGGATTAAGGTTTCTGCCAGCACTGAGGAAGGAGAACGACGTAGCAAAGACAGAATCTATCTTTGATCTTATGGAGAATCTGTGGAGGGATCCCTTTAATTTCTCTCTATTTAGAGATGTAACATATCCCGCTGTGAACATTAGTGAAAACGAAAAGGAGGTCAAGGTCAGGGCAGAGCTACCGGGTCTTGATCCAAAGGATGTAGAACTGACAATTCAAAATAACACATTGATTTTAAAGGGAGAAAAGAAATTAGAAGAAGAGGAGAAAAAGGACAATTTCCACAGGATTGAGTGCAGCTATGGTTCATTCTATAGGTCCATACCATTACCCACAGAGATTGACGAATCCAAGGTCTCTGCAAAATTTAAAAATGGTGTGCTGGAAATCAGACTACCCAAAAAAGAAGAGGCAAGGGGCAAGAAGATCCCCATTGAGTCATAGTGAATGGATATTAAAAAGGCAGAGGAATAATTCCTCTGCCTTTTTGTTTTTTTGTTATATTTCTTTTTTTTCCTTTTACTTTCATTTTAAGCCAATTTAGCCAATCATCAAATCCTTCTCCTGTTTTGGCAGAAACCATGAATATCTCAATATCTTTATTTAAGGATTTGACTACGTTTTTTTACTTTTTCCACATCAAAATCAAGATAGGGAAGTAGGTCAATCTTATTTAAGAGCAGTACCCTGGCCTCTGAGAAGAGCAAGGGATACTTCTCTGGCTTGTCATCGCCTTCTGGGATACTTAAGAGTGCTATTTTATAGTCTTCTCCAACCTTGAACTCAGCAGGACAGACCAGATTTCCAACATTTTCAACAAAAAGGATGTCGAGTCCATCAATGTCCATCTTTTCTGTTGCTGCATAGATCATTTTGCTGTCTAAATGGCATGCACCTTCTGTGTTTATTTGAACAGTCTGAACTCCTGTCTTTGCAATCTTTTCAGCATCTGTAGTGGTCTGGATATCCCCTTCTATAACCCCCATGGAAAACTCTTCCTTTAAAGCTGATAAGGTTCTTACCAGTAAGGTGGTTTTTCCAGCTCCAGGGGAACTGATTAAGTTGAGTACAAGGGTATTGTTTTTGTCGAATTTTTGCTTTAGTTCACTGGCTTTTTCCTCGTTTATTTCCAAGATTTTCCTAATTACTGGAATTTTCATGCTTCTTACTCCTTTTATTCTGCTTCAATATATTCAATTAAAAGCTCTTTCCCAGAGATTATTTGGTGTCCAACTTCAGCTCCACATTTTGGGCATGGGGCCTGTATTATTGAACCTATAAATTCCTGGTCTTGTGGTAAAAAAACATGGGAACAGCCTGAACACTTGAGTTTAATTGGCACTGTTTCTATCTCCAACATGGCACCAGGCCATGGGGTGTCCTGGAGTAATATATCAAAACACACCTGTAGTGCCTCTGGTACAATTGCATTTAATTTACCTGTCCTGATCTTGACCTTCAGGAGAATTTTCATGTTATTTTTTTGACATCTCCTGTTTAACTATATCCATAATCCCCTGAGCAATGGACATCTCATGCATTAAACTATAAGCTCCCTAAGGTAATAAAGTTATATGGCAAACACACCATCCTGGTAGATTACCCTTTTACCTCCGCCCCTTAAGTGGGCTGTTACCTTTTTCTGTTCAGTGTTCACTAGGTCCCAGTGGAGGGCAGAGTCGTTAAATCCCAACTCCTCTTTCAAATCTCTGGTTAATTTTTCTCCTCCATGGACATATGTTTCAGCATATGAAGCGCCAAGTGCAATGTGACAATTGCCCTGTTTCCCTCCAAAATTTTCGTCATAAAGGGTGTGTGCCATGAACCTATCTATCCTTGAAAATCTCTTGTCAGTTAATGAGAATTCTCCAATTTTACATGCATTGTCATCTACATGGATCTGTTTTTCCACAAAAAGTTCCCCTTCTTGTGCAGTGAATTTAACAACCCTACCTTCATTAAATTCTAACTTAAGCCCTTTTATCAGGTTCCCAGATCTAAATGAAGGTTGGTCCATGTAAAAAACACCTTTTGTGCCCCGCCAATCTGGAGAGGTGAAGATCTCAAAGCTGGGGATATTGTGTCCTGATATTCCAATCCATCTCCTGTCTTTACCAGGAGTTACATATAAATCGCACCTTTCAGATTCAAGGTGTAGGGTATCTATTTCAAGGGAATTTAGAAATTCCTTTATGTGTTTTGCATTTTCAAATATTTCCTGCCATTTTTTTTTCTGGCTCTTCATAATCTAAATAGCATGCCTTAATGATTTGGTCTGTATATTCAGAGATGCTAAGGCCTGCATTTTTAGCGAGCTCATCTGTTGGCATTAAACACAGGGTCCATGAAAAAAGGCCTTTATTTTCCCTCTCATCTAAAATGTCCCTTAAGAACTTTCTAGATATAAGGGACCTCCCAATTTTCCCTGGATCAACGTCTTTTAAATGGGTAAGGGACTCTGGTGCCAGAATAGAGATAAGGCCATTTAAATTGCTGAAGAGTTCTTTTTCTCCAGGTGGTATAAAAGATATTTGATCCTCATCACCAATTAAATAGAAGGAATATTCCATTGAAGGAGAGAGGGTTATCCTCTGGATAGGATACATCTTTCTTTTTAATACCTCACTAAATACAACGCTCGCAAGCTCCCTTCCAGGCAGGTCGTATCTAACTAAAATTATGTCTTCTTTGGAGAATTTATCCAGTCTTGCTGTCTCAAGCCCCCAAAACAGCACCCTTGCATATCTTTTGAGAAGGTCTTTGTTAAGCATCTAATACCCCTTTTAACCCAAGTTTATAAAACTTTGGTTAAGTTTACAGTAATTTCCCAAGAGCCAAATGTTATAGATATCTAGCTAGATTTGCAAGAAGAAATAAAGTCCAGGATAGTTAATTTTTTTCTATTGTTATTTAGATGGGAAAATTTCTTTTTTTATAGTCTCCCAGTTCAGGTATTACATTCCTCACACCCCCTATGGGATTGGGGACATCGTTTAGATAACGGGGGATAATGTGGATATGCAGGTGATCAATTGTCTGTCCTGCAACTTCTCCTTCATTAATACCAATATTATAACCTTCTATTCTTGAATTTTTGTTAAGTTTTTTTTAGCATATTATTGTAAAAGAAGTTGGCTTTTTTTATCTTTGGAGTTTTTTATTAATTCAATGTATAGTCCTTTTAAATCTTTTTGCTCAATCAATTTTTTCACAATTATCAGGATATTAAATAGTTCCCTCCATTCATTGGTAGTTAAATCAAACATAGAAGGTATATGTCTTTTAGGAACAACAAGTGCGTGTCCTGGAGACACTGGATAGCTATCAAATATGGCGTATAGATTGATTCCAGAATAGATTAAATGAGTTTTAAGAAAATTTTTTGAATTACAAAAAAATGCATCCTTGATCCATATCTTTACCTGCTTAAAAACTTATTGTAAATTAACTTTAATTTATTTATCCTTCCATGACATGGACAGTTCATCAGTAAAAATAGTCTTTGAAGAAGAAATATCCACTGGTAAAATAGTTGTATCCCCACGTCCTGTATGGAAATGTGTCTCATGTCCCATGCATGGGGCCCGGCCAACATGTCCTCCCTTTGTTCCTTCGTGGAAAGAGGCGAGAAATTGGGTTAAAAGTTATAGTACAGCAATTTTAATAAAATTTTTAGTAAGTAGAGAAAATTTTGAACAGGATAAAAGAAATATTATCCATTACCTTTTACATAGGGAAAAAGAACTATTTTCCATGGGTAATCCTTATAGCTTTTCTCTGTTTCCTGGGAGTTGCAACTTGTGTGTAAACTGTGCGTTTGAAATTAATCAAAGATGTTTAATGCCCGGGAAAATCAGGCCTTCAGTGGATGCAATTGGTATTGAACTTGCGTCTATTACATCCATTGATTTTACAGAAAGTGTCTTATATTCACTTATCTTTAAATCATAGCTATAAAGATAAAATTAAACCAGCTCAACTTCTTCTGCTATATCCGAGATCGCAGATATTGCGATTTGCAAGAATTCACTCAATTCAAGGCCTAGTTTTTCGCATTCCATTATCCTTTCCCTGGATACATTTGCTGCAAAGCTTTTATCTTTCATCTTTTTCTTTAAGCTCTTAACCTTCATTCCCTTCATCTTTGTTGGTCTAACTAAGGCATTGGCCTGATTAGTCCTGTTACAGTTTCTCCACATCTTAGCCCAAAATCCATTTTTGTCTCAGGTTGTACCCCGGTGTATTCCATGTTATGGGCAGCAATGGCATGTAACGCATCCCCAGGGAGTTTGTCTTTTAAGATTTTTTCAGTTGCAATAAAACCGTGTTTTTCAGGGTTGTCTTTGGTTTGTTCATAATCAATATCGTGAAGTAGACCTGTAATTCCCCACAAATTTTCATCTTCAGAAAAGTGTTTGGCCAGTGCCTTCATTACAGCCTCTGTCTCTAGGGAATGGAATATTAAAGACTTTTCATGGATGTGATTGGTTAAAATTTTTAATGCTTCTCCTCTGTCCATATGGTCTCCTCCTGACCCAGAGTTATCAAAGTGATAAACCTGGCTATAAGTGTGTGAATTTAACTGAATCTATTTAGTAAGTTAAGTGTGCTTTCAAAATTTACAGGGGGACTAAAATAATATCCCTGTATTTGATCACAGCCCAAAATCCTTAATATATTCAGTTGGTCTTGAGTCTCTACCCCTTCGGCACATACCTTTTTGCCCAATGCCTTGCTCATTTCAATTATCGCCTTTACTATATTCTGGTCATCTATTGAAGAGGTTAGGTTATTGATAAAAGATTTATCTATCTTTACAAGGCCCACTGGAAGCCTTTTTAAAAAAAGATAGTGAAGAATATCCTGTACCAAAGTCATCCAGGCAAATAGTTATATTGTTTTGTGATAGGATATTAAGCTGGTTTATTATTTCCACTTCATCTGTCATTACCATGGTCTCTGTGACCTCTACTTCAAAACTGCTAAGTGGAATATGGAATTCTCTAGATAATTTTTGAAAATACTCAAGCCAATTAATCTTGTTTATACAACACACAGATAGATTTATGGCACATTTTATTTTTTTTCTTATGAAATTTTTTTTAAAATTATGCTCATATCTTTTGCTATCTTTCTCGCCATATTTATAGTCATGGGGACTATTAGTTCTGTTTCTTCAGCAAGGGGGATGAACTGTGCTGGGGGAACTATAGAACCGTCAGGTTTAATCCATCTTACAAGGGCTTCAAAACCTTTAATTTTCCCAGAACTGGCATCTACTTTGGGTTGATAAAAGGGTACGAACTCCTGTGCTTCTATTGCCTTTTTCAACTCCTCTATAGTTGAGAATCTTTTTTTGAGATCTTTCTAGAAAGTCTCTATTAAAATACATATAGTTACCTGGGCCTTTTTTTTCTTGCAAGACTTAAAGCAGACTCTGCATATCTCAACAGGTCGTTTGCATCAGTTGCATCATCAGGATATATGCTGATTCCATAGGAGCAGGTCAGGTTTAATTTAATGCCTTCTAATACCACTTCGTAAGAATTCGACTTCATCTTGCGGATTGCCTCTTCAATATTTGACAGCTTATTGAATTTATAAATAATAGCAAAAGTATCTTCTCCTATCCTTGCAACGTGCTCTTTATCAAAGAGGTTGATAAGTCCTTTGCTTTTTGCTATTAATATTTGATCTCCCAGGGTATATGAATAAATTTCATTTAGTTGTCTAAAGTCATCAATATCTGCAATAATTATACAAAACCTCTCCTTTTCTTTTTTTTTCTGTTAACTCCCTTATCTTGGTTACAAAGAACTCTCTGTTCATAAGACCAGTTAATGGATCGTAAAAACGAAAAAATTTTGATTCCTCCTCTATTCTTTTCTGGGTTGTTAGATCGTAAAATACAGATACATAATTAATAGTTTTTCCATTTCTGTTTTTAATGGCATGTATTGATAATATTTCAGGATAAACTTCTTTATTTTTCCTCCTGTTCCATATTTCACCTTCCCACCACCCTTTTTTTTAGTTAAGTCCTCCCACATCTTCTTATAAAATTCAGGAGGATGTTTATTTGATTTAAGTATTCTGGGATTTTTGCCAATTGCCTCTTGTTTTGTATAACCTGTTATTTTAGTAAAGGCTGGATTTACATCAATTATAGTTCCTTCAGGATCGGTTATAACTACTCCCTCCAGTGCCTTGTTAAATATTATAGTGGCAAGTTGGAGTTTATATGACATATTCGATATATCTGTTATATCCTGGATTATCCCTATGACTGATTGGTCGTAATTAAGATCTGTAATGCAGGATATAAAATGCCTAAAAAAGACAAGATCTTTTTTTAAATATTCTTTGAAATCCACAGGTGGTAAAATCTTTTTGATTAAATATATTTTCTTTTAAGAATTTCTTTTCATCCTCAGAGAAAAACTCTAAAAATCTTTCCTTGGGAATCCTATTTTTTTCAACTTTTATATTGAGAAGTGTTTTAATTCCCTCTGATAATTCTACTTCATTTGAATTTATATTCCAGAGCCAGCTTCCCATTTTTGCTACTTTTTCTGCCTGGATTAAAAGTTGATTTTTTTAATGTTAATCTATTGTTCTTCTCAATAAATTCCGTGACATTATTCCCAACTACTATTAGTCCTTTGGGAGTTCCATTTTTGTGAAACAAAGGTATCTTAAGAAGTTCAAGGAAGACATCTTCCCCATTTGGCCTTTCAATCTTTTCTATTGTTTTTGTAATATGTCTATTTTCCCAGGATATTTTATCTGTTACTGTGCAATATTCAAATGTCTGTTTATGAAAAGGAGCGTATTCTATTAAATCCAGGTCTGTCTTTCCCCTGTAATCTATCTCAGTTAAACCAAAAAGTTCTAATGTATATTTATTTGCAAAAATCCATCTTCCATCTTTATCCTTAAAACACACCAAAACTGGATTGTGTTCCATCAACACTTTAAAGAAGTGTTCTATTTCCTGAAAGTTAAAATTATTTAATTGATCCATATTGATTCCCCAGATTTAAAATTTTTTTTCGCCTTATAATATCAAAGATTACCCATGCTCCAAAAAAAGGCTGAAAATAGATAGCCAATTAGTCCAATTAAAGGGTATCCAAATAAGAGTGGGGGAATTTTTGTTGTTATTATTATAGAAGATCCAAGTATCATTGCTGCAGTTAAAAGGGCAAGGGTCAACCTGTTTGTTATCCTATCCAATGTCTTTATTAGATTGTCCAATTTTTTTGTGTTCAAACCCAATTGATAGCTTGTTTTGGTCCAGTTTATCTAAGAGTCTATCTATTTTTCTTGGATATTCTTTTAAAAGTAGGAATGAAGATATCCCCTTTTTAAATTCAAAGTACATGTTTGATGGAGACATCTTTGTTAACACTAACTTTTTTTACATATGGTTTTAGTTCAGATATTACGTCAACCTCGGGATAGATGAGTCTACCTGATCCTTCACTTGTAACAAAGGCCTTGATTAACACTGCAACCTCAGGTCTGATTCGCATCTTGTGTCTGTGCAATATGGTGGTTATTTCCATCAGCATCTTTCCCAGGTGAATATCTTTTAATGCAAGGGAATAGTACTCATCAATAAAATCCTGAATTTCCATGGATAGGGTGATTAAGTCAGAGGTTTGGCTCTGGTAACACATATAGAGGACCACATCCATTACCTGTTCTATATCCTTTTTAACAACTCCTTCTACCAAGTCAATTAATTTAAATCTAATGGACTTAGATAGTCTTCCAGTCATGCCCCAATCAAGTAAAGAGATTCTATTGTCTTCTAATATAAAGATATTTCCAGGATGTGGGTCTGCATGGAAAAAACCGTGTTCAAAGATTTGTTTTATAAAAATATCAAGGAGTTGATGGGCTACTTTTTTTTCTGGTATCAAAATCCATGTTGGAAATAGCTATTTTTAGGCTTTTCCCCTTTAATTTTTCCATTACAATGATTTCCCTGGTGCAATACTCTCCAAATATCTTTGGCAAATAAAATTTGTTGTCATCTCTAAAATTATGAGAAGCTATGTTGATATTTCTGACCTCTCTTTTAAAATCCAGTTCATTTAATATCATCTTTTTTTATTTCTTGAACTATCTCTGGAAGGCTGTAGACCTTTAAAAGCTCTATTTTTTTTCATTGATTACATTTGCAATCTCTTCCAGGATTGCCAGATCTGTCTTTATTGTATTTTCAATGTTAGGCCGTTTGATTTTTATGGCAACATGGATATTTTCTTTTTTTTAAAATAGCCCCATGGACCTGGGCAAGGGAACCTGCAGCAATTGGATCAGGACTTATATAAGAAAAGATTTCATCCACCTTATTTTGTAGGGTTTTTTTCTATTTGAACAACAATTACGTGGAATGGCTCCCCTTCCACCATATCTTGAAGCTGACTTAGTTCATTTGCCAGTTCAACTGGTATTAAATCTGTTCTAAGGCTCAGGATCTGTCCAAATTTAACAAAAGTGGGACCAAGCTCTTCAAGTACCAGCCTAATCCTTTTATAGGTATCTTTTGGTATCTCTTTTGTTTTTTTAGGGGATATCTTGAATGGATATAAGGTTTGTAGTCTAGATACAATATCTTCAAATCCGTATTTTGCCAGGGTAAGTACTATTTTTTTATATCTATTTATTTTTGAGAAAGAAAATATATCCACAATATTTTAGAAAAGGGGGCTTTAAAGACGCCCCCTCTAATTTTTATGCTTGACCTGATTTCATTTTATCCAAGTACTCATCCATGGTCCTGGCTGCAACACCGCTTAGCACTATAAGACCCACTAAGTTTGGAATTGCCATAAAGCCATTTAAGACATCTGATAATGTCCATACAAATGACAGTTTTGCAACTGCACCAATAAAGGCAGCTATTACAAAAAGTATCCTGTATGGAATATTGGTCTTGGAGCCAAAAAGATATTCTGTGCATTGCTCACCATAATAGGACCATCCAAGGATTGTGGAATATCCAAATAGAGCTGAGCCAATAGTTACTATGTAAGCACCTGCAGTCCCCAGTGTGGAACTAAATGCAGAGATTGTAAGGGCTGTTGAAGTTTCTCCATTTGACCAAACCCCAGTCATAACAATTGCAAGGGCAGTAATTGAACATGTGACAATGGTATCAATAAAGGTACCAACCATTCCAACAAGTCCCTGCCTTGCAGGATCAGCGGTCTTTGCTGCAGCATGGGCCAAAGAACCAGTACCAAGACCTGCTTCATTTGAAAAGATTCCCCTTGCAACACCAAATTGAAGTGCCTTTGCAACAGTTGCCCCTGCAAATCCACCAACTGCAGCCTGACCAGTAAATGCACTCTTAAAAATAATTGCCAGGGCAGTGCCAATATTTCCAATGTTTAGAAGGATTACGAGAAGTCCACCAGAGATATAGATAATGGCCATAAAAGGAACAAAGAATTCTGTAACCTGTCCCAATCTCTGGATACCACCCAAGATTACTGCGGCTGTAAATACAGCCAAAATTATCCCAACAATATAGTTACTTGTTGTTACATTTTGTATATGAAAGAGCTTTGCAACTGATAGGGCTACACTGTTTGATTGAACCATACATCCAATACCAAATGCAGCAATCATACCTGAAAATGCAAAGGCAATGGCCAGGATTTTTCCAATGGGTTTTCCCAAAAATTGAGAAGCCCCATCCTCCAAATAGTAAAATGCACCACCAATCATAGTGCCATCTTCTGCCTTTCTGCGGTATTTGACACCTAAAAGTGCCTCTGTGGCCCTTGTGGCCATACCCACCAGGGCAGTGATCCACATCCAGAGAGCTGCACCAGGACCGCCTAAGGCAATTGCTGTTGCAACACCAGCTATGTTTCCATTACCCACTGTTGCAGCTAGGGTGGTCATCAATGCCTGAAAAGGGGTGATGTCCCCTTCACCCTTTGCCTTGGATTTAAAGGATGCACCTGTAAAGGCGAGTTTTAGGGCTAAACCCAGTTTTCTAAATTGAATGCCACGATATCTAATGGTAAGCAGGATACCTGTGAAAAATAAGGCAACCATCATGTACTTACCCCACATGAAACTGTCCAGGGCATTTAACAAATCCATCATAATAAGGTCCTCCTTAAATCTTGGTTAGAAATTTTTAACCTACAATACATATGGAACCCTAACATTATACCCTTTATAAATCACAAAGGTCTCAAGTGACTGGACCTCCTCTATTTTGCTCACTTCTTCTGCGTAAAATTCTTTGAGACCATATTTATCGTTGAATATGACAAATAACATGAGATCATACCTTCCAGTTACTACACTTACAGATACAACACCTCTAAGTCTGCTAAATTCTTCTCCTTTTTTTGAACATGTCAGTGGTCTTTAATTTCACACCTATTATTACCAACTGGTGATTAGGTATTCCCTCAATATCAACCAGGCCTTCTATAGATAGCAGACCTGCATCCACCATTTTCTTAACCCTGGCCCTTACAGTATTTTCTGTAATGCCAAGTTTCTTAGCTATTTTCTTAAACGACTTTCTACCTTCCCTCAGCTCTTTTATAATTTCTAAATTTATTTCATCTACTTTTATGTTCATGATTTTTGACAATACTGTCTTTATTAAAAATTTAAATGGGATATTTAAACCAAATTTGTTTTTTTTTCAACTAATTTTGGCTTGAGGATTAAAAAAATTTAGATCAATTCCAGGGCCTTTTCTGGTAGTATGCAAGCATCTTCCATTTCAAAGGCCATTGCAACAGGTCCACAGGTAAGCTTTCCTTTGACCATATTCAGTCCCTTACAGATAGCTGGGTTTTCAAGGCAGGCCTTTTTTTACTCCTTTATTTGCTATTTCCAGACCATATTTTATTGTTGCGTGGTTTAAGGCAAAGGTAGAAGTCCTTGCATAGGCACCAGGCATATTTGCAACGCAGTAGTGAACTATATTATCCACCACAAATACAGGATCACTGTGGGTAGTTGGTTTAGAGGTCTCTGCACACCCACCCTGGTCAATTGATACATCAACGATCACTGAACCAGGTTTCATGATCTTTAGATGCTCCCTTGTGATCAATTTTGGAGCCTTGGCCCCAGGGATTAGGACTGCACCAACCACCATGTCTGCCTTTTGCAGGGCAACTTCCAGGTTATGGGCGTTGCTAAATTGGGTAAATACATTTGGAGGAAGGATATTTTCAAGATGTTCCAATGTGTTCACATTTATATCTAAGACCGTAACATTTGCACCAAGCCCTGCTGCAGTTTTGGCTGCATTGGTACCTACAGTACCACCACCTATAATAAGCACATTTGCAGGAAATACCCCAGGAACCCCTGTGGTCAGGATACCTCTTCCTCCACGAGGTTTTCCCAGAAAATATGCCCCCATAAGTGGTGCCATTCTCCCTGCTACCTCGCTCATGGGTTTTAAAAGGGGGAGAGAACCATCTGTCTCCTGGACAGTCTCATAGGCAATTGCAATTATTTCCCTTTCCATGCATGCCTTGGTCAGCTCTTTGTCCGCTGCAAAGTGAAAATATGTATATAAAATTTGAGAAGGTCTCATGAGCTCATATTCATCAGGCAAAGGTTCCTTTACCTTGACTATCATCTCAGCTATGTCCCAGACATCTTTTGCAGTTTCCAAGATCTTTGCACCAACTGCCTGGTATTCCTTATCTTCTATTCCAGATCCCACTCCTGCTCCTTTTTGTATAAAGACTTCATGTCCTGCTTCCACATAGGCCCTTGCCGCAGCTGGTGTTAAGCCCACCCTGAATTCGTTGTTTTTGATCTCTTTTGGGCAACCTATTCTCATAACCCCTCCTATTTTAGGCTTTTATGTTAATAAATGTCTCATGGGCCTGTATGAACTTCTAACAAACACCCCTGAGACAACCTCCTTAAATCCAATCTTTTTGCCTGTCCTTTCCAGTTCTATAAATTCTTGGGGATGGTAATACTTTGATACCTCCACCTGTCTCTTGGTGGGTCTTAAATATTGTCCAATGGTTAAAATATCCACACCTGAGTTTTTCAGGTCAAAAAAAAGTTTCTACAAGTTCTTCTATGGTTTCACCAAGACCCACCATAATGCCTGATTTTGTTGGAATGTCTGGGGCAATGTCTTTGGCATTTTTTTAGCAATCCAATTGATCTACCATAATCTGCTCCAGGTCTTACCTTGTTATATAATCTTTTTACTGTTTCCACATTGTGGTTAAAAACATCTGGCTTTGCCTCTAATACGGTTTTTAAGGAAGATATGTTTCCCAAAAAATCAGGCACAAGCACCTCCACCCCTACTCCTGGACAATTTTGCTTAATGAGTTTTATTATTTTTGCAAAATGTGATGCACCCCCATCTTCTAAATCATCTCTGGTAACAGAAGTTATTACCACATATTTCAGAGACATCTTTTCTATAAATTCTAAAATACCATATGGTTCATCTTCTCTTAAGGGTACAGGCTTTTTGTGCTCCACAGAACAAAACCTGCAGTTCCTTGTGCAGTATGGTCCCATAATCAAAAAGGTGGCAGTGCCCTTGGTAAAGCACTCCCACCTGTTGGGACACCTTGCCTCTTCACAAACTGTATTTAAGTGATTTTTCTCTAAAAAGGATTTTGTCCTCCCAAAGCAGGGAGAGGAGGGGAGCTTTTTTTTTAAGCCACTCTGGCTTTTTCTGATGTGAATTTAAAGGATTCATAATTTATATCCTGGGTTGTTAGATATTGTGTTAAAACTGGCTTTATATTAAAAACATCTACAAACTTCTCCTTTATAATTTCTTTGGCTTTATTTATATCAATAACTTTTCCTATGATGTTTGAGAAATCAGTTAGTTCAACTCCCCTGAGTCCACATGGATTTATCCAGGAAAATGGTGTTAAATCCATGGAGACATTCAGGGCAATGCCATGATAGGTGATACCTTTTTTAATTGATATCCCAATAAATCCGATTTTTTTATCCTTATACCAAACACCCCTATTTATATCCCTTCTAGTAAGGACAATGCCAAATGAGTTTGCTGTTTCTATCATCACTTCTTCAAGTAGATATACAAAATCCTTTACACCTATCTTTAGTGATTTTAGGTTAAAAATTGGATATACAACTATCTGACCTGGACCATGATATGTAATATCTCCACCACGTTCTATTTCATATAGATCTATTCCCTTATTTTTTATAAATTCTTCAGAAATAAGGAAATTAGATCTATTTCCGTTTTTTCCTATGGTGTAAACAGATTTGTGCTCAAGTATTAATAAGACATCCTCCCTATTTAGTCTATTTGTTTTTTCTGCTACAATGTGCTTTTGAATTTTCCATATTTTCTCATATCCAACTGGTTCTTTAATAATATAGATTTTACATTCTCTATGTATATGAGACATTGTTAATATCCCTTTAAAATGGGCTTTCTTGCTGCCAGAACTTCATCTAACCTCTTTACCTTTGTATTTTGTGGTGCTTCTTTTAAAATCTCAGGATTTTGTTCTGCCTCTTTTACTATCTGTTTTATAGCCCAGATAAACCTGTCAAGGTTTTCCTTTGATTCTGTTTCTGTTGGCTCTATCATTATTGCTCCATGCACAACAAGTGGGAAATATATAGTAGGTGGATGAAATCCATAGTCAATCAACCTTTTTGCTAGATCCAGTGTAGTTACCTTATACTTTGCTAAATTTTTATCAGTAAAAACACACTCATGCATACATGGTCTATCATAGGGCAAATAAAGGGTATCCTTTAGCTGTTCTTTTATGTAGTTTGCATTTAATACAGCAAGTTCACTTACTTTTTTTAAGTAGATTTCCCATTGATAGTATATAACAATAGGCCTTTACCATAACAGAAAAATTTCCATAAAAGGAGTGGACCCTTCCAATACTGTCTGGGTGGTCATAAGAGAGTAAATATTTCCCATCTTGCTCTATTATCCTTGGTATAGGCAAGAATTCAACTAAATGATCTCTTACACACACAGGACCAGAGCCAGGGCCTCCTCCTCCATGTGGAGCGGAAAAGGTCTTGTGGAGATTTATATGGAGAACATCAATCCCCGATTTTTTTGAGGTCAACTATCCCCATAATTGCATTCAGGTTCGCGCCATCGCAATATACCAGACCTCCCCTTTTGTGGATAATATCTGCTATTTCCTTTATATTCTCTTCAAAAAGTCCCAGGGTATTGGGATTGGTTACCATAATCCCTGCAGTATCTTCATCCATGTATTTATCAACTTCTTCAACTGATAAGATACCCTGCTCATTAGACTTGATCTTTACAGGTTCATAACCACATATTGCAGAGGATGCTGGATTGGTTCCATGGGCAGTGTCAGGGATGAGCATCTTTTTCTTTGGTGTGCCGTTTTTTTTTGTGGTACGCATATATAATTCGAACTCCAGTATATTCCCCATGGGCCCCTGCTGCAGGTTGCAAGGTTACTCCATCCAGTCCTGTTATTTCTTTTAAAAGCTCTTGAAGATGGTACATGAGCTTTAGGGGTCCCTGGGACATATCTTCGGGAAATAGAGGATGCACCTTTGAAAATTCATCCATTGATGCTATCTGTTCGTTGATTTTTGGATTGTATTTCATTGTGCACGATCCAAGGGGATATGTCCCTGTGTCCACTCCAAAATTCCATGTAGATAAGCGCGTATAATGTCTTACCACATCTACTTCACTCAAATCAGGTATATCTAGCTTATCTCTTATAAGTTCCCCGGGGATGTTACTATCTTCATCAACATCTAAAGCAGGCAGGCTGTAACCTATTCTGCCCTTTTTCCCGGTCTCCCACAGGAGTACCTCTTCCATTAAAAGCCTGTGGTTCCCTGGGCATTATATTCCTTTAACATGATGAAACCTCCCTGATTAAGGTGTCCAGATCTTCTTTTGTCTTGGTCTCTGTTACTGCTATTAGATATGGTTCATTTAGCTCAGGATAAAATTTTTTTTATGGGCAGGCCTAAAATTATATTTTTTTTCTTTAAGTATGTTGAATATTTTTTTCTCCCTTTCCATTAAAATCTACCACAAATTCATTAAATGTAGGTGAATTAAATGAAATTTTAAATCCTGCTTCTTTTAGGCCTTTTTTTTAGGTATTCTGTCTTGTGATAGCACTGTGAGGCCACTTCTTTTATTCCCTTCTCACCCATAACGGCCATATACATTGCAGCAGTAAGTGCACAAAGTCCCTGGTTGGAACAGATATTTGATGTGGCCTTTTCACGTCTTATGTGCTGCTCCCTTGTAGATAGGGTCAACACAAAACCCCTTTTACCTTCTCTGTCCTTTGTCATGCCAACGAGTCTGCCAGGTAAATTTCTCACATACTTCATTTTTGACGTGAATATTCCAAGGGACGGCCCGCCAAAGGATTGGTTTAGACCAAGGGACTGGCCTTCCCCACAACAAATATCTGCGTCAAATTCCCCAGGCGGCCTGAACAGGCCATAGGCCAGGGGCTCAGTAAATGAACAGATAAAGAGGGCGTCAAGTTCCTTTGCTTTTTCAGATACAGATTTTAGGTCTTCAATGCACCCAAAAAAAGTTTGGGGATTGAACAGCTATTGCACAGATACCCTCTTTTTTTATCCAGGCTGCTTAAATCAGTTCTTCCATCTTTTGTATATCCAAGTTCTATAACTTTTATATCCCTTGTCTCAAAATATGTATTTAAGACTTCCCTGTAATGGGGATGGATGGTATTCGATATGGCTACTAGATTTTTATTTTTCTTTACCCTTAGTGCCATGAAAATTGCCTCAGCAAGTCCAGTTGCCCCATCATACATGGATGCATTGGATACTTCCATTGAAAGGAGTTTGCACATAAGGGTCTGATATTCAAAGATTGCCTGAAGTGTCCCCTGGCTTATTTCTGGTTGATAGGGGGTATAGGCAGTAAAAAAATTCCGAGCGCTGTAAAAGAAATGGTATTACAGATGGTATATAGTGTTCATAGCTCCCGGCTCCAATAAAGGACTTTACCTGCTTTGTGGTCTTTGTCTCTTTAACCAGTTTATCTATGTGGTCTAATAGCTCTAATTCACTTAAAGGACCAGGGATATCTAATTCTTTATCTCTTTTGCAATTTTCAGGGATAGTAGTAAAAAGTTCCTCTAATTCCCTTGCAGAGCAAAGGGTTAGCATCTCTTTTATTTCGTCCTGGGTATGTGGCAAATACCTCATTTTTCTTCTTCTCCTTTTAAAAGTTCAAGATATGCTTTGTTGTCCATAAGCTCATCTAATTCAGATAGGTTCCTGGGCTTTACGATAGCAAACCATCCCTTATCATAGGGAGATGAATTTACAAGCTCTGGGCTATCAACAATATTCTGGTTTATCTCTACTATCTTTCCAGATACAGGCATATATACTTCAGATACAGCCTTTACCGATTCCACAGTGGCAAACTGCTCCTCTTTATTAAATTCTGATCCCACCTCTGGCAGTTCAACAAACACAATGTCTCCAAGTTGATCTTGGGCAAAATCAGTTATTCCAACACGCACCCTGTCCCCCTCTAATCTTGCCCACTCATGCTCTTTTGTATATTTTAGGTCCTCTGGAATAATTAATTCTTGAATCTCTTTCATTTGACACCTCCTAAATTATAAAAAGTTTTTTAAGTTTTTCCTTGCAGTCTTCTCAGGCCTTATATCTTCCACTATTTTTACTGGTAGCTTCCTCTTTTTGTCCTTAAGATACACCCAGGTATCTAGAGGGAGATGTTTATTAACTTTGACAAAACCACAGCAAAGCCCCCTTGGCTTGAAACCTTCAGGCTTGTCTTTGGAATTAATAGACACCACCTTACCATTAACAAGGGATATCCCCATATCAGTGCAACATGTGAGAACTTCACCTATGTCTTCACCACCTTCTGTTACAACCCTGGGATGATCCTCTAGATTGACCTTTCTTAAATCCTTTCCAAGAAATGGATAGGTATAAACAGAATAGGACGGTAAAAGTTCCTCAAGGGATTTTCTCCCAATAAAATCTTTGGTAAAAGTTTTTTTTGTATTCTTTCCAGGGAAGGCAAAAATCCCAGGGATTGTTTAAAAAAAGGCCAATTGCCAATATCTTGATGGGATAGGGGTAGCTTTGCACCAGCCCTGAGTGAATCCCTTGCTGCAAGACCACAGGGGGTAATGTTTAATCCTTTACCTCTACCGATTAGAAGCTCCCATATTTCAACGGTATCTTCAGCCCTGCAGTAAATCTCAAATCCTATCTCCCCTGTATAGCCTGATCTGGAGAGAAGGATATTTTTGCCATTTATCAGTTGAACCATTCCCACACTGGAGTCCACATCTTCATCAAAGGACTCAAAAAAATCCCTTAAATGTAAAATAGGGAAAATGGGAAAACACCCTGTCTGGATCCTTTAGACACGAGTACATAATTTTGGGGGCAGTGGGACCCTGGATGTCCATTTTACCAAGTTTGTCTGTTAAATCTTCTATCTCTACCTCAAATTCTCCTTTATTCTCCTTTAAATGATCTGCAACTATGTCTCCCATGCTGGCATTTACCACTACAAAATACAATTCATCATTGACCTTATATAAAGTGGCATCGTCTATCACATGGGCCTTTTCTGATAGAAAAACTCCATACACTAAATAAGAAGATTTAATGGCTCCATTTTTCACGCACCTGGTTAAGTCCCTGGAAAAACAGAGATTTAATAGTTTTTCAGCATCCTTTCCTTTTACAAGGACTCCAGCCATGTGAGAGGTATCAAATATACCACAGGAGGTTAAAACAGATAGGTGCTCTTCTTTTGCAGAACCATACCAAAGGGGCATCTCATATCCCCCAAAAAGGGCAAATAATGCCTTATTCTCCTTGTGCCAATTAAATAGTGGTGTATATTTTTTCATGACCACATCCCCATTTATTTTATGGTTTAAATAAACACTGTTTTATCCTGTGATAATCTTTTCAAATATCCTAGATTTTGTCAAGAGGTATTTTATTTTTTTTGTAAAAATTTAATAAAAAAAATTTACAAACACATAAAAAAAATGTAATTTTTTTTTATGAAAAAAATAATTTTTAATTAATTCACGTAGTTAAGTGTCGACAATTTATTTTAACTGGAGTAAATAAAAAAATAGGAGGTTTTTTTATGAAAAAGGTAATTGTTATAGGTGCAGGGCCTGGGGGATATGTTGCTGCAATCAGGCAGCTCAGATGGGCGCAAAGGTTCTTTTGGTTGAAAAAGACAAAGTTGGGGGTACGTGTCTAAATTATGGTTGTATCCCAACAAAGGCCATTATCAGTTCTGTGGACCTATTTAATAAGATTAAAAAAATCACGGGAGTTTGGAATTGAGGTTAAGGATGTTTTTGTTTCAATGGATAGAATAGTTAAGAGAAAGGAAAAAAATTGTAACTAACCTAAGGCGGGGTGTTGAAGCACTAATAAAAAAAGAACAAAATTGAGATTGTACATGGGGTGGCTGAGCTAAAAGGTCCAGATTCCATCTCAGTTAAGATGCAGGAGGGAGAAAAATCCTTTCAAGGCGATAGTGTTATATTAGCCTTGGGTCTGTTCCAAGGCCCTTAAGGGGATTGAATTTAATGGGGAGTATATATTATCAAGTGATGATTTATTAAGTTTAAATGAAGTTCCAGAGAGTATGGTTATTATAGGAGGTGGGGTGATTGGTTGTGAATTTGCCTATATCCTGGCCTCTTTGGGATGCAGGGTTTATATTATTGAGGCCTTAGATAGGTTGCTTCCTGTTAAAGGTATTGATCATTTTGCATCTTCTTTAATTTTAAGGGAAATGAAAAAAACTTAAGGTATCAATCAGCTTAAATTCTTTAGTTAATGCTGTGGAAAAATTGGATAGCGGAAAATTGAAAGTAAGATATGTAGATAAGAACAAAAAAAAGAGGTAAAAGAAATCTTGTGTGACAAGGTGGCTGTTTGTATTGGAAGGGCACCAGGGGAGTTTTTTTAATAAATGTCAGGTTGAGTTAACAGAAAATGGATGGATCAAAACAGATGAATTTTTCAGGACATCTATTGACAATGTATATGCAATAGGTGATTGCCTTGGTCCCACAAGGCCTATGCTTGCCCATGTTGCCATGCACGAGGCTATCTGCTGTATAGAAAATATTTTTGGTGGGAAGAAAAAGATGGACTATGATAGGGTACCAGGCGTTGTTTATACAAATCCAGAGATAGGGTGTGTAGGGATAACAGAGGAGATGGCAAAGGAACAGGGATTTGATTTTGATATCTCTCAGGTTATGTTCCGTGCAATTGGAAGGTCTCATACTTCAGGGGAAATCAGTGGAGATGCCAAGATAGTGTTTGACAAAAAAATCAAGAAAAATTTTAGGAATACACATAATTGGGCCACATGCATCAGAACTAATTGGTGTGGGGTGTGTTTTACTGCAAAAAGGGGCTTTGATAGATGATGTTGAAAAGACTATTTTTGCCCATCCCACGCTCTCAGAAATTTTCCATGAGCTTTCCCTAAAGGCTCTGTCAATGCCAATACACGGCTAAATAAAGAGGTAATATACTGTGGGAGAAAAGAAAAAGACAAGGGACTTTATTTTGGTTGAGGACGGGGTAGAACTATTTTTTGAGTATATTGATAATAACAGAGGAGATACAATTGTCTTTATAAATGGTCTTTTTCAATGTATTTTTAACTGGTATCCTTTAATAGATCAGTTAGATAATAAATCCAACTTACTTTTCTATGACCTACGTGGTCAGGGAAAGAGTAAGATACAGGACCAGACCATTTCCCTGGATAAGCACGTTCTGGATCTATTCCACTTAATGAATCATCTTAGATTGGAGAAAATAAGTATAGTAGGTATGAGCCTGGGATCTATTATTGGATCTATGTTTGCAATAAACTATGAAGAGCGTGTCAATAAACTGGCCCTACTTGGTATATGTGGTGGGGCCAGGATGCAGATGATTTTAGATGATTGGAAAAACACCCTGGAACTACTTGGGGATTTTGCACTTTTTAAATTCATAATCCCGTGGATATTTTCATCCACTTTTATAGAACAAAATCAGGATAAGGTGGATTCTATAATAGACGCACTAATTGAAAGAAATAACTGGAAAACCTGTTAAAATTAATTGATTCCATATTGCCTTATCCAGATGTTAAAGGGTTAATAAGTGCCATAAATAGACCCTATAAGATTATTGTTGGAGACGAGGATGCCCTTGCGAGTAAAAAGTGGATACAGGAAATTTTATCACTTTCACCACTTTGTAACAGGGTAATCTTTATACCAGGTAAGGGACATTCTCTAATTGAAGAGGCACCAGAAGAGGTGGCAAAAGTTATAACTGATTTTATTTAAAAGTTTTTGCGAGGAAACATATGGATCCCCTTGAACTAAAAAAAAATCCCTATTTTTGAGAAAATGTCTGATGAGTTGCTAATAGATATGTGTTCAAAGATGGCCATGAAGTTAGTAAAAAAAAGACCAGGTACTCTTTTTTTAAAGGAGATATGGGAGATGCCCTATACATTATAAAAAAAAGGTAAGATTAAGATTTCCATACCAACTGAAGAGGGAGAAGAACTTATAATTTCAATATTTAGTGATGGAGATTTTTTTTGGAGAACTATCTCTTCTGGACAAGTCTCCTCGTTCTGCTGACGCTATAGCAATTACAGATACCCAGCTTTTTGTGCTCCACAGGGACACATTTTATTCTTATCTTTTCAAAAAAACAGAGGCTCTTGAAGCATTATGGCTGCACTATGCGAGAGGCTGAGGAAAACCGATGATTTTCTAACTGATCTTTGTTATACTAATTTTCCCAAAAGGCTTGCCAAGACACTTATTGATCTCTCCAATAGATTTGGAAAGAAGAAAGGGGAAAAAAATTATCCTTGACCTTGAACTCACCCAGAGGGATCTCGGAGCTATGCTTGGTGTTACCAGGGAGACAGTAAACAGGGAGCTTATGAGATTAAAGGTGCAGGGGATCTTAACAAAAGACAAAAAGAAAATCGTTATAAATGATCTTTCAAGGTTGCTAAACTTGATTTAAGGTTTAATTTTAATCATCTTCTTCCTTCTTGGAACATTTCTAAATGTGGTCAAATTTTTCAATAGGGTACTTATTATTGTTGGAAACCTTTATATGTTGCACATGAATTTAAAGATGTAGGTTTATATTATGGCCAGCAAGGATTTTGAAAAATTATATCTGCAAGAGAAAAAGATAAATGACTTGATTTGTTCAGTGAATCAGGCAGAAGATGTTAATGAGATATTTTTGGACCTAAAAGATGGACTATGTAATCTATTTTGTTGTGAGAGGATAACCATTTATGCAGTGGATAAAAAGAGAAACCAGCTTTATTCCAGAATTAAGACAGGAAAAGAGCCAATTGAGATAAGAGTTGACATAGATGAAAAGAGCATTGCTGGTTTTGTTGCAAAACACAGGTGTATGGTAAATGTCAAAGATGTCTATGACCTGGACGAAATAACAAAAAGTTATCCTGGTCTTAATTTTGACTCAAGCTGGGACAAAAAAATCTGGTTTTAGGACCAGGTCTATTCTAGCATCTCCTCTTATTCTTAAAGGGAAATTTCTGGTTGGTGTGCTCCAGCTGGTTAACAAAAAAAGATAGAGGAATTTTTGATGATACAGATGAAAAGTTGATAAAAAAAGCTCTCTCCTTCCCTTGCTGGTGCATTTTATCATCTGCTTATGTATCAGCGAAAGTTTGGGAAATTTGATTATCTCATAGAAATGCACAAACTAACTTACTCTGAACTGGATATGGCTATAATTAAGGCACGTCATGGGAAAACTCCCATTGAACAGGATGTAGCCTGGGTACTGATAAATGATTTCAATGTGTCAAAAGAAGATATAGGTCAGGCTTTGTCTAAATATTATAATACTGAATTTATCCCATATACAGATAAGGTCATATTACCTGCTGACTTATTAAAGAGGTTAAATATTGAGTACTTAAAGTCCAGATTCTGGATGCCCTATAAATATCAGGAAGGAAATATAATAGTTTTAATAGATGATCCATCAGATGAAGAGAAAAAGAGGGAAGTATATTTTTCTGGAATAGGGGATAATATTAAATTTTGTGTTAGTTTAAAAGAAGATATTGTAAAATTTTTAACAAGGTTTGAAGAGCAGGAGGTATTTGGAGACCAGTCCTTGGGAGATGTGTTAAGTGAGTTAAAAGAGGAAGATACCTTTGCAGACTCAGATGTTAGTGAGGAGTTTATCAGTGAAGATGCCCCTGCTGTTATAAAGCTGGTTACAAAGATTATAAAAGATGCATATGAGATGGGGGTATCAGATATACATATTGAGCCTGGGCCAGGAAAAGAACCCGCCCAGGTGAGGTTTAGAAAAGATGGTGTGTGTTTTCAATATATAGAAATTCCAGCAACCCATATTAAGGCCTTTATAAACAGAATCAAAATAATGAGTAATTTAAATATTGCAGAAAAGAGAATACCTCAGTCTGGAAAAATAAAAGTAAAATATAAAGATAGTGTTGTGGAACTCAGGGTAGAAGTAACTCCAACTGTTGGGGGAATTGAGGACGTTGTAATGCGTATTTTAGCTGCTGGTAAACCCATTCCCCTTGAGAAAATGAATTTTACACAGAGGAATTTAAATGAGCTTCTTAATATTATCCACAAACCATATGGAATTTTTCTCGTAGTAGGACCAACAGGTTCTGGTAAAACCACCACCTTGCATTCTGTTTTAGGAAGATTAAATACCCCGGAAAAAAAAGATATGGACAGCAGAAGATCCTGTGGAAATAACACAAAAAGGACTCAGACAGGTTCAGGTAAATCCCAAAATAGGCTACACCTTTGCAAATGCCATGCGATCTTTTTTAAGGGCAGATCCAGATATTATTATGGTAGGGGAGATGCGTGATAAGGAAACAGCCCACACAGCCTTGGAGGCATCTTTAACCGGTCATTTAGTGCTATCCACCCTCCATACAAATTCAGCACCAGAAACAATAACCAGGCTTATAGACATGGGCATGAACCCATTTAATTTTGCCGATGCAATTTTGGGGATTTTGGCACAAAGGCTGGTTCGTACCCTCTGTAAAAAGTGCAAAGAATCCTACCACCCCTCAAAGGAAGAATTTGATACATTGGTAAAAGAATATGGAGAAGATATATTCCCTGAACTGGGGATTGAATATTCTCCTGAACTCCTATTATACAGGCCTGTTGGTTGTGATGAGTGCAATAAGACTGGATATTCTGGTAGAACAGCCCTGCACGAGCTCTTAGTTGCTACTCCAAAGATTAAACGACTAATAGTTTCAGGTGCTCCTGTTGAAGAGATACTTAAAGCAGGGATATCAGAGGGAATGAGGACCCTAAAACAGGATGGTATCATAAAGGTATTTAAAGGACAGACTGATTTTTCAAGCGTACTTAAGGTATGTATTGTGTAAAAAGATAATTTCATCTTATTTTAAGGATATTGGCTAAAATATAAAGAGTAGCAAATATAAATTAATAGTGGGCTGTAAAAGGCTGTAACGAGTGTATAGAGAGGGAGGTATATGGATATAAGTGTATCTTTGATTAGAAAAATAAATTCAGTCACAGATCCATCCATAAGGCAGGAGGAGACAAGTTCCTCACCCTACCCTAGAATTTCTCGCACAAAATAAAAAAAGAAAGGGCGTTATGAAAATAGTATTTTTAGATATAGATGGGGTGTTGCAGCCTTCTTATTATCAGAGAAGGTTTAAGCATGATCTGGACAAACTCCAGGCTGGCCTGGCACAAAAATACAATGATTCAGGATTTCTTAAATTAAATAAATATGATATTGGAGCAGTTTATTATGACTGGCAACTTAAGGCTGTGGAAAACTTAAAAACCCTACTTAACAACACAGGCGCAAAAATTGTGCTTAGCTCTGACTGGAAAAGGGGTCGAACACTTGATGAGCTAAAAAGACTTTTCAAAATCCATGACCTGGATGAATTTCTCATTGATACAACTCCCAATATGTCAAATAGATGTGAAGAAATAGAGGACTATCTTGCATCTCACTCAAGCATAGAAGAGTTTGTTATATTAGATGATTATAAATTTTGGGGTTATGAAAAGTTTGGTGAAAAATTTATTTACTGTGATATGTTCTTAGAAGAAGAATTAAATCAGGCTTTAAAGATTTTTTTTAAGTGAATAGCTGGTTAAATGATTGTAAGGAGAAATCCAATGAAAATAGCATTAGCACAAATAAACCCAATAGTTGGAGATTTTCAGTATAATACAAATAAAATTATTGCATTTATGAATAGGGCCAGAGATCTTGGGGCTCATCTGGTGGTTTTTCCAGAGTTGTCTCTACTTGGTTATCCACCTTTAGATTTTTTTAAGTAGAAGGGATTTTGCAGAAAAATCATTTGAATATTTGAAGCAAATAGCAGGTGCAACAAAAGATATATTTGTTTTGATTGGTGCTGTTACTGCTAACGAAAAAAAGCGGCAAACCATTTTTCAACTCTGCTGTATTGATGAGAGAGGGAAAAGTGGTGTTCACATATAACAAAAATCTTTTACCAACCTATGATGTATTTGATGAAGCCAGATACTTTGAATCTGGCGACAAAGTTGGAATATTTGATATAATGGGCACTAAAATAGGTATTACAATATGTGAGGATATGTGGACCATTAAAGGGTTTAATCCCTTTAAATATTCTAAGGATCCAGTTTCAGAACTTGCAAATAGAGGAGCTCAAATAATAATAAACATTTCTGCATCTCCCTATTTTGCAAAAAAAAATCCATCAAGTAAAAAAAATTAATTAACTTACATTGCACAAAACATAAGGTTCCAATGATCTATGTAAACCAAGTAGGGGCAAATGATGAGCTAATCTTTCAAGGTCATTCAATGGTGTTTAATGAAAATGGAAAGATGATTCTAAAAGCAAATGACTTTGAAGAGGATTTAATTGTATATGACACTGAAAAAGCATATTCAAAAGAAGAAACAACATCCATGGATCTAGAAGATGAGTTAATATCTGCCTGTGTCTTGGTATCTCAGATTATTTAAAAAAAATTAAGATTTAAAAAAAGTAGTAATTGGACTTAGCGGAGGTATAGACTCAACTGTTGTTGCCTGTCTTGCAACCTTAGCCCTTGGTAAGGAAAATGTCATTGGTGTTGCCATGCCAGGTCCTTATAACTCACCAGAGAGCCTTGAAGATGCAAGTTTGCTTGCCAAAAATCTGGGAATTGAATTTCACGTAGTGCCTATAACAGATCTTTTTTTCTACTTCAAAAAAACACATTAAAACCTGTTTTTTTCAGGTATGAAAGAAGACGTTACAGAAGAAAACATACAGTCCAGACTCCGTGGCATAATTCTTATGGCGATTAGCAATAAATTTGGATGTCTTCTCCTAAATACTGGAAATAAGTCTGAACTTGCAGTTGGATATTGCACCTTTATGGGGATACAAATGGGGCCCTTTCCATCCTTGGAGATACAAAAAAAACCTGGGTCTATAAGATTGCCAGACGAATAAATGAGAAATTCTCATATATTCCAGAAAGGATAATTACAAAGCCACCATCTGCAGAGCTGAGGCCCAATCAAAAAGATGAGGATTCTCTTCCTCCGTATGATTTTTTTGGATAAAGTAATTGAGCTTTACATTGAAGAGGGAAAGTCCTTTTCTGAAATAGTAAGAGAACTTGGACACAGGGATATGATTTTGACAACACTTCATATGATTAAAATAAATGAATACAAGAGAAGACAAACTCCTCCAGTTCTTAAAGTCACAAAAAGGGCATTTGGAATTGGATGGAGATTTCCAATAGCACATGGTTTTAAGTTATAAAATTACAAAAATGTACTTTTTAAAAAAACAAAACAAGGAGATAAATATGGAGTTTAAATTTTTCAACCTGGAAAAGGATCAGGGGATATTGAAGATATCCTTTAAGAACAATGAAAAATACAATGCCATGCGAATGGATTTTTTTGAAGAGTTGCCTGATGTGGTAAAATATGCTGAAGAAGATAAGGAAGTTGTTGTGGTTGTTTTTTTATTCCACTGGAAAACACTTCTCTGTTGGACTGGATGTATTTGATTTTGCAAACAAATATCCAGATTTAATAGATACTTCCAGAAAATCTGCCAGGACCAAATTATATAAACTAATAAAAGAGATGCAGCTTGGTATGGACTTAATATTTGAAGGAAGAAAGATATATATTGCAGCTGTTCACGGATATTGTATTGGGGGTGCCCTGGATCTTATTGCAGCCTGTGATTTAAGGTTTGCATCACAGGATGCAATCTTTTCTCTGAGAGAAACGAAGCTTGGCATAGTTGCAGACCTTGGGAGTTTGCAGCGCTTCCCTATATAATTGGCATAGGTAATACAAAATATCTTGCCTATACAGGGATGGATATTGGAGCACAAAAGGCAAAGGAAATTAATCTCATAAATGAGATTTTTGAAAACAAGGAAGAGCTTTTGGATAGCTCTTTAAAAATTGCAAGACAAATATGTGAAAATCCAAAGGACGCTGTTTTTGGCTCAAAGAAATTTATAAATAATCATTGTAAGGAAGTAGTCGCAAGAGAACTAGACAGGATAGCAACTTACAATTCTTCTTTTTTTAGATTTTATGGAAATAGCAAAGCTTATGGAAAAAAAGTTTAAAAAAAATAGTGCAAAATTGTATTCTTTTTTTTAATTAGGTACATTTTTGTATTGTATATTTAAATAAAAAGGCCTAAAAATCAATAAAATCTGGTTGTGGCACAAAAATAGCATATTTAATGTGCTAAAAAAATATGAAAAAAAAAATTAGGAGGACACTGATGAATCCAAAGGAAGTATTGGCCTTTGCCAAGGAGAACAACGTAAAAATGGTAGACATAAGATTTGTGGATTTCCCAGGTGTGTGGCAACATTTTACAGTTCCAATGGAAGAGTTAGATGAAGGTGCTTTTGAAAATGGTTTTGGTTTTGACGGATCAAGTATTAGGGGATGGAGGTCAATAAATGAAAGTGACATGTTGGTTATCCCAGATCCAGATACAGCTGTGATAGATCCTTTTTTTTGAAGTTCCAACCCTGGCACTTATTGGAAATATTGTAGATCCCATTACAAGGGAAAAATATTCCAGGGATCCAAGATACATTGCCCAGAAGGCAGAGGAATATTTAAAGTTCACAGGTATTGGTGACACTGCATACTTTGGTCCTGAGGCCGAGTTCTTTATTTTTGATGACATAAGGTTTGATTCCAGTTCCAACTATAGTTTTATTTTGTGGATTCAATTGAGGGCATATGGAATTCAGGGAGAGAAGAAAATCCAAATTTAGGTTATAAACCCCGTTACAAAGAAGGTTATTTTCCTGTTCCTCCAACAGATACATTTCAGGATATAAGGACTGAAATGGTTCTGGAAATGCAAAAAGTGGGAATATATGTTGAGTGTCAACACCATGAGGTTGCCACTGCTGGTCAGGCTGAGATAGACATGAGGTTCGCCCCATTGGTCACTATGGGTGATCAACTTATGTGGTTTAAATATATAATTAAAAATGTTGCCAGAAAACATGGTCGCACAGTTACTTTCATGCCCAAGCCCCTTTTTGCAGATAATGGATCTGGCATGCACACCCATGTGAGTATCTGGAAAGACGGGGAACCAACATTTGCTGGGGACAAATATGCAGGAATTAGTGAAACAGCCCTTTATGCAATTGGTGGAGTACTAAAACATGCAAAGGCACTTTGCGCCTTTACAAACCCAACAACAAATTCATATAAGAGATTGGTGCCAGGGTATGAGGCTCCAGTAAATCTGGCATATTCCAGCAGGAACAGGAGTGCTGCAATAAGGATACCTATGTATTCGCCATCACCAAAGGCAAAGAGGATTGAGGTGAGGTTCCCTGATCCATCCTGTAATGGATACATGGCCTTTAGTGCTTTGCTTATGGCTGTTTTGGATGGAATTGAAAATAGAATTGACCCAGGTGATCCTCTTGATAAGGATATCTATTCCCTATCTCCTGAAGAGTTAAAGGATGTTGGATCCACTCCAGGTTCCCTGGAAGAAGCCCTGGATGCCCTTGAAAATGACTATGAATTTTTGCTTAAAGGTGATGTGTTTACTGAAGAAGTTGTCCATGCCTGGATTAATTATAAGAGGGAAAATGAGGTTGATCCCATTAAATTAAGGCCACATCCCTATGAATTTATGTTATATTATGATATCTAATTTAAAGAAAATAGTTGTATAAAATTAAGCCTGTCCATATGTCCATGGGCAGGCTTAATTTTTCTATACATGTTAATATGTTAAAAAGATGTGCATAAGATGATGGAAAATGAAATAAAAAAAATTAGAACAACTCCAGGAGTTTTCCCGATATTTAGGTAGATTATATGAAAATAAGGATTATAGGTCCTGGCTTTTTAAGGGAGCTATTTACAAGAGTTATCCCATGATGGACCTCTATCAAGAGCTAAAAAAATGAGGTCTTAGGGTTTAAAAGCTTAAATGACATAAAAAGGGCATTTAGGAGATTTAAACAAAGACATTTTCTTCGCATTGGGGCTCGGGACCTGTTGGGGAATATTACATTTCAAGACCTGGTGTTACAGATATCCAATATAGCTGATGTGTGTCTGCAGACAGGACTTGAGCTCTTGCTTGGCCAACCCAAACTTCTTTCACTGGATATAACCAAAAAAAGAGGCAGAGAGTTGTAGATTTGTGGTGTTTGGTCTGGGTAAATTAGGGGGAAGAGAGCTAAACTATGCCTCAGATATTGATTTAATTTATATCTATCAGCCAAAAGATAGCTCTATTTCATGTTCTTTTTGTACAATTTGGCCCAAAAATTAAATGACATTATAGGAGATCACTTTGAAGGAGACAGGGTATTTAGAGTGGACATGAGACTGAGGCCAGAGGGTAGATATGGCGAGTTAGTCCAGTCTTTTGAAGGTGCTGTGGACCATTATCTTATTTCAGGGCAACCATGGGAGAGACAGGCCCTCTTAAAGGCAAGGGGGGTTGCTGGGGATAGAAATCTCGCCTCCTTATTTTTGACTGAAGTCCGTCCCTTTATCTTTAGGAGATTTCTGGATTTTCAGGCAATTGAAGAAATAAAATTCATGAGAGACAAAATTTTAGAAGAAACAGAACAGGTGAAAGGAGATTATCCTGAAGATGTCAAATTGGGTATAGGGGGAATCAGGGAGGTGGAGTTTATAACGCAGGCATTTCAGCTAATATATGGAGGCAGATACCCAGAGCTATCTGAAACAAATACACTTCTTTGTTTAGATAAATTGAAAAAACTAAATTTAATGCCTGGGAAAGTAACAGATGAGCTAAAACAAGGTTATATTTTTTTTACGCAGAGTTGAACACTGGATTCAGATTGACAGAAATAGGCAATCGGCAAAAATTCCAAGGTCAATTCAAGACAGAGAGAGACTAAGTTGTTCTCTTGGCTTTAAAAATATTGAAGATTTTTTTTGACCAGTTAAAGATTCACTCTAAAAACATACATCAACATTTTAAAGAACTTTTTCAGGACAGCTCAAGCTCAGGTGCAAAAGGAATTGTTATCAAGGAACAGGACTCATGTTTAGAAGTAAAGTTTGAAGACAAAAGAGCCAAAGTTCCAATAGGCAACCTTGATAAGAACTTCTCCTCAAAAATAAAAAAAATCTCTTGGATGAGTCAAATGGGATATTGTCCAGGGATGCGTTTTATGGCTTTGCAATGAGAATAGGATCTTTTTTTTGTCAAAGGTCCAAAAAAAGACCTGGATTAATAAAATTTTTGGAGCAAAACCAAAATAAGACCATTGAAATTTTATCTGCCATTGGACGTTCTAGATTTATATTCAATCTCTTAAGCCAACAGCCTTCTTTAATTGAAGGGGTGCTTAACGATATAACAAATCATGTCAATGACCAATATAAACCATCCTGTAACTTGTGGAAAAAGTATGCAAAGGATATTTTAGAGCCACTAAATTTTGAAGGTGCAGTTGAGTGGATAAGAAAGATAAAAAAACGAAAGGATGCTATCACTGGCCATTTTGGATTTAAAAGGTGAAATTAACATCCAGGATTTACTTGAGGCCCTGACAGATCTTGCTGAGTTTGTTGTTAAAATTACCTATAAAAAGGTCCTTGACTATCTGGATATACCTGAAGATTTTCCTCTTGTAATTTTGGGACTGGGGAAATTAGGTTCAAGGGAGTTGGGATATTTTTCAGACCTTGACCTCATGTATGTATATGAACCACCTTTGGGAGAAGATCCTCATATTATCCCAAAAAAGGTGAGAAATATAGTTCAGAGGTTTAATAACGCCCTCAGGATGCCCCTTCAAGAAGGTCCAGGATATGAAGTGGATGCAAGGCTTAGACCCACAGGAAATTATGGACCTTTAATTGTGACGTTAAGGAGATGGGAAGAATATTACAGGGATGAAGCAGATATATGGGAGATCCAATCCCTTTTAAAATTGCGTCCAATAGCTGGTAACCTGTCACTTTCTGATAAAATTAAAAGACTGAAATTTCATTTTTGTTCCCAAAATTTTGACAAAAAGTTAGTCTGGCAAAAGATATCCCATATGAGGGAAAGGATTGTTAAGGAGAGGTCTGAAGAATTATCTCATGTAGTTGATATTAAGACTGGTAGGGGAGGGCTTATAGACTTGGAATTTTTTTGTGCAGGGTATGTTGTTAACAGGTGAAATTCCATTAGATGATATAGCGATTAAAAATTACAATTCCCTTTTAATTGAGTCTCTATCAGCCTTTGGCAAAGACCAGGAGTCTGTTAATATTCTATCTCAAATACATATGAACTGGTTATATTTGATCCAGAGGATTCAGCTTTTGACAAATTTGAATTCATCCCGTATCACAAAGGAAAAATTTTTAGATGCCATTCAGACGGGACTGTGGCCACCCACACACACCAAACAAAGACCAGTGGTTGCAGCTCTTATAGAAAATTTTGAAGACATCCAAAAATATAAAAAGATTGTGGATAGGTTCTGGCAAAATGTCATTTCAAAATTTTGTTAATATAGCTTTAAGGTTATTTTCATAAAACAAATGGAGATAGACTATGTGCCGATTATTTGCCTTAACTAGTGATGTCCCAAAATCTCCAACGGTTGCCATTGAAGCCTTAGATGTCATGAAAGAGGGACATGATGGCTCTGGAGTGGGACTTTATTTAACAGATCTAGGCGGGGTTTTTGAGGAATTAAAAGAATATCCAATTTTATCAGGGATATTCACAAAAGAGGGCATGAAGAAACTTGATGAATATCTAATGCCCATGGGATTTAAGACTAAATACAATCATTCCATAAAGGTTAAAAAAAGATCCTCCAAAAGGTGTTCCCAGACGGTATATGTACCATATCAGGGCATATGAATATCCAGAAGACTGGGAAGATATTTCTTTTGAAGAAAAAAAAGATGAGGCTCATGATGATAAGGCTCAAGTTGAGGGAAATGGGCCTTAAGGATGAAAGTATGATAGTGTATTCTTTTTGGCCAGATTCAATACTTTTAAAAGAAATCGGGGATCCCATGGCTGTTGCTGAATATCTTGACCTGGACAAAGCGGGCCTGAAGGCACGTATTGTTATGGCTCAGGGCAGACAAAATACAAATTATGCAATAAATTTATATGCCTGCCATCCATTTTTTATTCAGGGTATTGCATCTATGACCAATGGAGAAAATACAGCCTTTGTGCCCATAAGAGAATTTTTAGAGTCAAGGGGATTTCCAGGTTATATGGGATATCAATCAGATTCTGAGGTGTTCACCCATATATTCCATTACATGCTCAATTTTCTGGGACTACCAGTGGAATTTTACAAACACATAATAACCCCTCTCCAGGATGAGGATCTAAAAAAACATCCAAATAGTGAATTTTTGAGAAGGCTCAAATATTCCTGTAGAAGACTCATAATTGATGGCCCCAATTGTGTTATTGGATGTATGCCAGATAAGACTTTGGTTATGGTTCAGGATAGGAAGAAATTAAGACCTGGTATTGTAGGTGGGAAAAAAGGATTTTTTTGTATTTTGTTCTGAAGTATGTGGCCTTGATTATGTACTTAAGAAAGAACTAGGGGAAAATAATTTTGAATATTTTCAACCAATGTATATTGATACAGTGTATGTCACTGCAGATCGTAAGGAGGTAAAAAAAGTGTTCTCAAATGGACCCATTACACCTTCCCAACTAGGCTTAAAGGACCTTCCATGGCTTATATATTGGGATAGAGAAAAATGTCAGCTCTGCGGGAGATGTGTGGCCGCATGTCCCATGAGGGCAATAGAGCTTGGTACTTTCAGACAGAGGGTAGTAGAGACTCCAATAAATAATAAGGATGCACATACCAGTGTTTACAAAATTTACTATGGAATAAAACAAAAAAAACAGATCCAGCCCATGCATGTATTGGATGTGGACTGTGTGCCACTGTGTGTCCAAATCACGCAATAGTCCCCTATCACAATGAAGAGCCAGACAAGCTCAGATTCCACATAAACTTAGGTGGACAGCCAAGAAGACGCGGTGAAGAAGAAATGTGCCCACAACAATTTTGGACAGAATTAAATTTATCAGGATCTCTATGTTAACTGATCCAGCCTTAGACGCTGGAAGGCATGAATTTGAGTTAAGGACACTCCTTGGCAGGGTGCTTCCCCCAGAAGAGAATTTAAAATGTTATAAAGAAAATGGATGGATTCCCCCTGTTAGAGAAATTTATCCTTTAATAATTGGTGGAATGTCCTTTGGTGCCCTTTCACCAAATATGTGGGAAGGGCTGGTTATGGGGGTTGCATATTTAAATGAAGAGCTTGGAATGCCTGTTAGAATGTGTACAGGAGAAGGTGGGTGTCCTCCAAGGCTTCTCAGGTCAAGGTTTTTAAAATATATTATATTACAGATTGCCAGTGGATATTTTGGGTGGGACGAAATAATTCATGCAATCCCAGAGATGAAAGAAGATCCTTGCGCAGTAGAGATAAAATATGGACAGGGCGCAAAACCTGGAGATGGCGGACTCCTTATGTGGTATAAGGTTAACAAATTAATTGCGGCTATTAGGGGTGTTCCACCAGGGGTTAGTTTGCCAAGTCCTCCTACACATCAGACAAAATATTCAATTGAGGAATCTGTTGCCAAGATGATCCAATCCATGTACATGGCATGGGGATTCAGGGTTCCAGTTTATCCTAAGATATCTGGAACATCCACTGCACTTGCTGTTCTAAATAATTTAACGAGAAATCCTTATGCTGGAGCCCTTGCCATAGATGGTGAAGATGGTGGAACTGGTGCAGCATACAATGTTTCCATGGACCACATGGGACATCCCATAGCCAGCAATGTGAGGGATTGCTATCTAAACCTGGTTAAGCTTGGAAGACAAAATGAGATACCAATAATAGGTGCTGGAGGTGTAGGTAAGAGGGGAAACCTTGCAGCCAATGCAGCAGCTCTCTTTATGCTGGGTGCCAGTGCGGTCCAGGTGGGAAAATACATTATGCAGGCTGCTGCTGGTTGTGTTGGATCTGAAACCGATAGGTGTAATATCTGTAATATTGGGCTTTGTCCAAAGGGAATTACTTCCCAGGATCCAAGGATATACAGAAGACTGGATCCTGAAAAAGTTGCAGAAAGGCTAGTAGATGTATTCCTAAGCTTTGATACAGAACTTAAGAAAATAGTTGCCCCCCTTGGCAGGTCAACATCACTGCCAATAGGTATGTCAGATGCACTTGGAATAGACGATTATCATGCTGCTGAAAGACTTAAAATTAAATATGTTGTTTAAAGCATCATAATTAGTTGTATATACGCTATGTTCTAATTAAAAGGGAGATTTAAGTCATGGGACAAAAGATAAGAGATGCCTACTTTATCCCTGGAAGGAAAATGGAAAAAGAGTGGATTCCAGAATACTCGAAGAACGGATTCAAAAGGCCGTTGAAGAGGGATATAGAAAGATTGAGGTTGAGGCATGTGGTCAACATGGTATTGGAGGTAGGCTTTGGAAGGCAAGAGATGAAGAAGTAGTTGTATTTGTCAGCGGACCTCCTGGACAAAGGGTGGGTTCCATGGGATTTCCAAATACCAGGATTGAGGTGCTCACAAATGCTTCAGATGATGTTGGGTGGCTCAATGCAGGTGCTGAAATTGTAGTTCACGGCCATGCCTCAAATGGAGTAGCCAATGCCATGGCCCAGGGCAAGATCTATATTGCAGGAAATATCGGTGCCCGGGGCATGACCATGACAAAGTTTAACCCCAGGTTTACTCCCCCACAACTATGGGTGCTGGGATCAGTAGGAGACTATTTTGCTGAGTTTATGGCAGGTGGAATTGCAGTAATTTGCGGATTTAATCCCCAAAATCCAGAAAACGTCCTTGGTTATAGACCGTGTGTTGGAATGGTAGGTGGAAAAATCTTTGTCAGGGGAAAATATCTGGGATTTAGTGAAAAAGATGCAAAAAGAGTTCAGATCTCAGAAGAGGACTGGAAGTGGCTGTGTGAAAACTTAAAGATATTTTTAAAGAAAATCGATCGAGAAGAACTATATGAAGAACTGGCAAAATATGAAGATTGGGATCTGATTGTAGCAAGATCTCCCCAGGAAAAGAGGAGCAGTGTACTTAGACCCATGTCAGATTTTTACAAAAATGTCTGGTGCAAGGAATTGGGAGAAGGTGGTCTAATTGGAGATCTTGTTGATTTTGACAGGAGCCCCATACCTGTAATCACCACTGGAGACCTCAGGCGTTTTAAACCTGTTTGGGAAAACAGGAAATATGCAGCACCATGTGAAGCTGCGTGTCCCACTGGTATTCCAGTTCAAGAGCGGTGGGCACTTGTAAGGGAAGGGAGATTTGAAGAAGCGGCAGATATGGCCCTTTTTTTATACCCCATTTCCAACTACAGTATGTGGTTTTTTTGTGTCCAAACCTGTGTATGCAAAATTGCACAAAACAGAAATTCAATATGACTCCTGTTGATGTAACTTTGCTTGGAAAGGCATCCATGGAGGCCAAATTGCCAGATCTCCCACCAATTACAGGAAAAAAAGGTGGCTGTTATTGGTGGTGGGCCTGGAGGTATATCCTGTTCCTGGCAGCTTAGGCTCAAAGGACACGATGTTGTGGTATTTGATAGAAACAAGGAGCTTGGTGGTAAGATAGCTGAGTATATTCCAAAGACAAGGATACCTGAGGATGTATTGAAAAAGGACTTAGAGAGGATAAGAAAGGTAATCCCACATGTTCAGTTAGGTGAAAATATAGATAAGGATCAATTTAAGGAAATCCTTTCAGAATATGATTATGTGGTTATAGCAATTGGCGCTCAAAAACCCAGGATTTTACCTGTGGAGGGAAAAGAGAGGCTCATTACTTCTTTGGAATTTCTCTCTAAAAGCAAAAAGGATAAAATAGATCCAGGTGAAAAAGTTGTTGTTATAGGTGCAGGAAATGTGGGTTGTGATGTGGCAACTGAGGCACATAGACTTGGGGCCAAAGAGATTACACTTATTGATATCCAGGAACCAGCATCCTTTGGTAAGGAAAGACAGGAGGCAGAAAAGGCTGGAGCCAGGTTTAAATGGCCTGTTTTTACCAAAAAGATAACTGAAAAAGGGGTTATTACTGACACAGGCGAGTTAATCCAAGCAGATACAGTTGTGATCTCCATTGGTGATGTGCCAGAGCTGGATTTCTTGCCAGAAGATATAGAGACAGAAAGGGGTTTTATTAAAACCAATGAATATTATCAAACCTCAAATTCAAAGGTTTTTGCAATTGGTGATGTTGTAAAACCAGGACTTATTACTGATGCAATAGGTTCAGGCAGGGTAGCAGCAAATGCAATTGATAGCCTTTCTAAAGGAGACGCACCAATAATAGAAAAGCGTCCTGAAATTGACAAAAACAGAGTTAACCCTGCCTTTTTTGATCCAAGATTGGTATCATTTAAGGATGTGAAAGAATGTGCAGATCAGTGTATGTCCTGTGGAAAGTGCAGGGATTGTGGTATTTGTATAACCCTTTGTCCCCAAGCAGCAATTAGCAGGGTTACGCTGGATAATGGAGATTTTGAACTGGTAGTTGATGGGGATAGATGTATTGGTTGTGGTTTTTGTGCTGATGTATGTCCCTGTGGAATATGGAATCTTGTTCCAAATGATCCAGTGTTTTAGTTAAAAAAAGGGGGCTAAGCCCCCTTTTTTTTGTGAATAATTTCTCCCTTATCATTAAATATAATTGATCTAGAGCTTGTTGTCCCTGATCTATTGCAAGGACATATTTTTTTTTGACATGATATTAGTTCTTATCTAAAAGTTTAGCCCAAGTTTGTCAAAATTGGGACTAACATATAGTTATAATTTTATTTTTTCCGCTCTTATGAAAAATTTATTATAATACTACAAATTTTAATCAAACAGGTTCTAGAAGATAGGTTACAATATGCAAAAAAATTGAAATATTT
>BBBM01000019.1 GCA_001311565.1 Desulfothermus okinawensis JCM 13304
GGAAAATTAAAAATTAATTTTCTGGGTCCTCTTATTTTTTTTAAAGGGATTGCAAAAAATGAGTTGGGAAGGATATCTTAAGTGGCTTGAATCTCAGAAAAACAAACTGGATTCCCATTTAAAAAATAACAAAATTTGGGAGGCCAAGGATATTGCAGAAACCACTTTATTATCCTTGATCAGAACCTGGGATTATGGAGAAAAAAAGAGGCCACACCAAAGACCTTGCCAGGCTCAAAGAATTTTTCCAAGACGCCCTCTCTAAAATAGATGTTGAAGAAAATCCTGTTATTGCTTCTATTTTTAACAACAAAGACAAAACCTACCAAATCCCCCTGGAGCAAGTTGAATCCTTTGTAAAACAAGGAGACTATAAAAAGGCTATTGATAACTTAAATAGTCTAGTTAACCAGGGAATACTAGACTTTGACATTGTTAAATTAATGATCTTTTGTCTGGAAAAAAGGGACGAAATTGATGAACTTTCGGAATTTTTGACAAAGATATTGCTTGAAAAAGAACGTTTCACAGAAAAACAACTTGCCTATATTTATTATAAATTGGGCTCAACTTTAATTAAGCTTAACAAAATCACACAGGCCAGGGAATGTTTTTGGAAATTGAAAAAGTTAGATCCAAATTTTCCGGGAATTAAAGAAAAATTAGAAGAACTAGAAAGAAAAAGGGTACGTACAAAGAGTAGATACGAACTACTTCTAGATGCTGGATACCTAACAGAAGAACAGTTAAAAGAAGCCAAGGACATTGCCGTAAGGGAAGGGACAGATTTAGATGAAATCCTGATTACTAAATTTAATGTTCCCAAAAAGGAACTGGGTAAATCACTAAGTAGTTTTTATGGGGTACCATTTGTGGAATTTAACCCCAAAACCTTGCCTCCATATGGAATTTTTGAAAAGAGGAAATTAGATCCCAATTTTCTCAAACAATATGAGTGGGTACCTTATAGAGAGGAAGGTAAAACCATCCAGGTCATTATGACCAATCCCTTTGACCTGGGAAGATTAGATGAGATCAAATTTATATTGGGCACCAATCAAATAGAACCTTTAGTTTCCACAAAAAAAAGACATTGAAGAGTTTATTGATCACTTTTTTTAAACAGCTTACTGCTGAAAATGAACTCCTGGAATTTGATGAGGAGGTAGAAGACGACAGAGCTTCTGAATTTGAAGAACTTGAAGAAGAAATCTCTGAACAAGATAGCGAGGTGGTTAGACTTGTAAATGCTATTTTAGTTGAAGCATGGAGGCGAAATGCATCAGATATCCACATTGAGCCAAACACTATATCCAAGTACTGTTCAATACGGATGAGAATAGATGGGACCTGTCATGAATTTAAAAAACTTAGGCTACATTATGCAAGGCCACTTGTCTCAAGAATAAAAATAATGGCAAGGTTGGACATTGCTGAAAGGCGACTTCCCCAGGATGGGAAATTAAAGATAAAGCTTCCAAACATGAATAAAATAGTGGAATACCGGGTAGCCACCCTACCCACCATAGACAACCAGGAAGATGTGGTCTTAAGGGTACTTGCCTCTGGAAAGCCAATCCCAATTGACGGTCTGGGGCTGCTTCCCCATAATCTGGAAATATTCAAACAAGAAATAACTCAGCCATATGGCATGATACTGGTGGTTGGACCAACAGGGTCTGGTAAAACCACTACCCTCCACTCCGCCCTTGGATACATAAATAAACCAGATAAAAAAAATCTGGACCGCAGAAGACCCTGTTGAAATAACCCAGGAGGGTCTCAGACAGGTACAGGTTAACCCCAAAATAGGTTTGACATTTGCTTCTGCCTTAAGGGCCTTTTTAAGGGCAGATCCAGATGTCATAATGATTGGAGAGATGAGGGATAAAGAAACTGCCCACATTGGTATAGAGGCATCCTTAACAGGACACCTGGTCTTTTCCACCCTTCATACAAATTCTGCCCCAGAGACCATTACAAGGCTACTTGACATGGAATTAGACCCATTTAATTTTTCCGACTCCATGCTCTGTATACTCGCCCAGAGACTAATAAAAACCCTTTGTAGCCAATGTAAAGAACCATACAAGCCATCAAATGAAGAGATAGATGAACTTATATCTGAGTTTGGCAGAGATGATTGGGATAGATGGATTAAAAGAAAAGAAATAACCCTATACAGGGCAAAAGGCTGCCCCAATTGTATGAATGGCTACAAAGGAAGAATGGGCGTCCACGAACTCCTAAAAAAACTCAGACTCAATTAGATCCCTGATTAAAAAAAAGGGCCCCCACAGAAGAAATTAGAGAAGTTGCAATATCACAAGGCATGCTCACCCTAAAACAAGATGGTATCCTCAAAGTCATAAGTGGCTACACTGATATCCATCAGGTAAGGGCAGTAGCTGGAAAAAAAATAAAAGCCACATTTAAATTTAGTAAAATAAAAAAAGCTTAATATTGGCTATAATTCATCATAAATAAAAAAATACCACAAAAGTATTTATATATTTTAAACTTGATTTTTTATTGGCCTATTGGTAAGTTTGCCAACAATAACTTAACAAAAAAAAAGTTCTTATGAAAAATTTTTAAGAGGCAGAGCTAGTGGTATTTTTATAATAATTTATTTGTTTGTAAAAAGGATATATTAACCTAAAAAGGAGATGGGCCATGGTTTTAAAAAAAGGCATGGTGTACTTTTTTGATGTTTTTACCTATCTTTTTTTATAGTAGAGTTTAAATTAGGAAGATGTGCTGTATATAATAAAAGCAGTAAACTTTATGAAGAAAGAAAAAAAAGACGCAATGGGTGTATGCCCCCCATTTTATCTTTTAGATGAAAATGGGAATATTATAAATCCTGTAAAGCATATAAACGATCATGTTCCATACAGTCCTGAAAAGACATGTGGCAGGTGTCATGATTATAAGAAAATAACCAAGGCATATCATTTTATGCAGGGAAAGGGGGAGAAATTATCAAAAGAATTTAAAGAAATGTATCCCTGGTGTACAAGTCCAGGACAATATGGGGAAGGTGGTGAAGTCCTGGACCGATTTTCCCGCAGTTGGCGGAAAAGAAGAATAACTCCTCTTTAGATATAGATTTTACTTCTTTTACTTTTGCCAAAATGTGCGGAAAATGTCATCCAGGAGGAGGGTCTTTAGAATACGATAGATCTGGTCATAGATATGATAAATTTGCAAAAGATCCTAAAAATACAATCCAGCCTTTGGGAGTTAATAATTATGATGGAGATTATTATAAATCCAATTGGGCTGCTACTGGAGTATTAGAGGCTGATTGTCTTATGTGTCATTTGCCTGAATATAACAATAAAGCAAGGATAGAGCAGATAAAAAGGCTTAATTTTAAGTGGGCTGCTACTGCAGGGTCTGGTTTTGGAAAGGTGATTGGCAGTGTTGCAAAAGGAGAAAAACCTTATGTTGTATACGATCTTTCCAAGTTTGGGCCAGATGGGAAAGTAACATTAAAGGTGGTTAGAAAGCCAAGAAATGAGAATTGTCTTTTTTGCCACCATGAACCTGGCTGGAAAAAAAGAGGCGCTTCTTTTTCTCCTAGAACAGATGTGCATATAAGGGCAGGACTTTTGTGTGTGGATTGTCATGTGACTGGGAGGAGTGCAAAAGATCCAAGAATTTACGGAAGGGAGATGCATGAAATTGGGAAAGGAGATGATCCAGGAGGGTTTGTAAGGGATGATTTAGACAATACCATGAGAACATGTAAAGATTGCCATTTTAATGGACTTTATAATGCACCCATACCTAAACATAAGGGAATCCCACCATGGCATTTTGAATATATTGCTTGTCAGACATGTCATATCCCATGGAGACAGGTAAAAGCCGCCCTTGTTCAGGATGCTTCTGTTTTTAACAAAAGTCCTAGAATAGCTCCACCACCAAAAAGAATATGGTCCTTTTATGGTCCTGATATGAAAGCATGGAATTATTATGGATTTGAATTGGGATACCCAGAAGGGATGCAACCCTACATCCTATTTAGACCTGTTCTTGCTCTATATAAAGGACAGATTTATCCAGTAAATAGGGTCTATACAAGGTGGGTGGGAATAAAACGAAAAGGACATAAAGGAATTGAACAGCCCCATATGAAGGATATTTTTTTTGATGTGGAAGGCCCATTACAAAGATCCAAACCATAACTATCCATTGCTTTCTAAAATCAAAGATGACAACAAAGATGGTTTTTTAGAGGTAAATCGTCCAGAAGAGATTGTTGCTCTTATATCTTCAGTTAAATCAATGCTTATTTCTAAAGGATATGATTTGACAAATAAAGAAGTTGTGTTTGTAGATGGTGATAGATACACTACAGATGGGAAAAAGTGGGTTTATATTCCTAAAAAGCCTTATGAATATTCACCCTACGGCTCTGTATTTAAATATTCTCATGATGTTTCCCCAGCAAAGAATGCATTAGGTGCAAAAGGATGTATAGATTGCCACAGTAATAAATCCCATTTCTTCTTTGGAAAGGTGATGAAGATTCCATTTGATAAAAATGCAAATCCAGTGTTTGAGCCTCAATATAAGCTCATTGGATATAATGGTAATCCAAGGCAACATAAAGGAATTGTTGGAATATTTTCTGTATCATTTAAATGGTTTACAATAATTGTCCTATTGGGACTTTTTTATACATATAATTCTGGATTTTACTGCAAGAATAAGAGAAAAGAACAAATTAGATAGAGAAATAGAAGGAGAATATCAGAGATTTAATTCAAATTTCCTTGCACAACATCTTTTGCTTGTTATAAGTGTGGTGCTTTTAACTATTTCTGGAATATTTTTATGGTGTACTAGATATCCTGGGTCTTATACTGCTACACACATCAGCGCACTTTGTGGTGGGCTGGATTTTTGGAGAGTTGTTCATAGAATCGGTGGTATAATTTTGATTATTGCAGCTATATATCATATCATATACTCAATCGTATGTGCGGATGGAAGAAAAGACTTTATTGAGATGCTTCCAAAGAAAAAGGATTTTAAGGACTTTGGTAAAAATCTCATGTGGTTTTTGGGGATTTCAAAAGAGCGTCCCAGATTTGGCAGGTTTAGTTATTTTGAGAAATTTGATTACTGGGCAGTATATTGGGGATGTGTAATAATGATTGGAACAGGTGTTTTTATGTGGTTTCCAGATATCCTTAAAAGGATCTTCCCAGATATTACTTATAAAGTGTTTGATGTATTGAAAGAGATACATGCGCACGAAGCCTATCTTGCTATTTTGGCAATATTTATATGGCATATATACAATGTGCATTTTAGACCTGGTAGATTTCCAGGTGTAAAGACATGGATAACTGGTAGATTGTCTTTAAAAGAAAAAGAACTGGAGCATCCATTAGAATAAACAGAGGCAAAATGATGTGATTAAAGGCATATTTTTTTCTTTTTCCAGGTATTTTAACCCCTTTTCCCCTAGTTTGACAGTTGAAGGGGTTAAAATTCTTTTAAATTAGTATGTTACAAAATTAAAAAAACGAGGGAATTTACCTCCAGGTATTCGAGATGGGATACTAACCCAAGTTTATCAAAATTTTTGATAATATATTGTAATAACTGAAATTTAATTTTTATTTGCCACTACAAATTTTCTGGTTGACATCTCAAAAAAAATGGAATAGCAATTAAATTCATGAACACAAAACTCGGGCTGAATTCCACCTCATTTAATTTTTATTTTAGCTTTTTTTTATTTTTGGTATTTTAGGGGTGGAGTCTGTGGCCCGGGTGGTTTAATTTAGGAAAATACCCAGGAAAAATCCCAAAGGGCCGCAGGCTAAATAAGCCAGCGGCCCTTTTTTTTATGGTCGTTGGCTTAAAAATAATAACAGTCATGGGGCCCAGGTAACAAAAACAAACAGGAGGTTAGTAAAATGCATCTGGGCAAATCAATTAGACTTGAGAGGATCTTCAATAGAAATACTGGCAGGACAATAATAGTACCTTTAGACCATGGAGTCACAGTTGGACCAATCTTTGGACTTGTGGATCTAAAAAACACTGTAGACCAAGTGGCTGAAGGTGGAGCCAATGCAGTGGTAATGCACAAGGGCCTTGTTAGATGTGGACATAGAGAAAAGGGAAAGGACATTGGACTTATAATTCACCTCTCAGGAAGCACCCAGCTCTCCCCATATCCCAATGCCAAGACATTGGTTGGCAGGGTTGAAGATGCCATAAAACTTGGAGCCGACGCAGTTTCTGTACATGTTAATCTGGGAGATGAAACAGAAAGATACATGTTAGCTGATTTGGGTAAAATAACAAGCGAAGCAAATGAATGGGGCATGCCAGTTCTGGCAATGGTTTATGGAAGAGGACCAAAGATTAAAAATGGATATGATCCTGAAATTGTTGCTCACTGTGCAAGGGTTGGTGAAGAATTAGGCGCTGATGTTGTAAAAGTACCCTATACTGGAGACGTTGAATCATTTAGTAAAGTTGTGGAGGCGTGTTGTATCCCTGTGGTTATTGCAGGTGGCCCCAAAATGGATAATAAAAAGGACCTCCTTAAAATGGTCTATGAATCTATCCAGGCAGGTGGAGCTGGACTCTCAGTTGGGAGAAATATATTTCAGGACGAGGACCCCAGGACACTTGTTCGCGCACTTCATGGTATCGTACATGACGATTTGAGCATTGAAGAAGCACTTGAAATTGTAAACAACAAATAGGGAGAATTGAACATTTATGAAAGAAATAATAGTTAAGGCAATACCCTTTGATAAAAAGCTGGTTACCCTATCCCTGGAATCTGGTGTAGATGGAATTTTGGCAGAAAAGGATAAGATAAAAGAAGTCAGCGCCCTTGGCAGGATTAAGACCTTTGTTCCAGAAGATTTTGAGGCTATTTCCCTGAATTCCAAGGAAGATGAATTGCTGGCAGAAGAATATCTAAAAAAAGGGGAAAAGGGTTTTAATCTCCCATGGATGGGAAATAATCCCCATAGAAAACCTCCTTGCTGTACAGGATGGAAAATTGGGAGTGGAGGTGAAAAATTTAGAAGAAGCAAAATTGGCATCTGGGATCCTGGAAAAAGGAGTAGATTTTCTAGTTATCTTACCAGAAGGCAGACAATTTATAAAACAAATAGTAAAAGATCTAAAGCTGACAGGAGACAAGGTGGATCTTGAGGTTGCAAAGATTACATCCATAAAGCCAATTGGATTGGGACATAGGGTATGCGTGGACACCTGTTCCATTTTAAATACTGGCCAGGGAATGCTTGTTGGCAATTCCTCTGGCTTTACCTTTTTAATACATGCAGAAACAGAAAAAAAATCCTTATGTTGCATCTAGACCTTTTAGGGTAAATGCAGGTGCAGTACACTCATATGTATTAAGGCCAAATGATAAAACATCCTATTTAGAAGAATTAAAAGCAGGAGATGAGGTCCTTGTAGTTGATAGTGAAGGGAATACTATGCTCAGCTCTGTTGGCCGGGTCAAAATAGAGATAAGGCCATTACTTTTAATAAGTGCTGAGACCTCAGGGAAGAAAGGAGATGTGATCTTACAAAATGCAGAGACAATAAGGCTTGTTGGAAAAGATGGAGCCCCCATATCTGTTGTGAGCCTGAAACAAGGAGATGAAGTACTGGTAAGAGTAGATGATGCTGGAAGACACTTTGGGATGCGCATAAAAGAGGAGATAAAGGAAAAATAAACCGGGGTAGGAGAAAAGAATGTCTGTAGATACAAATTCAAGACTTAAAGAGATTAGAAGAGAGATAAATAAAATAGACAGCCAGATACTCGCTCTCTTAAATGAGAGGGCTAGATACAGTCTGGAAGTTGGTAAATTAAAAAAAAGAAAGTAAAGACAGTATATTTAAACCATTCAGGGAAAAAGATATCCTAGAGGAATTGGAAAAGGCTAATCCAGGGCCCCTTCCCAGGGAACACTTAATTGCCATTTATAGGGAGATATTGTCCTCTTCCAGGAGTCTTCAGCGTCCTCAAAAAAATAGTCTATCTTGGCCCAGAAGGGACGTTCTCATATTTTGCTGCCCTTCACTATTTTGGAAATTCAGCAAATTATTTTCCAAAGTTTGTATTAGAAGATGTATTTAAGGCAGTGAGAAATAGAGAGGCTGAGCTTGGAGTGATCCCCCTTGAAAATTCGCTACAGGTACTGTTGGCCAGAGCTGGATATGTTTTTGAAATATCAAGTATTTATCCAGGCAGAAATTTTTTTGTAAAATAAGCCACAGCCTACTTTCCATGTGCGAAAATCTAAGCAATATTGAAGTGGTCTATTCACACCCTCAGGCACTGCAACAATGTTCCATGTGGCTCAAAACCAGGCTCCCTGGAGTGAAAATCGTACCAGTGGACAGTACTGCTGCAGGGGCAAAATTGGCAAGCCAGAATATAAAGGCAGCGGCAATAGCCCACCCTGCCCTGGCTTGTAGTCTTGGTCTAAATATTATTGAAACAGGAATAGAGGACCTACCTGAAAACTGGACCAGATTTTTGATAATAGGCTCAGATGAACCACCAGCAGGAAATAGAGACAAAACATCACTACTCTTTACATTGCCTGACAAGCCAGGTTCCCTGGCCAGGGTCTTAAATCTACTTGCCATGGAAAATGTAACATGAAAAAGTTAGAATCCAGGCCAATGAGGGGAGAGAAGTGGCAGTATGTGTTTTTCTGTGACGTTGAATGTGACCTCAGCAAAGAGCAATACAAGGCCCTTTTGGCAGATTTAAAACATTCATGTCACACCCTGAGGATTTTGGGAAGTTATCCAAATGGTCCTTACATAGATATACCAGGGGAAATAAGCCCTAAAGCATAGGAGAACACCTTTATGAAAGACATCTATGCTCCACCAAGTAAATCCATAACCCATAGGGCCATTATATGTGCATCCTTATGTGATGGTACATCAAAAATAAAAAATCCACTTTTATCTGATGATACCAAAAGGACCCTACAGTGTTGTATAGCCCTGGGAGCAAGGTGTGTTCTATCAAATAATCAGCTTGAAATAAAGGGAATAGAAAAAAAAATGCCATTTAAACAAAAAGGTTGAGTTAAATGTAGGTGAGTCTGGAACAACCTGCAGACTAATCACTCCTATTGTTTCCGCCCTTAGGGGTATAGAGGCAAGAATATATGGGGAAGGTCGAATGCATGAAAGACCCATTGGCGAGCTTTTAGATGTCCTATCCTCACTTGGCACAGAAGTGTTTTATGAAGACAAACAGGGGTTTCCTCCCTTTAGATTAAGAGCAAATGGTCTAAAAGTAGGAACAGTAGGTATTAGTCTGGAAAAATCTTCCCAATACTTATCAGGTTTGCTTTTGGCATCTCCCCTAGCATGCGGAATTATAAAGATCAATATAATAGGCAAAAAAAGCTGTGTCCTGGCCATATGTGGGACTTACAATTGAGGCCATGAAAAAAATTTGGAGTAGATGTATCCATATATGAAAAACAGGGAAGGGACTGGTTTAAAAGGGACATTACTGAAATCGCAAAGGTGGAGCCTGGACATATAAAATTTATAGTAAAACCTGGCCAATACAGACCATGTGAATTTTTCATTGAAGGAGATTGGAGCAATGCATCCTACCTTGTGGCTGCTGGACTTCTTATGGAAGGAGGTTTAAAGATACACGGCCTTTTAAAAAAATTCCCTCCAGGGGGATAAAAAGATTCTGGATATTTTAAAAAAAATGGGAGCCAGGATGTCATGGGAAAAAGATGCGTTGGTAGTTTATCCATCCAGACTCCATGGTATAGATATCAACATGAAAGACTGCCCAGATCTTGTCCCAACAGTTGCTGTTTTGGCATCCATGGCAGAATCAAAGACAACAATTTCTGGGGTTGAACATTTAAGGCTAAAAGAAAGTGACAGGTTAAATGGGGTTGCAACAGAGGTAAAAAAAAGTTGGAGCAAAGGTAGAACTATTTAAAGATGGTCTTGGCATTGATCCCAGAGAGCTACCTGTTGGAAGAGAAATTTTATTTACCACATATGGGGATCACAGGATGGCAATGAGCCTCTCCCTTTATGAATTTAAGGGAATTAAGGTTAAACTGGACAACAAGAGATGTGTAGCAAAATCTTTTCCAGATTTTTTTTGATGTCTTTGAAAAATTAAAAAAATTAATATCTTATGGACAAAGAAATTAAAAATATACTCATTGTGGGCAACAAAGGGGCCATGGGAACCTTTTTTTGAGAAAAGATTAAAATCTCAAGGTGAATTCACAGTATATGGTATAGATAGGCCTTTTAATTATTCATATATGGATTCAATATTTAAAGACCTGGACATGGTGCTTTTATGCATCCCAGCCTATGCAATAAAAGATGTAGTCCTGGGATTATCAAGTAAGCTAAATAAAAATACAATTTTAGTTGACATATGTTCAGTAAAAGTACTTCCCATGGAAGCCATGTTAAAAAGCCACTGTGGACCTGTTGTTGGAACACATCCCTTATTTGGGCCAGATCCAGGGCCAGATATTCCTTTAAAAATAGCCATTGTAAGGGGAAGGGGGATTATGAGGTGGAACTTGTGAAACAGATATTTAAATCCATTGGGTGCAATGTTTTTGAGTGTAGTGCAAAGGAGCACGACCAGGCCATGGCTTTTATCCAGGGACTCAACTTTGTAACCACCCTCTCCTATTTTGCTGCCTTCTCAGACGATGAGTCCCTTTTAAAATTTATTACTCCATCCTTTAAAAGACGCATTGAGTCTGCGAAAAAAAATGCTAACAGAAGATTCATCTCTATTTCAGACCCTTTTTGAGTCAAATCCATACTCCCATGAAGCAGTGAAAAAAATTCAGGTCCTTTTTAAACCTGGCATCTGCCGGTGATTTAGACCTTTTAGTCCAAAAGGCATGGTGGTGGTGGAAAGTGTATCCAGATAGGGGGGATGTGCCTTAAATAAAAGGCTATTTTTAATGTTTTCAAGGCCGCATCCCCCAAAGGGATGCGGCCTTTATTTTTTAATAATTTTTTTTAGGAGAAGTCTTATGATTGAACTTTATCAAACAATAAAAACTTATCCCGCTGATGTGCATACCCCAATTGGTCTTTATTTAAAATTTATAGGTAAAGACAAAGGGATACTTTTAGAGAGTGCTGAAGTAGACGGAAGGCTGGGAAGATACAGCCTCCTTGCATGGGACTTCAGACTCTGCATTAAATTAAAAAAATGGGAAAATGAAGATTATTATATATGACCCTGAATTTTCTTATTTAGAAAAATTTCAAGGAGCAGAATTTATAACTTCAATAAAAAAAATACTTAAAACAATTAAAATAAAAACCTCAGGTCCAGATCTCCCACCTATCACAAGGTCTATCATAGGATATATTGGATATGAATGTATGGGATTTTTTTGAACCAGTATTACAAAAACACCTAGATATTAAAAATGCAGAATCCATTTTTGTACTTCCTGGGAAACAAATCTTATACGACCACCTGCACCTTAGATGCTACTTTATATCCATTGACAATGAAAGATTAGAAGAATCCAAGGAGCAAATCTCTTTAAATACCCAGCCCAAGATAAGTGAAATTCACTCTTCATTCACAGAGGAAGGTTTTATCAACGCTGTTAAACAAACAAAGGAATTAATATATCAGGGTGAGGCCATACAGGTTGTTCTATCCAATAGATTTTCATCAAGTTTTTCAGGGGAACCATTTAGTATTTACAGGGGACTTAGACAGAAGAACCCCTCTCCCTACATGTTCTTCATGAACTTGGATGACATAACATTAATTGGGTCTTCTCCTGAACTCATGGTGCGCAGCCAGAATGGAAATGTTGAAGTAAGGCCAATAGCCGGGACAAGAAAAAGGGGGAAAGACAATAGAGAAGACGAGCTACAGGCAAAAGACCTGTTAAATGATCCAAAGGAGAAGGCAGAACACGTAATGCTGGTTGATCTTGGGAGAAACGACCTTGGCCGCATAGCTGAACCTGGCTCTGTAGAAGTAAACAAATTCATGGAAATAGAAAAATTTTCCCACGTCATGCACTTGACCTCATATATGAGCGCCAAATTAAGGGAAGGATTAGACGCAATTGACATAATTTCAGCGACCTTTCCAGCAGGCACTGTATCTGGCGCACCAAAAATAAGGGCAATGGAAATTATTTCTCAAATGGAGAAGATCCCGCGTGGTCCATATGCAGGTGCTGTGGGATGGATGGGATTATCCCATGAGTGTCATAATTTGGATACAGGGATAATTATACGGTCTCTATGGATCAGGGATGGGAAAATACACTGGCAGGCAGGGGCAGGGATTGTGGCAGACTCTGATCCTGAAAAAGAGTGGCTTGAGTGCCACAACAAGGCCAGGGTCATATTGGATGTACTCACACAAAATGGAGGTAATGATGTTCTTGCTAATAGATAACTACGATTCCTTTACATACAACCTGGTTCAGATATTTCAAAAATTACAGGTAAATCTGCATGTACTTAGAAACGATGATAAAAAAATTTTTTCTTACTTAAAAACTCCAGGCCTAAAGGGAATTGTGCTCTCCCCTGGTCCAGGAAGTCCTGCTTCCAGTGGCCTGTGTCGGGAGGTTTTGGATAGGCTGGATAAATCAATCCCGGTTTTTGGAGTGTGTCTTGGACATCAGGTACTTGGATATTTTGCTGGATACAGTGTATCCAGGGCAAAAAAAATAATGCATGGGAAGACCTCCCATGTAACCTATAAAAAAAAGTCCCCTTTTTGATGGAGTGGAAAATCCCTTTATTGCAACAAGATACCATTCTCTGGTGATATCAAATCCAAGAATAAAGAACCCCCTTGAGGTGGATGTAATAGCAAGGAGCGAGGATGGCGAGATTATGGCCATAGCTTTAAAGACAGGCCATGGTTTGGGGTACAATTCCACCCAGAATCTGTTTTAAGTAAATCAGGGCCAAAAATAATAGAAAACTTCTTAAAAATAGCACTACAAGGAGGTAAAAATGAAAATTAGAAAGGCACTACTTACCCTGTCCCAGAAACAAACACTACCTGAACATTTATTAACGGAATGTTTTGATGCACTATTTCAGGGAAAACTCTCCCATTCCCAGTCAGGGGCATTTTTATTTGGACTTAAATTTAAGGGAGAAACAACTTCAGACCTATTCTCTGCAGTTACAACTGCCTTAAAATACGCCATAAAAATAAATAACTAGAGATATAGCAGATAAGACCATAGACACATGCGGCACAGGTGGAGATGGAAAGATGAGCTTTAACTGCTCCACTGCTGTGGCCCTGTTTCTCGCTGATTCAGGTTATAAGGTTGTAAAACATGGGAATAAGGGCGTATCCAGCAATTGTGGAAGCGCCGATATTTTGGACGCCCTAAATATTCCATTTTTAAAGGAGAAAAATGAAATCAAAAAAATATTTAACAGAGAAAAATTTTGTTTTTTTTATTTGCACCATACTTTCATCCTGCATTTAAACATGTAGCACCTATTAGAATGGAACTTGGAATACCTACTATATTTAATGTAATGGGACCTCTTTTAAATCCAGCCCAGCCCACTCATCAATTGGTTGGAGTTGGAGATAAAAAAATATATGGATGTGGTAGCAGAGGTGCTTAAACTTAAGGGAATAAAAAGGGCAGCAGTTGTGCATGGAGATGGATTTGATGAAATAACTCCAACTGGAGAGACAGAAATTATATTAATAGAGGGGCAAAATATTGAACGACTGACCATATATCCTGAGGAATTTGGTATAAAAAGATGTAGGGAAGATGATTTAAAAATTAGAGACAGGGAACACTCCTTAAGTATAATGAAGATGCTTTTATCGGGAAAAGGCCCAGAAACCATAAAGGATATGGTCGCCATGAACCTTGGTATGGCACTTTATCTTTTAGAAGAAGATATAACATTAAAAGATGCAGTGAGTTTGGCAAGGGAAAAAATAGATAAAGGAACTAGTTCCATAAATGTAAATTAATCTGCTTATTTCTTTAACTCCGTTATGGATTAAGTGATTAGTTTTTAGTTGTTAGTCTTTAGTTGTTAGTTTTTAGTTGTTAGTTTTTAGTGATTAGTAGAAGGTAGAAGGAGAGAGAAAGGGCGAAGGGAGAAGGGTCCCTTCAACCTTCATCCTTCATCCTTAAACCACATACACATACACAGATAACATACACATACACAACAATGGGATGAGAAGATGTTAAATAAATTTGTTCAGGCAAAATCTGAAGAAATAAAAAGAATAAAAGAAATGGAACGTAGTGGTATATTTCCACTTACATATAAATACAAAAAAAATTAAATTGTCTAACATACTAAAAAAAGAAAAATGGGATTATTGCAGAATATAAGGTTGCTTCTCCGTCTCTTGGAATCATAAATAAAAATTTATCACCATTGGATGTTATTAGTGGATATGTAAAAAAAATGGTGCAGTTGGAATATCAGTCATTACAGAAAAAAAATACTTTCATGGAGACCTTAACTTTTTAAATGAATTAAGGGAGGTAAATTTACCAATCCTTAGAAAAGATTTTATAATAGATCCAATTCAAATAAAATATACTGCTACTACACCTGCTTCTGCTGTGTTGATAATTGTTAAACTTTTTAAAGATAATTACGAAAACTTATTAAAATTAATAGATTACTGTTATCTGCTTAATTTAGATCCAGTAGTGGAGATAAATGATATTAATGAGCTGGATGTGGCAAAAAAAAGTGGAGCAAAAGTACTTCTTGTAAATAATAGAAACCTAGATACCCTTAAAGTGGATGTAAATACATCTAAAAAGCTCATTGAAAAGAAACAAAATAGCGAGATATGGATTTCAGCAAGTGGCCTGTGTTCACCAAAAGATGCAATAGAGATGCTTTCTATAGGTTATGATGCATGTTTAATTGGCACCTATTTTATGAAACAAAATGACCCTGCAAAAACACTTGGAGAGTTTGTAAAAAAAATCCAGGAGATAAGAAAATGTTACTGAAAATTTGCGGATTAAAAAAAACCACAGGACGTAGAGTTTTGTGATTTTTTTGGGAGTGGACCTCGTGGGCTTTGTGTTTTTTTTAAAAAAAAGTCCAAGATATATATCCCCTGGGGAAGTAAAAAGTATTTCAACTAAAAACGCCAAAAAGGTTGGAGTCTTTGTTGATGAAAAAGTAGATAACATTTTATCTATAATGGATTATGCAAAACTTGATTTTGTCCAGATTCATGGACCATACAACGAATCCCAACTAAAGGGATTAAAAAAAAGAAAAGGTGATTTTGACCAGATGGCCTGATACATACAGGGATCAAAATGATTTTTTAAATGATATAGAGAACTCAGCTAACAGATGTAATTATTTTTTGTTTGACTCGGGCATAAAAGGAGGTGGACATGGAAAATCCATAGAAAAAATATCTTATTTAAAGGCTATCCCGGAAAATATAAAGTGGTTAATTGCAGGAGGAATAACAGAACATAATATAGACACTATTTTGAAAGAGGTAACACCATTTGGGATAGATATAAGTTCTGGGGTAGAAATAAAAAAAGGGTGTAAAAGACAGAAAAAAAAATCTTAAATATATTCAACAAAATAAAGGAGCTAAAATGAAAAGGTCATACTTTGGTGAATTTGGGGGTCAATTTGTCCCGGAACTTTTAATGCCGCCTTTAATAGAGTTAGAGGAGGCTTATGATGAAATTGTTAAGTCAAAGGATTTTGAGCAGGAGTTTAAGGCCATACTAAAAGATTATGTGGGCAGACCAACTCCCATTACTTTTTGCAAAAATTTAAGCAAAGAACTTGGATTTAATCTATGGCTCAAAAGGGAAGATTTGGCCCACAGCGGTGCCCACAAGATAAATAACACCATTGGTCAGGCCCTTTTGACAAAATACATGGGGAAAAAGAGGCTGGTTGCTGAAACTGGAGCAGGGCAACATGGAGTTGCAACAGCAACTGCTGCAGCTCTCCTTGGACTTGAGTGTATTGTATTTATGGGGGCAAAAGACGTGGAAAGACAGGCACCTAATGTAAAAAGGATGAAGCTTCTAGGTGCAGAGGTAAGGTCTGTATATTCTTCCACCCAGACCTTAAAAGACGCAATAAATGAGGCCCTCAGGTATTGGATAGCCAATCAAAGGGATACCCACTACTGCCTTGGCTCTGTTGTAGGTCCACATCCATTTCCGACATTGGTCAGGGATTTTCAATCAGTAATAGGGAAGGAGGTAAAAAAAACAATTTTTAGAAAAACAAAATAGACTCCCAGACCATATAGTTGCCTGTGTTGGAGGAGGCTCAAATGCCATGGGGATTTTCTATGAATTTATAGAGAACAGGGAGGTAAAACTAACAGGTGTTGAAGCCGCTGGAAAAGGAACCCCTGGATGTTATCACTCTGCCACTTTAAACAAAGGAACCCTGGGGATCCTCCACGGCACAAAAACCTATTTATTACAGACAGAAGATGGTCAGATCCTCCCATCCCACTCTGTGGCACCAGGCCTTGATTATCCAGGGGTTGGACCAGAGCACGCGTATTTAAAGGAGATAAAAAGGGCTGAATATGTGAGTGTAAACGACAGCCAGGCCCTATCAGCCTTTAAACTACTCTCTAAAAAAAGAAGGAATAATACCAGCACTTGAAAGCTCCCATGCTGTTTTCTGGGCTACCACATTAAAAGATAAAGTTGATAGGGACTACCATGTTGTTGTGAATCTATCTGGCAGGGGAGATAAGGACCTGGATATTGTATTTGAGCATATAAAATAAATTGTGGAGGACACATATGTCAAAAAAACATTCTTGAAAACATTTTCCATAAGAAAAATAAACAGGGCAAAAAAAACAATAATGCCCTTTTTGCCCGCAGGATATCCCAATAAAAAGAAATTCTGGGACTATATAAAAGAAATGGATGAATGTGGTGCAGATATAATTGAAATAGGAGTCCCATTTTCAGACCCAGTGGCAGATGGTCCGGTAGTTGAGAAGGCTTCTAACATTGCGCTTGAAAACGGAGTCAATTTAGAATGGATACTGGAAGGTTTAAACAAGAACAAAAAAAGACCTCTCATGTGAAGTAGTTCTCATGGGTTATTGCAATCCATTTTTTTAAATATGGATTTGAGAAACTGGCAAAAGGTCTAAAAGAGAGCGGGGCGTCCGGGATAATTATAGCTGACCTACCGTTGGAGGAAAGTATTCCCATAAAACCAATCTTTGATTCCCACAACATATCTCTCATTTATCTGGTTGGTCTAAATACATATAGCATAAGACTTGAAAAATACAGTAAACTCACATCTGGATTTGTCTATTTTGTATCAGTACTGGGAACAACTGGCGCCAGGGACCGACTTCCAGAGGAGCTTAAACAAAAATTAAAGTCAGCAAGGGAGATATTCGACCTTCCCCTTGCCATTGGATTTGGTATAAAGTCTCCTTCTCAATTAATAGAAATAAATCCTTACATAGACGGCATTGTATTTGGTAGCTCAATAATTGAACACATAACTAATGGAAAGGATATAAAAGAATTTTTTTAAGGTGTGGATATAAGTTAAGGGGGCAATTTTGCCCCCTAGATTACTTAAAAAGCTTATGGAGCTTATCCCAGTCAAATTTCTTGGCAAATTCAAGGGCATCTTTCCAGTGCATGTTTGAGAAACTAAAAACCAATACAGCATTAACCATTCCTGGATTTTTCTTTGAATTAAAGGCAATGGTTATTCCTCCACTTTTGTCCCCCTTTTCATAAGAGATGGCAACATTGTGACCTTTGATATTGGTAACTTTTACAAATTGATCAGAGGTATCTATCTGCATATTGTTTTGATAAGGTGCCCACATGCCCATGGCATTCATACCAGACAGTACCATTACCTCCACTTTTTTTATTTCCCTTTAAGTATTCTTTTTGCGCACTAACCATGTCTCCCATTGGAGTGGCTTTAGCATTCATGCCATCACACTTACCCGAGCTCCATCCTGAAACACTCCTCAATTGGGCACAGATTTCAGTATAGGATGGCATTGAAAAACCATAAGAAGAACAACATATAAAAATAAAAGTAACCAGCAAGACCCTAAAAATTTTTACCATAACCCCTCCCACTGTAATTTAAAGTTCAACCATTTGTTTAAAGCCAACCATTAATTTTTTTTATACCATATTAATAATTTTTTTTAAAGAAAAAAAATTTATGATTGAATGAAAACTTTTTTTTCATTACCTCTCCAACTTGACATATGCAAATAATTGGATGCATTATATTTCATAGTGACAATAAAAATATCGAATAACTTCAATTAATAAAACTAATCATATAATATTTAAATCAAACTTACAGGAGATTTCCGTGAAACACTTACTTCCCAAGATAAAGAAAAAAAACTTATAATGTAAAAAAAGAAATATTTATCAAGGATAAAAAGAAGCGAATGTATAATAGCCCATATTGATGTATGTAATTTTTCATTTCTTGGATTTAAATATGGATTTAAAACTACAAATAAAATTTTGGAAATTTTGTGTGAAAGAATTATAAAATATTTAAGAACAAATGATTACCTAGAAAATATATATGCAGATGACTTCATTTTAATTTTATATGGAAATATTGACCAATGTAAATTAAAATTAAAAAGAATTGAAAATGAATTAAAAAAGCCAATATCTATTGACATCTCAGATTCTATTATCAGATTAGATTATAGAATTGCAGTAATTTGTTATCCATATGATTTTCAAGACATTGAAATTGCTGTTAATTATTTAATATTATTTGCAAAATATATAAAGAATCAAAATTTAATTGGAACCTACTATTTAGACAAAATGACTTTTCCAATATTTAACAAACTAATTAAATTTACTGATTTTATATCAAGTAAAGACTTCTCAAAATATATAGTTCCATCACTTCAAGGTATATGGGATTTAAACACTAATAAATTATTTGGGTATGAAGTATTAAGCAGAATATTATATGAAGGGAAAACTTACAATGCATCACAATTTATTGACGTATTAGAATACTTTAAAATGAACTTAAAAAGTGATGAAATTATAATTAATAAAGCCTTACAACATAAATTGGAAACAAAAGATTCTCATGTCTATTTTTTTTAATATTATCCCAAAATATTTTTATCAATATATGGAAATGTTAACTAATATTTTTGAAAACTTTAAAAATCTTTCCATGAATCTAGAACAAATCTGTATAGAGCTCATAGAAATCTCAGAATTTTCAGAATTTGAAGATATAAATATTACTATTTTAAAATTAAAGGAAAAATACGGAGTCAAATTTGCCATTGATGATTTTGGATCTGGATTCTCAAATCTAAATGTGTTTACTTCACTTCATGTGGATTTTCTAAAGATCGACAAGGAATTGATTAATAAAACTGCCACCCAACCAATAACTGGCTATCTTTTAAAATCAATCTCAGAGTTATCTTTGTTTAGGAACATAGCCCTTGTGGGAGAGGGAATAGACTCCCCCCAAAAACTGAGGTTAATCAACAAACTAGGATTTGACTATGCCCAAGGATTTTATTTATCTAGACCAGAGATACCACAAAATTTTCTAAAAATGGAGGTTTAAATGAAACTAAAAAAAAATTATTCTCCTCACCTTGGCATTAACATACTTACTGACCGCAAAGTTATATGCCACCACGTTAAAAGAACAGGTCTTCTTTAAAGGGACATGCCCTGTTGGTTATTCATTGATCCCGGCATCAGTAGTTCCTTCACCTGACTTAAAACACATTGGATTTGTTTGCATATCAAAGGACAAAGAGAAAATGATCGCTGTGGTGGATGGCAAAAAAAACAATTGAGTTTTCCAGAATTGCCAAGGGATACCCCCGATTTTCTCCAGATGGGAAAATTTTTTGGTTATGGGAAAGATCAAAGACAGGGCCTATGTCTTATATAATAACCAATTGTCTGAGGGATTTGATGAGGTGTACAATGCCCAATTTACCCCTGATGGGAAAAAGATAATATTCATTGCCACCGCAGATCAGAGGGAATTTTTAGTGGTAAATGGAAATCCCTGGAAAGGCTATAAGGCCGTAGCTGAAAAAATATCACCTGTAATTAGCCCTGATTCAAAAAAAAATTGCCATTGTGGCTTTAAAAGACAATGGCAAATCAACCATTTGTCTAAACAACCAGGAACTTAAAGAATATGACCTTGTTTTAAAGCCCCATTTCAGCCCAGATTCCAGACACATTGCCTATGCTGTTAAAATAAAAGACAAATACAGTGTTGTCATGGACGGAAAAATAGTTGGAGGTTCTTCTTATGATGAAGTAAAAGACATAGTGTTTAGTGCTGATTCAAAACACATTGCCTTTGTTGGAAGGATTAATAGGGATTTTTTTTGCAGTTATAGACGGAAAAGAATCTAAAGCCTATCAATTTGTTGGGACCCCCATATTTTCATATAATGGTAAAAACATTGCCTTCATGGGTTATGAAGACAAAAAAAATGTTTATTGTGTTAGATGGAAAACAAGGACCTAAATTGGATCAAATTGGAGTTTACTTCTTTTCAAAGGGAAGTGAGCTTTTTTTATATGGGGGTTAGAGAAAAAAAAAGGAGCTGTTTTTATAAATAATAAACCTCAAAAATTTTATGACTCAGTAGGCCTACCAGTGGTATCCAGTGATGGAAAACATGTAGCCTATAGGGCCAGAAAGGGAAAAAGGTGGTTTATTGTACTGGATGGAAAAGAAGGTAAAGGCTACGACTTTGTAAGGCGTCCTAAATTCTCTAATGATGGGAAACACCTGGCATACATTGCTGTGAAAAATAAGAAGTATTTTATAGTACTAGATGGTGTGGAGGGCAAAACATATACATGGACTGATTTTCCCTATTTTTCTAAAGATGGAAAGCACATAACCTATGTGGCAAGCAATGGTAAAAGTACGTTTATGGTAGTGGATGGAGTAGAGGCAAAAGAAAAATTTCTTGGATTTCTCAAGGGACTACCATTATTTTTTGAAAAAAAACTGCGTAATTGGACAGGCAATCAGAATACCAGGACCCAAATTCTATGTAACGGAAGCATGTTTCTAAAGAATAGAGGGGAGTAAAATCTCCCCTCTATTCTTTAATCTAAATCAATCCCATTATCTTTTGCTGCTTGCCTTACATGTTCTACAATTATTTTTACTATCTCGGGATTCTCGCCCAGGCCTTTTATTACTGGATAGACTTTAATCCCTTTGGATTTAATCACAGATTTCCAGGAATCTTTATCATTTCCTGCCATGTCATTATTTGCATGGTCACCTGCCACCATCATAAGTGGCTTTAGCACCACCCTCTTTACCTTGCAGTGGACCAGTCCAGATACCACATCCTCTAAAGTAGGAAATCCTTCAACTGTACCAATGAATATCTTTACCCCAGGATACATCTGTCTCATCTTTTTTTTGAAGCTGAGCATAGATACCTGTTGAGAAAAATTCATTTCCATGTCCCATATATACCAGGGCCGCGTGTTTTTTTCTTCGCATACATAACATCATCCTTAAGGGCCTTTGCTGTCTTTTCAATATCTTCAATATAGTCGTGTTTTGGACCCCACATACCTGTTATTGGACGTCCAATAACCAATTTTTCAAAGGGCATATATTTTTTTCTTTAGTGTCTTAATGGAATTTAGTCCATTTATATATGAACTTAGGTCCATAAACTCTTCACCTGCGTAGAAATGAGTTGGCTGAACAATAATTGTCCTATATCCCTCATCTTGCAAATCAGCAATGGTTGCAAGGGGACCCTTTACATGGAGTATATCACTTGGGATATCCTTTCTATTTTTCCATTTAGGATCGTTCTGCCTTTTATGCCAGATTTTTCTTATAATATTTGAAGTAAATGCCATTTTCACCTCAACAGAGGGAAAGTCCTTCTCTATTGCCTCCTTTACATTGATAAGAGACTTTAGCGCTTTGGGATACGTGGTACCAAATGCTGCAACCACGATTGCAGTTTTTGATTTTTGATTTTGCATAGCCATTCCCCTGCCCAGGATCAATGTTGATAAAATAATTGCTACAAATAAAACCCTTAAAAACCTCATGCCAGCTACCTCCTTTTAAAAGATAATTAAAAATAAAAAAAACCCTTTAACTGGACACAAATCCAGTTAAAGGGTTGCACCCGAGTTTTCTTCACCCTTAAAGGCTAATCTGTCCCTGGCAGATTATGAAAAAAAAATTATTGTGGCAGGTCTTCTGACTCCAGGATCATCCTACTCACTGCTCCTTCCCACCCCGCCACCTTTTCAAGTGAAGGACCTGCTATTTGCTAGTAGCAGTGTGTGAAGGTCAAAAACTTTTGTCTTCACCTACGTCCTTGCTTAAAAAGGTGGCGGGGAAGTGGCCATCTGCAGCTTTCGTCCCCTGTCACAGCGGCCGGGACCGTGCCAGATTTTCACTGGCTTCCCTTTTAAGCCCATAATTTGGGCACCACAAAATGGCTAATAATTTTTCATTTTCAAATAGTCAATAGTTTTATTTAAATATTATGATTTGACAATATTCTTAATTGGATTTTAGAATTCCCCATCAACTATAATGGAGGGATGAGATGATAGTTGCAATTGACTCCCATATGCATGGGGATATCTTGATAAAAAGAGACAGAGATTTCCCCCAAAAGTACTATTCCAACAATATTGGAGGTATTGTTTGGGCGTATAATGATAAAATCAAAGATATATCCCAATATGCCAATACTGGGACTATTTAGCAAAAATCACAAGGAATATATCTAAAGTCAATTCTCCTTTTTTTTATAAAGTGGGAATACATCCCAGGACTATTTGCAGGGAATTGAAGGACAAACAGAATCTACCCACTGAAATAAAAAAAAGGCCCTAGAAAATAGCATGAAAGATCCTAAATGTCTTGGTATAGGAGAAATAGGTCTAGATGGATACGACCAAGACCAAGAAAAGATATTTATTGAACAACTAGATTGGTGCATAAACTATTTGCCAGAGAATAAAAGAATTGGGATTCATACACCGAGAAACAACAAATACGAGATTACCAAAAAAAACTTTGGAAATCTTAAGTAATTATAATGCGCTTCACAAGCAAATAGTAATTGATCATGTTGAACTAAGTACCATTGAATTATTAAAAAAATATCCATGTCCATATAGGAATTACCTTACAACAAGGAAAATCTAGTAAAGAAGATGTAGAATCCATAGTAAATATGAATCTCTACGACATAAACAAAATACTATTAAATAGTGATGGGGGACAAAAAAATCTCCAAAGAATACATACAATTCGTCAAAGAAAATGGTCTAAAGCCTCGGCAGAAATCTCAACTCTTAAAAGATAATGTTATATCCTTTTACAACCTGAATAAACAACTAAACTAAAAGTAGGTCAACACAACATATGTAAAAGCGAGCATCTACCTTGCAAAAATGCAGACTAGAGTATAAAATCTACTAAGTTAATCATCCAATTTTGGATTGGTTTTTTGGCTCTTTTTTGTCTCACCTTTAACAAGAGAGTGGATAGTGATGAAAGAATTTGTTGAAAAGCTTGTAAAGGAAATTGTGGACAGGCCAGAAGAGGTAGTAATAGAGGAAAATTTAGAGAATGTACGCATGCCTCTTCTAGAACTAAAAGTGGCCAAGGAGGACATGGGTAAGGTTATAGGCAAAAGGGGGAAGATGATAGAAGCACTAAGGGTCTTAGTTGCTGCTGCATCTAAAAAACACAAAAAAAGAATATCAACTGATAGTTGTGGATCAAGACTAAATGGGCCAAAAAAAACTGGTGGTACTGGGAACAGCTTCACAGGTTCCCAGTACCTTTAGGAATCATGTGGGACTTTTTCTAAGATGGGATAAAGAGGACTTTTTATTTGATCCTGGAGAAGGAACGCAACGTCAGATAATTAAATTTAAGGTTCCAATAAATAGAATAAAAAAAATCTTTATATCCCACTTCCACGGGGATCACTGCCTTGGTTTACCTGGAATAATCCAGAGGCTTTCACTCAATCAAATAAAACATCCTGTGGAAATAATATACCCAAAAGAGGGAGAGATTTTTTTTAAGAAATCTCATAAATGCAGCTATATTTCACAACAATCTCAATATTATTCCAAGGCCAGTGAAAAGTGAGGGACCAGTGGAAATCTCAGGGGAAATTTTGGTGTATGCATACAAACTGGACCATGGAATTGATTGTTATGGATACCGTATATGTGATCCACCTAGATGGAACGTAATCCCATCCAAGTTACCAAAAGATTTCCCACCACAGGCAATTGGAGATTTAAAGGACAAAGGTACAGTTGAATTTAAAGGGAAAAGGATCTTTTTACAAGAAGTGGCAGTACCCAAAAAGACCCAGATCTTTTCCTATATTATGGACACAAAGATGTGTGATACCACATACAAAATAGCAAAAAAATGCCGATATTTTGGTGTGTGAATCCACTTATCTTTCAACAGAAAAGGACCTTGCTGAAAATTACAATCACCTAACTGCCTCACAAGCAGCTGAAATTGCAAAAAAAAAGTGAGGTAGATAAACTCATTCTCACTCATTTCTCACAGAGATATAGTAGCAATGAGCCTTTGAAGAAGAAGCAAAAAAAGATCTTTAAAAATACCATTGCAGCTATTGACGGGATGGAAATTAAGTTTTCTGCTGTAAAGAGAGACTATAAAGTTAAGCAACAATAAAGAAGGGTTATTCTGAAATTTTTCCTAAATATATAACCCAAGTTTATCAAAACGATAAACTTGGGTTATATAAAAGATAACACCCTTTAGTTTTTATTCCCACCTTCTTTTGTCATTTATTGGTCTGATTTCTGGAGGCAAAGTGCCTGGAGGTACTATCTTCAAATTTGGCCTGATTTTAATTTTTTTCTCTAAAAGTATGTAATAATTCATCTTTTCTCTTAAACTCCGTAGCTTCAACATATAAGGTAACCTCATCTATTCCACCTTCATTTGTAACTTCAAGCTGCCATCTCTTAATCTCGTCAAATCTAGTTATTACCTGTTCGATTTGATGTGGATACACAAATAATCCTTTTATCCTGGCTGTTGTATCCACACGTCCAATTATCCCTCCTAGCCTTGGAGAAGTCCTACCACAAGGACATGTCCCTCGTTCAATATATGATAAGTCTCCAGTGGCCAGACGGATTAAAGGGTATGTCTTGTTAAGACCTGTTACAACAACTTCCCCTACTTCACCTTCTTTTAATGGAATCCCTGTATCAGGGTGACATATTTCCACATAAACCTTTGATGAAATATGAAGTCCATTTTTGTGGTAGCATTCGTATCCAATACACCCCACATCTGCAGTTCCATATCCCTGTCTCATTATAAGGTCGAATTTTTTTTTCAAGGGTACTCCTCACTTTTTCAGACAACTTCTCAGCAGTTACAAATGCCACTTCCAAAGACAGATCCTTTCTTAAATTAATTCCCATATCTTCACCCTTTTGTGCAATATGGGAAAGGTAGCTGGCGGTACCCACATATCCAGTAACCTTTAGCTTTTTCATGATCTCCAACTGGGTATTGGTATTTCCAGGACCTGCTGGAATAACTGCACACTCTAAATTCCTGAGAGGTTCTTCAAACATGAGTCCCGCTGGATTTAAATGATAGTTAAAACAATTCTGGACAATATCACCAGTCCTAAAACCAGCAGCATAAAATCCTTCTGTCCACCCCCAATAATCTGGCTTGCGGTCTTCAGGATCAAATATTGGACCTGGAGACATGAATATACGTCTCATCTTACCCAAATCCTTTGTAAGTAGCCCACCAAGTCGTGGTCCCATTGATTGGAGAAAAATAAGCTCTTTTTTTCTTTAAGATTGGTATGTGTTTGATGTCTGATAGATCTTTGAACTTATTTACATCAAATTGTGCCCTGTCAAAACGTTTTTTTTACTTCCTCTGAATACCTGTATGCATATTGCAAAAGTTCCTTTAGGTGTATCCTGTAAAACTGCTTTCTCTCTGACTCGTCTAACACCTCAAGACGACTGTAGATTCCCTCTGTCCTGTCTTTTCTGGTCATACCAAGACATACCTCCAACTATAATAAATTTGATGGATAAGTAGTGTTAAGGACTTTCCTGTAGATGTCAAGGCAATTGCTTGTGAATAAAAATATACATGCGAAAACAACTATTCCTATAATTTTTTATTAATCAAACTCTGGACGAGTATTTGCGATAACCACCAGCTTGTCTCTTTCATTTAGGACAAAATCATGGGATGGATTGGCTAGATATGTACTATTTGAATGATCAAAAATTCCCAGACAGAGTATATTGTGTTCTTTTTTTAAGTAACATAAGGGCGTCTAAAAAAAATTTTTTCCAACAAGATTAGAAGGAACCTTAGTCAAATAAAATTCATTTCCATACCTATTTGAAATGAGCTCACTTACAATCTCTGTCACCCCATGATCCAATGCTGCCTGTACCAGTAGCTTGGAACTAATCTCCCCCCCCCACTATAATCTCATCTGCCTTTGCATTTTTTAGATGCTCTAAATTCTTACTATCCAGCAACTCAACGCATACATAACAATCTGGATACAAAGATTTTATGGTCAATGTATTCAATATGGCCTTGGCATCCTGGGAATATGGGTCTAATTTATCGTCTAAAAGTACAATCACAGTGTCTGCATGTTTACAATTGGCCTTTTTTTAAGGTGTCTTTATCTGGCTCTCCCTTCACAAAATAAAATAGATTGTCATCTGGTTTAGGAGACTGGTCAAGATCAGCAATTAATACTATTGGTTTATTTTGAGTCTTTATATCTGCTCTAAATTCTTCATAAATCTCCTCTCCCCTTATATTCCATCCGCAGATAATAAAATGCATTGTTTCTCTTATATCCTTTAGACCTTTTTTTTGCCATATCCCTCTCCTCAATAAAAAAAACCTGCCAATGTGGCTGTGAGGATGCCTGTTAGACCTATTCCAAAAAACATGATCACTACCCCGATGATCTTACCTCCCAGGGTAGACGGGGTGATATCTCCATATCCCACAGTGGTAACAGTAACAACTGCCCACCATAGGGCTCCCAATATGCTCATATTCTTTTCAACAAATGCAAAGGCAAAACTCCCCAAAAAGATAACTGCAATTACAAGTATAAATAGTCTATGGAGTTTTTCGCGTACAATGTATTCAAAAAAATCTTCGAATAATCACTATAACTGTGGGCATTTGTGATCACCTGATTGTGTCTTATAAAAAAAGGGGAGTTTCCTCCCCCAATCCTTTTTTTAAAGTTGAAGGGCCTTGTAATAGGCAATCTCAGAAATCTTTGCCCATGAAGTGACATTCTTTTTAAAGTTAAGGAAATTCTCATAAACCTTCTTACTGGCCTTGTCCTTTGAAACAATTTCATCAATAGTTTCATTGGCGTATTTTTTTGAGTGTAATTAAAACATCATCTGGAAACTGAATCAACTTTACACCATGTTCATTTATCATTTTTTTGCAAATACATGTTGTTTTTGGCCTCAAATACTGAGAGCATCCATATATTAGACCTGGCAGCTGCACTCTTAATTATTGCCTGAAGATCTTTTGGCAGTTTTTCATATGCCTTTTTATTTACAAAGCACTCAAGCATTGTACCTGGCTCATGCCACCCAGGATAATAGTAGTATTTTGCCACCTTATAAAAACCCATTAAATAGTCATGGTATGGGCCAACCCATTCTGTTGCATCTATAACTCCCCTTTCCAGATTGGTATAAATTTCACCACCAGCACACAAAATTGCACTTGCCCCAGCCTTGGCTATAACCTTCCCACCAAGACCAGGAATCCTCATCTTAAGTCCTTTAAAATCATGTATGGAATTGATCTTTTTATTAAACCATCCTCCCATCTGTACTCCTGTATTCCCTGCTGGAAATGGCCTTAAATTGAACTGCGCATACAATTCATTGTAGAGCTTCATTCCATCGCCGCCATATAACCAGGCATGCATCTGTTGGGCATTCATTCCAAAAGGTACTGCTGCAAAAAACTGGGTCGCTGGGGACTTCCCTGCCCAATAGTAAGAAGCTCCATGCCCCATTTCCACCATACCTTGAGATACAGCATCAAATGCCTGGAGAGGAGGTACCAACTCGCCACCACCATAAACATGAATCCTCAGTCTGCCCCCAGACATTTCCTCTATCCACTTTGCCATTAAATCAGCACCTTCCCCCAAAACAGGAAAATGGGGAGGCCAGGTGGTGACCATTCTCCACGAATATGTCTTTTTTTGCATGAACAAAAGGACCTGTGGATGCCACAACTGTTGCAGTTGCTGCTGAAGTTACAAGAGCCTTTTTTTAAAAAAAGACCTCCTGGACTGTTTTTTTTCTTGTCCGCCATAATCTCCTCCTTTACTGTTAATAAGATTGAAAAACACTTTTACAATTAAACATTGTTTAAAAAAATAAAAACAAAAAAATATTAGCCATAATACCTTTTTCATGATTGAGTACATCCTTTTTTTATTTGTGAGCTTTATCAGATACAAGATTAATAGTACTAAAAAAAATGAACATATAGAAAAAAAAGTAAAATACATAGTGGAGGGGGAAAAACTCTTTTATATACTTAACAATATATACTGCAAATGATCCAACACCAAAGGTCAAAATAAACTTTGCACCATAACCTTTGTGTCTCATTTTCTCTGGTGTAAACCTAGCCACCAGAGTATTCTCCATTGGCTGTATCCCAAGCAGGAAGAAAAAGTAACTAATGGCAGCTATAACAAGGGAAATATTAGTAATATGAGCCATTAAGATGGCAATAAATATCAAGATAAAATGAAACAATAGATAACCGTGTTTGGGGTCATGTCGTTCAGCAAATATCCCTCCCACAAGTTGTCCTAACATTCCAAACAAAAATACAATAGCTGTTGTAGTGGTAGCTACTACGTTAGAAGTCAAGAATGGAAAATTTAGTTTATCCAGCATTGACAATAGATATTTATTCTTGAGTTCAAAATATGTGGGGAGAATGACTGTATTTCCCCTATATATAACCCCTGCTATCATCATACATATACATAAAATGGCAAAAGGATACAACATGGAGTTCCCATCATGACCATTTGGTGTGTCTTCTCCGCTGGTTTCATAGTGATCTTCAAATGGAAGAAAGACCATAAAACAAAAACCCAATAAATTTAAAACACCCAGTGCGAAAAAAACTGGCTTTTACCCCATATAGATAGTTCACAATTCCTGCCAAAATAGGGGCAAAGGCAAGTCCAATATTTCCAAACATACCATTTATTCCAAGGGCCAGGCTCATTCTCGAGATGCCCTTTGATATGATCCCAAGTCCAATTGGGTGGTAAATCCCTGAAAAAAAATCCAACACCCCCTAAAAACAAAGAAAACAACATAGTATTTTCAAGAAAAAATACTTGCAAAAATAGCACAAAGACCTGCTCCAAGATAAAAAAAAGTACATGAGTTTTTTTTGCCCTTATTTTATCTCCCAAAATCCCCCAGGGAAGGGCACTCAGGCCAAATAAAAGATACATGTAAAAAGATAGGGGCAAGATATCCTTGATGTCCATTTTCAAATAAATAGAGAGTGGTATTACCAGTCCAGGGAAGACCAGCATATTAAAATGGCTCAAAAAATGACCAAAATTCATATTTATCAATATACATTTTTCATTCTTGTTCATTTTATCCACCATGTTAATATATCAATAATACTTTTTTTTCCCTCCCTTGTAAACCAATCAAATCATATGCTTACCACTTTGACAACAAAATAAATTTTTTTTTAAGTATTTATTTTTATTTGTAGATGCCACCTTTATCCCTTCCAATAATATCATCAAAATGGAGATTAAAATGAAAAAAAAATTAGGGGTTCTAATATCAGGCAGTGGTACAAACTTACAGTCTATAATTGATTCAATAAAAAGGGGGGTACTAAAGGCTGAAATAGCTGTTGTGGTATCCAATGTAAAAGATGCCTATGGACTGGTTAGGGCAAAAAAAAGAGAACATTCCAGCTTTTTTTTATTGACCACCAACTCTACAAAACGAGAAAAGATCACGAACAAGAATTACTTGAAATATTGAAGAGATATAGAGTGGATTTCGTCATTCTGGCTGGTTATATGAGAGTTATAACAGACCATTTTATATCCAATTACAAAAACAAGATATTAAATATTCACCCAGCGCTTTTGCCCAGTTTTAAGGGAGTAGATGGACAGAGACAGGCCATTGACCATGGAGTAAAAATATCAGGAGCAACAGTACATTTTGTGGATGAGAAGGTGGATCACGGACCAATAATAATCCAGGGAGCAACAATAGTAAATAAAGATGACACTAGAGAGGATCTAGCAAATAGGATATTAAAAATAGAACACAGGATTTTCCCCCAGGCCATATCATGGCTTGTGGAGGATAGAATTAAAATCAAGGGAAACAAAACCCATATAAAAGAAATAAAAAATATAAAGCTTGCAGATATATCCACACTACCCCCGTGCATTATAAATCCACCTCTGGAGGAGGGCTTTTGATTTTGTGTATCAACTTACGAGACAATCTTAAAATTAGATATTGACCATGGTTGTAAATACCGTTAAAGTTCTTCAAAATTTATATAAAAAAAATGGACCTAAGGAGTTTTATCATGAGTAAAAAAAATGCAAACCATTGACGGTAATACTGCAGCGGCCCACGTGCCTATGCTTTAAGTGATGTTGCAGCAATTTATCCAATTACACCTTCTTCGCCAATTGGCGAAATATGCGATGAATGGGCTGCCCAGGGCAGAACAAATATCTTTGGACAGAAAGTGCTAATCAGGGAAATGCAGTCAGAGGCAGGTGCTGCTGGTGCTGTCCACGGATCCCTTGCAGCAGGTGCATTAACATCCACATTCACAGCATCCCAGGGACTTCTATTAATGATTCCCAATATGTATAAAATAGCTGGAGAGCTTCTGCCAGGGGTATTTCACGTAACTGCACGTTCAATAGCTTCCCACGCCCTTTCCATTTTTGGAGATCATTCAGATGTTATGGCTGTGAGGCAAACAGGTTTTGCCCTCCTTTGTTCTTCTTCTGTTCAAGAAGTTATGGATTTAGGCCTTGTTGCACATCTTGCCGCCATTGAGTCAAGTATCCCATTCCTTCATTTTTTTTGATGGTTTTAGGACTTCTCATGAGATCCAAAAGGTACATGTAATTGATTACGAAGACATAGCATCAATTGTTAACTACAAGGCAATTGATGATTTCAGAGAAAGGGCAATGAACCCTGAGCACCCAAATTTGAGGGGAACAAACCAAAACCCTGACATCTTTTTCCAGAATAGAGAAGCCTGTAATTTTTTTCTATATGGAACTTCCTGGAATGGTTGAAGACAATATGAAAAAAAGTGGCAGAGTTAACTGGCAGAAGATACAACCTTTTTGACTATGTTGGACATCCTGAGGCAGATAGGGTTGTTGTGGCAATGGGATCTGCATGTGAAACACTGGAAGAAATTATTTATCACTTACTGGATAGAGGTGAGAGGGTTGGTCTTATTAAAGTGAGACTGTACAGGCCATTTGTAAAGGAGGCCTTTTTGAGGGCCCTGCCAAATAGTGTTGAAACAATTACTGTTTTAGATAGGACAAAGGAGCCTGGTTCCCTTGGAGAACCTTTATATGAAGATGTATGTACAGTATTTATGGAAAAGGGCGAGATGCCCCTTATCCTTGGTGGAAGGTATGGCCTGGGCTCTAAAGATTTTACCCCTGCAATGGCCAAGGCAGTCTTTGACAACATGAAAAAGGCTGGTCCTAAAAATCACTTCACAATAGGTATTGTTGACGACGTTACCAGATTATCCCTGGAATATGAGGAGGATATTGGAGATACCACACCACCTGGAACTGTACAGTGTAAATTCTGGGGACTTGGTTCTGATGGAACAGTGGGGGCAAACAAAAGCGCCATTAAAATCATTGGCGATAACACTCCCCTGTATGCCCAGGGATACTTTGCATATGACGCCAAAAAGTCAGGTGGATACACAGTGTCCCACCTGAGATTTGGAAAAGAACCCATAAAATCCACCTATTTGATCACAAATGCAGACTATGTTGCCTGTCATCAACCATCATATGTACATCTATATGACGTATTAGAAGGCATAAAAGAAGGTGGTACCTTTCTTTTGAACTCTCCATGGAATAGTGTTGAAGACATGGAAAAAAAATCTGCCCAATTCCCTGAAAAAGACAATAGCGCAGAAGAAAATCAAATTCTACAACATAGATGCAGTCAAGATTGCAAATGAAGTTGGACTTGGGAACAGGATAAATATGATAATGCAGACTGCTTTTTTTCAAACTCTCAAATGTGCTTCCAATTGATGAGGCTATAGATCTTTTAAAGGATTCCATTAAGAAAACATATGGGAAAAAAAGGCGAAAAAAATTGTAAATATGAACATAGAGGCAGTGGATAGGGCCATTGATAAGATAGTTGAAATCAAATATCCAGAATCATGGGCTGAACTTTTGGACGAAGCTGCAGAATATAGGGATGAACCAGAATTTGTTGAAAATGTATTGAGGCCCATTGCTGCATTAAAAGGAGATACTCTTCCAGTTAGCAGATTTGAACCAGACGGAACCTTCCCATTGGGTACTTCTAAATATGAAAAGAGGGGGGTTGCAATTAATGTCCCTGAATGGATACCTGAGAATTGTATCCAGTGTAATCAGTGCTCATTTGTATGTCCCCATGCAGCAATCCGTCCATTTCTTTTAACAGATGAGGAAAAGCAAGTTGCACCTGATGGATTTGTGACTACCCCAGCCAAGGGCAAAGAACTAAAAGGATATCATTTCCGCATACAGGTAAGTCCTTTAGATTGTCTGGGATGTGGTAGTTGCGTAGAAGTCTGCCCTGCCAAAGAAAAGGCCCTGGTCATGAAGCCCATTTTTACACAAAAGGACAAAGAAGCACCAAATTGGGAATTTGCTGTATCCCTGGAACCTAAGGACTATCTGCTACCAAAGACAAGTGTTAAGGGTTCACAACTTAGGCAGCCACTTTTAGAATTCTCAGGCGCATGTGCTGGTTGTGGGGAAACACCATATGCAAAGCTCATTACCCAGCTATTTGGGGACAGGATGTACATTGCAAATGCAACAGGTTGTAGTTCTATCTGGGGTGGTACTGCTCCATCTATTCCCTATTGCACCAATAAAAACGGTCACGGCCCAGCATGGGGCAATTCCCTATTTGAAGATGCAGCAGAATATGGCTTTGGAATGCTCCTTGGGGTAAAACAGAGGAGGGACTACTTAACTGAGTTAATCAAGTCCGCACTTAATCTTGATATTACTCCTGAGCTAAAAGAGGCATTTATTGGATGGCTTGAAAACAAAGATGATGCAGAAAAATCCAGGGAATATGCAGAACAAATAAAAGAAGAACTCCCAATGCAAATGGACCATCCCATATTAAACACAATATGGGATATGGAAGACTTACTTGTGAAAAAGTCGTTCTGGATCTTTGGTGGTGATGGTTGGGCATATGATATTGGTTACGGAGGCGTTGATCACGTCCTTGCTTCTGGTGAAGACATAAATATCTTTGTCTTTGATACAGAAGTCTATTCAAATACTGGTGGTCAATCATCAAGTCTACACCACTTGGATCCATTGCAAAATTTGCAGCTGCTGGTAAAACCACGCCTAAAAAAAGACCTTGGAAGGATGGCAATGACCTATGGCTATGTATATGTTGCATCTGTGTCCATGGGAGCCAACAAAAACCAGTTACTCAAGGCCCTAACTGAGGCTGAAGCATATAATGGTCCTTCACTTATCCTGCTTATGCCCCATGTATTAACCATGGTATTTTCAAAGGCATGGGCAAATCCCAGGAAGAAGAAAAGCTCGCTGTACAGTCTGGATACTGGCCCCTTTACAGATACAATCCAATGCTTGCAAGGGAAGGCAAAAATCCCTTTATCCTGGATTCAAAGGAACCAGATGGTTCTTTAAAGGAATTTTTAGAGGGTGAAAATAGATATCAACTTCTAAAACGTACAAAACCAGAACTTGCTGAATACTATTGGAAAGCCATGGAAGAAATGGTAAAAAGCAGATATCAATTATTTAAGAAAATGGCTGAAGGCTAATTTTAAAAGGGCCCGTTTACGGGCCCTTTTTTTATTAACTAAGTCCTACCTTTTTCTTTAGCTCTTCTAATTTTTGCAGGGATGCAGATCTATCTTCCTTTATCAAATCATCTACTTTATCTTCAAGTGAAGTTTCTTCACCTACAATATCTCCATAGGCCTGGCTAAAGACTCTTCTTCCTCAACCTTTTGTTTCATCCTCTCTAGCATTGAAATAGTTGAACTAGAATCTACTTTTGCCATTTGTTTATTTACTTTTTTTAACTGCCTTGGCAGTGGCAGCCCTGGCCTTTAGGGCCTTTAATTCCGCTTCATACTTGGATATCTGTGATTTGAGCTCCCTTACCTTTATATTCAAATTGTCTGCCATCTTTCTCTGGGCCTCTGCTCCTGCTCAAGTCTTTTTGCATTTGCATCAAATCTCTCTGCTTTTTCAAGTAGTTCAGTAGATAGCTTTTCTGCTTCAGCCTGATCTACTTCACCTTTTGCAGTCCTGGACAATAATATCTCCGCCTTTTTTTACATATTCAACCGCCCGTTTTTTTTCGTTTTCTGCTTCCCTCTGAAATCTGATCATTGATGCCTTGACCTCAGCCAAGGCAGACATTGCCTGTGATAGATTCTTTTTTTTAAGTCTCTTATTCCCTGCTCTGTTAATTTTACAGGATCTTCTAGCTTATCAGCTAGATGGTGGGCCTCTGCCTGACCAATCTTAAAAAAAACGACTTAGTATTCCCATATATTCCCTCCTGCTAATTTTCCCTGGACATTTTTATTAATGTATCACCGTGTTCAGAAAAAAAATATTTCTAAAGAGTTAATTGTTGATTCAAATTCCTCTAAGTCAAGGGTATCCAACCTAAGTGTATTTCTGAACAAAATAGTCTCAGATTCGTTGTCCAATACAAAGGCTCCAAATGGCAAGAACCTACTCTGCTCCAAAAACCACTTATAATATTTTTCAGAAAACTTTCCAATGGGCTGCTCAATAATAAGAATATCACCTTCACAATCTACTATCATGCCTTTAATTCCACGGCTCTCATCCTCTATTACTACCAGCTCTTCCTCTGGAACCTCGTCTACAATGGATAGTCCAATATCTGCCACCATTTCCTTAACCCTTAAATAGTCCATATATCACCTCCTGTTATTACTTTTTACTATCATCATTAGATACCTCATGGAAATTTAAAATATCCATATATTCCCATTCCCTATATGCCATACCAAATATTTTATGTTTGGTAAGAAGATTTAAAATATCCTCTTCCAGACGAAGGGATGCAAAAATCAGTACCAATTCTTTATCTCTATGTTCAGGAAAAAGTTCTAAAAATCTTTTAGATTTTTTTTATCTTTAAACTCAAATATATATTCTGGACGGGGTGTGCTCTTTACTTCAAATAAAAATACCCTGTTTTTGCATACACAAATAGCATCAAATTCATCCTTTAATCCATTTTTCTTTCTTTTGACCCTTATGGCTATTTCCTCAGGATCACAGTTAAAATATTTTTTAACAACAGGTGAAATAGCAGGAGCAACTATATCCTCCACAACTGTTCCCATTTTATTTGCCAGCTCTCCCCATTGTTTATTCATCCTTTTGACTTCTTTTTCCATTTCATTTTTAAAGGTACTCATTTCATTTTTAAATTCCTTCATTTCATTTTTAAATTCTTTCATTTCATTCTTGAATTCAAGCATCTCATCACTTAATCTGGCAAGTTTCATATCAGTAAGCCTTGATTGATAGCCAATTGCATTAAGGCGTCTTCAAGCATACTTACCTTTTGTTTTACAGCTAACTCTTCCATATTTAGACTCCTTGGTTAAACTTTTCAGGAATCTGATCTCCTAAACTACGGTCTACCCAACTGATACAGATTACATTCTATTAGGTAAAAAGGTAACAATTTCTGGGAAAATGGCAAGTATAATCAGGGAAATTAGCTGGATTATTATAAATGGAATAACCCCTTTTACTATGTGATCTGCAAAATCCACATCCTTTGGCGCCACTCCCTTTAAATAAAACAGGCTGGGGCCATAGGAGGGGTCAAAAAAAGAGGTCTGCATTGCAACGCAAAACAAGATTCCAGCCCACAAGGGATCAAATCCAAGCTGGCTAATTATTGGGGTAAAAATAGGAACCAATATTGGGACGATTCCAACCCATTCCATAAACATACCAAAGATAAAAAAAACATAAGACCATAAAAAAAATAAAACAACCCATGGATTTTTTGAGATTGAAAACAGCATACCTGCTACATAGTCACCTCCACCAACCAGCATAAAAGTCCCTGTAAACACAAAGGCACCCACAACTATTGTAAGGATCATGCTGGATATATAAGTTGTCTCTAAGATCGCATGTTTTAATATTTTAAGGTTAAACCTTCCATACAACACAGCCAATAATATTGATGCAAAACTTCCTATTGCAGCAGCCTCAGTTGGTGCAGCTATACCAAAAAAATATTGAACCTAAAACTGCTAAGATCAAAAAAAAGGGTTGGCATAAGTGAGTGAAAAAATAGATAACACTTCTTTTTAAAGCTCACCACCTCCCCTGTCTCAAAAGCAGGCCCCATCTCTGGCTTTAAGTGACAGAGTATAAGAACATATATGCTATATAAAAATGATAATAAAAGTCCAGGCATTACAGCGCCTAAAAATAGCTTACCCACAGATAGACCTGCCATAGGCCCATACACAACCAGCATAATACTTGGAGGAATAAGGATTCCCAGGGTGCCCCCAGCACAAATTGTACCACAACTAAGGCTCTTTGAATATCCCCTCTTTAACATCTCAGGAAGTGCAAATAGTCCCATTATTATCACAGGTGCACCCATAATGCCAGTTGCTGCAGCCATTATTGTTGACACAATTATAGTTGCAAAGGCCAGTCCCCCTCTAAGCCTTCCAAAGAGAACATGCATGGAAGAAAAAAAGTCTCTCCCCTGCTCCTGATTTTTCAAGCATTATGCCCATAAAAATAAAAAGCACTATAGAGACAAGCACGTAGTTGTGCATTGTCTCAAACACCCTCATCATCATCATGGAGAAAAAAAGGGCTACCAAATCCAATAACTCCCACAACAATGGATATACCAAGGAGTACAAATCCAACTGGTAGCCCTGAAAATAGCCCAACAAAAAAGTCCTATAAATAAAATCCAGATGAGAACGTGGTTTGAAATAGCCATGAAATCCTCTAAATTCTATTTTTCTTTAGTTATAGTCTGACAAACAATTTTAAATAACTGGGAAATTGTATGTAAAAATAATAACAGACCCGTTAATGGAATAATAAATTTAAATGGATAAATAGGAGGAGACCACATGCTTGCCCCTGATGTTTCCTTTATCTTATAAGATGTATAAAAGAACTGATATCCATAGACAAGTAGTGAAAGAGAAATTGGAATATAAAGAAAAATATATCCCAAAATATCAACTAGATTTTTATACTTTTTTTGAAAGTCTGTTATAAATAACTTCAATTCTAACATGTCGATTTAAATAGTCAACATGAGGTATAGCCAACATAAAAATAACACCATATAAAATATAGGATATATCAAATGACCATTCAACAGCAGTATTAAATACATATCGCATAACAGCATCATAAACAAGTTCCAGTATTAAGATTATTACTAAGTATGATACGAGATTTACAATAAACTTATTAATCCTGTCTATAATATTCATTTCTTACCTTCCTGCATAAGGATAAGGAAGTCTGATCAAATCAGCATATGGCTCTACCTTCTTTCTATATTCTATTTGAGATGTCCATACCTTTTTAAAAAAAGGGATCTTTTTTTAGCTATCTCTCCCATAACTTGATTTCCAATAGTCTTAATACCTTCTATCATCTTAGGAGTAAGTTTAGATACATGTAACTTTGGATTTGATAAAAAGTATCTCATTGCCTCAGCATCTTGTTTTAATGCCTTATTAATTGCAGTAAAGCAAGAGGTCATGAGTGCTACCTTTATTTTTTTCCTTTATATCTTTGGGCAGTTTTTCCCATTTGTTCTTATTTATTAAGGTTTCCAGTGGTGCACAAAGCTCATGGATACCTGGGACAATAAGGTATGGGCAAATGTCCTCAAATCCTAATTTTTTTTGTCAATTGCAGGTGTGGCAAACTCTGCTGCATCAATAACACCCCTCTCAAGGGCAGGATACACCTCTCCACCTGCAAGGCTAATTACCTGTGCTCCCAATTTCTCCAGACATTTTCCCCAAATTCCCACTGTTCTAAATTTCAGTCCTTTAAAATCATCAAGGGATCTAATTGGCTTTTTGGACCATGCAAAATTTTCAGACCCAAGCATTCCATATGGAGGCAAAACAACTACATTGTATCCATGGGACCTATACATCTCATTCCATAGCTCAAGTCCACCACCATTAAAAATCCATCCAAGCATCTCATTAATCTGCATTCCATTGGGATAGGAATTTCCAAATAAAGGTGCAGCAGGAAACTTACCCTGCCACCAACCAGCCCAGGTAAAGCCCATATCCAAAATACCAGAATTCACTGCATCCAATACCTGTTTTGGAGGAACAATTGCACCAGAGGGATACAATTTCACCTCTACCTGCCCATCTGTTAGCTTATAGATAAGATCGCAAAAATATTTTGCTGGTTCATAAAGTTGAGGAAGTCCTGCAGGATAGCTTGACTGGGCGCGTAATATTATCTTTTTTTGCAAAACTTGCCTCAGAAAAAGATAAAAGTACCAATAAGGCCAGAATAATAGAAAAAAAACCTTTTCATAATGTCCCCCCTTTTTTAAGGTTAAAAGAGCATATAGAAGATAAGTTTACTTAGTTAGATATAATCTCACAATTTGTGAAATTCAACAAATTTTTTATCTCCTTAGTTAAATAAAAGCAGTTGACATATTTTAATTGAGAACATTAAATTGTTGGATATTTTTCACTGAATAAAAAAGGAGTCATTTTATGAAGATAAAATTCCTAGGTGCTGCAAGGACAGTTACTGGTTGTTGCTTTAGGATTGAATTGAATGGACACAAATTTTGTATTGACTGTGGTCTACACCAGGGCAACAAAGAGATAGAAGAAAGAAATTACAACACTGACTTATATGGTATTAAAGACATTGAATTTATCTTGCTTTCCCACTGCCATATTGACCATTCAGGACTTATACCAAAATTTGTAAAAGATGGATTTAATGGAGACATATACACAACCCACCCAACCATGGATCTTTTAACTATAATGTTAAAGGATAGTGCACATGTACAGGCAACTGAGATCGAATGGAAAAATCAAAAGAGAAAAAGACAGGGAAAGCCCCTACTTGAGCCCTTGTATTCAGAAATTGATGCAGACAATTCCATACCACTTATGAAAACCACCAGCTATGATAAAGGATTCTCTCCCATAGAAGGGTTGGAGGTGCAGTTTCACGATGCAGGACACATACTCGGTTCATCCATAATTGAGTTGGATGTTAAAGAGAATAATAAAGAATTTAAAGTGGTCTTTTCTGGAGACCTTGGTCGGCCAAAACAATTTATTGTAAAAGATCCAACTAAAATAGAATATGCTGATTTTTTTATTTGTGGAATCCACGTACGGCAGCAGACTCCATAAAAATGAAGAAGCAAGTTTAGATGAATTGGCTGAAGCAATTAACTATAGTATAAGCAACAATGAAAAGACAATTATCCCAGCCTTTGCTGTGGAAAGGACCCAGGAAATTTTATATTCTCTTTACTTTCTCATAAAACAGGGGAAAATTCCAGATTCAATACCTGTATATATGGACAGTCCCCTTGCAATTAATGCAACAAAAATCTTTGATAAATACCACAGTTATTTTGACGAAGAATCCAAAGAGCTATTTAAAAAAAGGAGAAAATCCCCTAAAACTCCCAAATATAAAATTTGCCCTGAGTACTGAAGATTCCATTCAACTAAACTCATTAAAAGGCCCTGCAATTATTATTTCTGCAAGTGGGATGGCAAATGCAGGAAGGATTAAACACCATCTAAAACACAATATATGGAAGCCTGGTGTAAGCATAGTATTTGTGGGATTTCAGGCCCAGGGCACTTTGGGCAGAAGGATAGTTGATGGCGCAAAGTCAGTAAAAATCTTTGGCGAAGAGACTCAGGTAAAGGCCAGGGTATTCACCATAAACGGCTTTTCAGCCCATGCTGACCAAAAACAGATATTAGAATGGATAAAAAAACTTCAAAAATCCCAAAATGAAGGTATTTTTGGTACATGGAGAATATGAATCCCAGAAGGTACTTGCAGAAAAAAATAAAGGAACAATTTGGTTTTGATGTCTACATCCCCGACTATCTTGAAGAATACGAATTAGTTCCAGAGGCAGTTACATCTTCAATAAGAGAAGAAGATAAAAAGATGCGTACCATATCCGTTGATTGGGATTTCTTAATAGAGGATTTAAAGCAAAAAAATTATGCATCTTGAAAAGCGCAAACAAAATCTCTCGTCCCTTGACTTAATAACACAAAGTGAGCTCAGGGACGAAATATTAGAAGCAAGCTACTTTTTGTCAAAGCTTATATCATCTACAACTTCTTCTTAAGGACATTTGCTGCTGTAAGTGTTGGATCCCATACAGGTGAAAAAGGTGGAGCATATGCAAGGTCGCAGTTAAAGTATTCATCAACTGTCATGTGGCGTGAAGTGCCACTGCAATGGAATTAATCCTGTGGGCAACACCCTCTTCGCCCACCATCTGTGCACCTAAAAGACGACCTGATTTTTTGTCAGCCACCATGTGTACAGAAATCGTCTTTGAACCGGGATGTCCGTGTGCCCTGGACCGGGAATCAATGGTAATGGAAACTGGATCAAAACCAGCGTCTTTTGCCTGTTTCTCATTGAGTCCAGTTGCGGCCACCTGTAGCTCAAACACCTTAAAAACAGAAGTTCCCACAATTCCACTAAACTCCCTGGAATTTCCCAACACATTGTCTGCAACCATCCACCCTCCCCTGTTGGCCAGCAGGGCCAATGGATGATATATCTTTTTACCTGTGATCACATTGTATGTGTCAGCACAATCTCCAGCAGAATAGATATCTTTATCAGATGTCCTAAAATATCTATCAACAGATATTGCTCCTTTAACACCAAGCTCAAGCCCAACATCCTGTGCAAGCTCGCTATTTGGCACCACTCCAACTGCAATTAAAACCATATCTGTATCTAAGGAAAAGTCATCACTTAACACCAAAAGTCCATCCTGCTTTTTTTTCAATTCCCTTAACACCTGCTCCAGGATATAGTTTCACCCCATGGGACAAAACAGTCTCTTTTATCCTCTCAGCGAGCTTCTCATCCATCTTTGGAAGAAATCTTGGATTGGGCTTTATCATTGAGACTTCAATTTCCCTTGCTCGTAGGGCCTCACACATCTCAAGGGCAATGTACCCCATTCCCACTATAACAACTTTTTTTGACATTCTTCTCTTTTATGTAGTTTTTGATCTGTCTTCCATGCTCAAGGCTCTTTAATACAAATACCCCTTCCAAATCTGTTCCTTTGATATCTGGGACAACTGCCCTTGCACCTGTTGCAATTAGCAGTTTATCATATGACTGTTCAAACTCTCCCTCCACGGAGTGTCCATACACTTTCTTACTCTTTGGATCTATCTTAGTTACCTCATGTCCAACCCTTAAATCTATTTCCTGTTTCTCCCTAAAGACTTCAGCCCGTCTAACAATCAGATCATCTATCTCCCTCTCAGGATCAGCAATATTGTATGGCATACCGCATGCACTGTATGATACATCAAAGGTCCTTTCAAATACAATTACATTTAAATCTTTGTTTTTTTCTTTTGGCACGGGAAGCAGCACTCATACCTGCTGCATCTCCTCCAATTATTACAAAATTCATAATATGCTCCTGGATTTTTAAAGGTATTCTAAATCCTAAAGGTAACCCTATCTATATATTCTGATTGTTTTCCCTTATTCCACATGGAAACAGGTCTATAATAACCCACAACCCTTGTATACACCTCAGCCTCCTGTCCACATTTTGGACACCTGAAATGCTCTCCTTTTAAATACCCATGTTCTTTACATACTGAAAAGGTAGGAGTGATGGAAATATAGGGTAGCCTGGTATTACTCATTGCCTTTATAATAAAATTCTTAAGGCTATTTAGATCTGATACTGCTTCCCCAAGATATACATGAAATACTGTACCACCAGTATATAGGGGCTGAAGTTCATTTTGATGTTCCAGTGCCTCAAATACATCCTGGGTATAATTAACAGGAAGACATGTGGAATTAGTATAATAAGGCTCTTTTTCCCCGGAAGTTATTATATCCTGATAGAGTTTTTTTGTCTATCCTTGCCAACCTATAACTTGTGCCTTCTGCAGGGGTTGCCTCTAAATTATATAAATTACCTGTTTCTTCCTGAAATTTTATTGTTAGCTCCCTTAAGTGTTCCAAGGTCCTCTTCATGAGCCTGATACCTGCAGGGGTATCTATACCTTTTCCAAGGAGGTTTAAGCATGCTTCATGTCCTCCCACTATTCCGATCGTAGAAAAATGTCCCTTTAGACCATTTTTTTAAATATCTTTTGGAAAAAGGGAACATTCTCTTATCCAGATTATCTGATACCCACTTCCTCTTAAATTCCAGGGATTCTTTGGCCAGGGTTGCATATTCAGAAATAAGGTCTAAAAAGTCCTCTTCTCCCTGGGCAAGATATCCCAATTTTGGAAGATTTATGGTAACAACACCAATTGAGCCTGTTAGATCGCCTGCTCCAAACAATCCACCAGTGCGTTTTCTAAGTTCCCTAAGGTCCATCTGAAGCCTGCAACACATGGAGCGCACATCTTCTGGCCTAAGATCAGAATTAATAAAGTTTTGAAAATAAGGGACCCCATATTTGGCCGTTAATTTTAAAAGAAGTTCACCAACTTCACTATCCCAGGGGAAGTCCTTGGTAACATTGTATGTGGGTATTGGAAAACTGAATATCCTGCCATGAAAGTCACCTTCTAACATGGTCTCTAAAAAGGCCTTGTTTATCATCTCCATCTCTTTTTCATACTCACCATAACAGCTATCATGTATCTGGCCATCTAAAATTACTCCTTCTTTAGCAATATGCTCTGGTGGTATGAGATCAAATGTAAGGTTAGTGAATGGGGATTGACCTCCCCACCTGGATGTGGTGTTCAAATTAAAAATAAATTTTTGTATTGCCTGTTTTACCTGCCTGTAATTTAATTTATCTTTCCTGATAAAAGGAGCCAGATATGTATCCATATTGTTAAAGGCCTGGGCACCTGCCCATTCATTCTGTAGGGTACCAAGGAAATTAACCATCTGTCCAAGGGCAGAGTCAAAGTGTTTTGCAGGACCAGAAGAACACCTGCCTTCTAAATTAAATCCCTCTAAAAGTAAGTCCCTTAGGCTCCACCCAGCACAATAACCTGCCAGGCCAAAAGATAAATCGTGAATATGTAAATAACCATGTTCATGGGCAAGCCTTATCTCCTCTGGATATTTTTCCAGTGCATACCTGGCCTGCACAGAACCAGAGAGATAGAGCATAAGCCTTGAAAAGAATGGGCCATGTTTGCATTTTCAGAAACTCTCCAATCGTCCTTTGAGAGATAGTCATCAATGGTACGGCCTATATTTAAAAAAGGTCTCTGTCTGGGACCTTAATTGTCTTCTCTGTTCACGATATAAAATGTACTTTTTTTGCAACATGATAAAGTCGATTCTCCATTAATACCAACTCAACATATCCTGGACCTGCTCCTGTTCAGGTACCTCTATACCCAAAAGCTTTTTCTCAACCTTTATGGCCAGCCTTTTGGCCAGCAGGGGATCTTTGATCCCACTGGCATTCAGTGCCTTTAAAATGGCATTCGCAATCCTATCAACGGCCCAGGTCTCAAGCGTCCATCCCTTTTCTTTATCTGCTTGGGCTTGTCTAAGGACTTCACCTTTGAATCAAATTTTGACTCTACCCCATCTATATACATATGCTGTCCCCCTTTTTTTATAAAGTTCTCTGTGTATGTGATCTGTGTCTGTAAAAGTTACAGGACACATACACAGATACCTACACAAACACATATTAAAAAGCAAGGTAGGTTTTTAAATTTATCATGTAACATCAAGATATTCTTGAAGATTTAAATTAAATCCTCCAGGCAAGTAAGTTTTTGCTATCTCTATATCCTTTTTGGTTAAAATAGGGACCTTTGTAAGCCTGAACAGAAACCTAGAGGGATTTTCCTGAGCTAATTTAAAAATCCACTCAAAATTTTCTTTGACCTTTTGGGTGGCAATTTTAGTTCCTGTAAGCTCCCCATACTTTTCAAATGGTCCTTTAACATCCACTGCAAAGAGTTCAACCAATTTACCATCCAAAAGTCTGGAGATAACTTCAGGGTGTGAGCCATTTGTATCAAGTTTAACTGAAAATCCCAATTTCCTCACTTCTTTTATAAGAATATCAAGATCTTGTGCTATAGTTGGCTCACCTCCAGATATTACCACCCCATCCAGCCAGTTTTTCTTTTTTTTGCAGATAACTAAAAATACTATCTATCTCAATTGAGGGAACCTTTTCAGGATAAAAGGCAATTTTTTTTATTATGGCAGGTTGGACATCTAAAATTACATCCTCCTAAAAAAAATTACACAGGCAACTTTACCTGGCCAATCACACAAACTAACAGGCTGAAATCCTTTTATTTTTTCAAAAATTTCCATAATCAACTACCGTTTTAGAGAGACTATTTTTTTTTATTATAAAAGGCAAGGTCAAATTCACTAATCACTGTGTCTGTGGTCTGTGTATATGTATGTATTGACAACTACTGTTACTATCTATAACCTCAGGAAAAAAATTAAGAAATCATGGATGGAAAAAATAGCTCTTCATTTGGCGATTTCTGGAATATCTTCAAAAAAAATAGACTGGCTGTTTTTGGATTGGTGGTTTTTATTTTATTTTTTTTTGTAGCCGCCTTTGGACTATTTGCCACCTCTTCCAATCATCCCCTTTTTGATCCTGCAAAGGTAAGGCTGGAAGCAAAACTGCTTCCACCTTTTAGTCCAGCAGATCCAGCTATTTTAAAGAAAGATGAAATACCGCCTTTTGGTATCTTTATTTTTGGTACAGATCACTTAGGCAGGGACGTATTTTCCAGAATGCTTCAAGGCGCATGGGTATCCTTAACCGTTGGTTTTGTAGCGGTTTCCATTTCAGTATTTATTGGAATCATAATTGGGGGCATTGCAGGTTATTATGGAAACAAGAAAATCTCATTAGATTATTTTATTCTGTTTATTATATTTCTTGTGGGCATAACAATAAAAAAATTATCACTCCATGGCAGGAATGTTTTTTTATAGCTACTTTTTCTATTTTTCTATTAATAAAAATATTTTTTAAAACATCTTTTACTGGAATAAGTATTTTAGTGGACTCAATTATAATGGGCTTAATTGACATAATGCTCTGTTTTCCATCCTTTTTTTTTGATCCTAACAGTTGTTGCACTGCTCCCTCCAAGTATATACAATATAATGATAGTCATTGGTCTAACAAGCTGGATGGGCACAGCGAGGTTTATAAGGGCAGAATTTTTATCTCTAAGAGAAAGGGAATTTGTTTTAGCAGCAAAGGCCTTGGGAGTCTCAGACTGGAAGATAATTTTTAAACACATGCTCCCAAATGGTATAACCCCTGTACTGGTCTCAGCTACAATAGGGATTGCCAGTGCAATCTTGACTGAGGCAGGTCTTAGTTTTCTGGGATTTGGTGTCCCACCACCCCACGCCACATGGGGAAATATTCTCTCTGAAGGAAAATATTACATCTTTGATGCACCCTGGCTCACTTTGATCCCTGGAATTGCCATTTTGGTGGTTGTGCTCGCCTTTAATCTCTTTGGTGAGGGGCTGAGGGACGCTTTAAATCCAAAGGCCAGAGAATAATGGAAACACATACACATACAATAGAGATGAAGGACATATTAAGGATAAAAGACCTTGAAGTGGAAATCTTAAAGTACCAGAAAAAAAATAAATATAATAGACAAGATCAGCTTTTCTCTTAAAGAAAAGGAGACCCTTTGCATTGTAGGGGAAAGCGGTTGTGGCAAGACCTTTACTGCGCTCTCCATTATGGGACTGATGCCAAAAAAATGCCAGGGCCAGGGGCTTTATATATTACAATAAAAAAAACTTACTTGATTTAGATGAAGATAATCTGAGGAATTTAAGGGGAAAAGAGATATCAATGGTTTTCCAGGATCCCCTTACTTCATTAAATCCAGTATTTACTATATTTGATCAACTGGAAGAAATTATCTCAGCCCACACTGATTTGGACAAAAGCACTGCAAAACAGATGTGTATTGATATACTAAACCAAGTTAGAATCCCTGAGCCAGAGAACAAATTGTATGCATATCCCCACCAGTTAAGCGGTGGACAGAGACAGAGGATCTTAATTGCAATGGCAATATTACTTTCCCCAAGGATAGTTATATTGGACGAGCCAACAACTGCTCTTGATGTAACCATACAGGCAGAGATACTTGAGATGCTAAGAGAGCTAAAAGTCAAAAAAAAATTTATCAAGCATATACATCACCCATGACCTCTCTGTTGTCTCTGAAGTAGGTGACAGGGTAATAGTGATGTATTCAGGTATAATTGTGGAACAGGGACCAAAAAATGAGGTATTAAACACACCTCATCACCCTTATACAAAAGGCCTAATAGAGTCCATGCCTGAATTTAACAAAAGGGGGAAAAAGCTAACACCAATACCAGGATATGTACCATCACCAGAAAAAAAGGCCAGAGGGCTGCCCCTTTCATCCCAGATGTAGGTACAAAAAAAAAATTTGTACAAAAAAAAAGACCTATGCTTAAGGAAATATCTAAACAACACATGGCCAGGTGCCATTTGATCTAAAGTCACATATGGATATTTTGCATCTTAAAAATATAAAAAAAATACTTTCCAGTTCAAAAGGGTATATTTAAAAAGACTGTTGGATATATTAAGGCAGTAGATGGAGTGGATTTAAGGGTAAAATCAAATCAAATCGTGGGGATTGTTGGGGAAAGTGGCTGCGGAAAATCCACTCTGGCCAGGACAATCTTGAGGTTTTATAGACCTGATCATGGGAAAATCCTGTTTAAAGGAAGGGATATAACACACCTATCAGAAAATCAGTTAAAGGAATTTAGAAAAAAAGGTACAAATTGTGTTTCAAGATCCATATAGTTCATTAAATCCAAAGCTAACCATTAAATCTACTTTAATGGATGGCGTAAGTAAGTTATATAAATCAAAGAAACAAAGGATAAACAAGGTCTTTGAACTCCTTGAAATGGTGGGACTATACAGAGACAGTGCGTTTAAATATCCCCATGAATTCAGTGGAGGACAGAGACAAAGGATATGTATTGCAAGGGCAATTAGCCTTAATCCTGAACTCATTGTGTGTGATGAACCTGTGTCTGCCTTAGATGTGTCTGTTCAGGCACAAATTATAAACCTGTTAATAGAACTAAAAGAAAAGATGGGACTTTCCCTGATCTTTATTTCCCATGATCTAAATTTGGTGGGTTATTTTTGTGACTATACCTATGTTATGTATATGGGAAAGGTAGTGGAATGCGCCTATACAGAAGATCTTTTTAAAAATCCAATGCATCCCTACACAAAACTCCTTTTAGACTCAATACCAGGAAAGAAAAAGAGGTTTTCACCCAAAAAAATAGATGCTCCTATGGGAGGAATATCTAATGGTTGTCTATTTTCAAACCGCTGTCCCTATAAAAGGCCAGAATGTGAAAATCCTCCACAATTAAAGGAAATAGAAAAGGAGCATAAGGTAATGTGCCATATGTAACAAAATCACTTGACCTGCTTCTAAAACTAACTATAGAATTACTCAAGACTTTTGGGGACGTAGCTCAGTTGGGAGAGCGCGGGCATCGCAAGCCTGAGGTCGGGGGTTCAACTCCCCTCGTCTCCATGAATCATTGATTTCACACCGTTTAAATAAAAACAAAACCCTCCATAAATCCTCTATTTACAAGGCTTTTAAAGTATAGTATAGTTCAAGACAATTCAAGGTAAGCAGAAAAAAAATGGTGGGACGCATGGTGGGACGGAAATTTTTCTTTTAGACAGGACTTTCACCTTTTTCAGGTTATTTTATCAT
>BBBM01000020.1 GCA_001311565.1 Desulfothermus okinawensis JCM 13304
GCTTTCTTGGCAACATCCGCCATGATTAATGTCCTGTCTTCAATTTTATTTACATCTTTTTGCTCCAATAGTTTTACAATTGATGCTGCTGGCAATTCGCCCAGTTGGGGGTCAACAGGACCGAGGACTGCATTTTCACTCATAACAATTTCATCTGCCGAAAGGGCAATCAATGTTCCTCCACTCATGGCATAGTGGGGGACAAATACAGTGACCTTTCCTGGATGTTTTTTTTAGTGCCCTGGCTATCTGGAGAGAAGCAAGAACAAGTCCACCTGGTGTATGCAAAATAAGGTCTATTGGCATGTCCTTGTCAGTCATTTGAATTGCCCTGAGCACTTCTTCAGAATCATCAATATTTATAAATTTGTATACAGGAAATCCCAAAAAGCTCATGGTCTCCTGTCTGTGTACCAGCAGGATTACCCTTGAATTTCTTTTTTTTCTCTATTTTTGCTATTAGTCTTTGCCTTGCAGACTCTATTAGCCTTTGCTTTAAAATTGGCTGTAGTGCCGCTATCATAAAAAAAGAGCCAGAATAATTCATTAAAGGTCATGGTAGTCCTCCGTTATTGGCAATTTAAATTTAATTTAATATAAAAATCTATAATAAAACTCGTCTGGATAACATTCCCTGCAATAGGACTTTTTAAATAGTCTGTGAACTATAAGTCCAAATATAAAACCACCGATATGGGCCCACCAGGCTATCCCTCCTGCATTTTGGCCAACAAATATTGAAAAGGTACCTGATATTAGTTGAGATAAAAACCAGAATCCTATGAATATCACGGCTGGAATCTCAATAAAGTATGGAATAAAGAAAATTGGAATTAAGGTAATAATTCTAGAGGTTGGGAACATGATCATATATGCACCCATAATACCTGAGATAGCACCTGATGCACCAATAGCAGGTATAGTGGAATTTGCATTAAAGATAAAATGGGTTAAACTGGCAAAGAGCCGCATAACAAATAGAAAATAAGAAATCTTGTGTGTCCCATTCTGTCCTCAACATTATCACCAAATATCCACAGCGCCCACATATTACTGATTAGATGGAACCAGCTGCCATGTAAGAATATATTGGTTAAAAATGGCCAGTAATTGTCTATGTGTAGCCCAACAAAATATGCCCACGTTGGATGGGTATATCTTGCTGGCACAAGACCAAAGATATAAAAAACAGAATTTAAAACATCTGGGGGAAGTGATACTTCTATAAAAAAGATTAGAGTATTAATTGCTATGAGAAAATAAGTAACAAAAGGTGTTTGTCTTCTGGGGATTATGTCTTTTATTGGGATCATAAGATACTCCTGTAAGAGATTACCATATTTACTTTTAAGAAACAAATTTAAAATGTCAATGTGTTTTTTTAGGGTATTTCAGTAACTGTGTAAATCCTTTTTTTAAGTAAAATATATGTTGAAGTGATAGTTGTATTCTAACTCCTTTATCTCGTGTAAATAGGACCTAATGTCATTAACAGGACTTTCACTTTTTTTAAGTTGATTTTAGTGTAAATAATAACTAATATCAAGTAGTTAGTTGTATATTTTTTTGTAAGACCCCACTCTTTATTTTATATCAAAAGTCAGAGAATATTTCAGCTTGGGGTGAGGTAGGTTCTTCTATAAAACGTCCAGGTTTTCTTTTACCAAAATGCCAGCAAAGACAGCTGTGTAGTGTCCCCATGGATTCCATTATCTCGTCTGTACTTAGATTAATTCCTTTACAATGTTAATTTGCATCGGTTAGACCAATATCCTCTACCATTCCCAGAATATAAGACGTTTCCACCGAAAGAGTAGTGTCTAGGGGCAAGGGCATTAGCAAGTAGCTTATATGGCGTGTTATTTGATGTTGATACATCTTTTATCACTTAACATCTTCAAATGAAAATTTGAAACTGTATTTCTTTAACTGGAGGTTAGGCACTGCACGTGCAGCAAAGACTACGCGAGAAGGAAAATCACCTGAAACTAAAATACCCCGGACAGGTTTATTTTGTGATTCACCAATGGCACCCATATAAGAGAGTATTTGGGTAATAGAATTGGGAGTTGCAGACCCAGCTTTAAGTTCTATGACCACAATAGTCCCTTGTTGATCTATTGCAGTAATATCAATTCTACCTGCTTCTGTTGTTAATTCTTTACCTTCATCAATAATCTTAAGTCCTTGCTCAAGCTGTTCAATATTAAAGAGAAGAGCTCTCTGAAGGTCACGCTCGAGTCCAAAAGTTATTTCTGTGGCCTCTATGACTTCCTCAGCTTCCAAAGATTCGGTATATGTTCCCATTGTTAAATGGGCTTTTATTGCACTAACTGTTCCAGGAGATACCCCCACCTTTTCAGCGATTTTCTCTCTGCTTAATTGCCCTTCTTGTATTAAATTAATGATTTCAGATCGTTGATTTTCAGTTATTGAACTCATTTATTTCTCCTTGAAAATGAGGTATAAAGTTTCTACGTTTTGCTAAGTGCAAAGCATTTGGGCCAACGAAGTAAGCTGCTAAATCCGTGTTACACAAGTTTAGCTTGGTACATTCTGATTATACACTTGTTTATGTCCGAGTATTTTTTTTGAATGTATCTCAGAGCAACACCAATTTCAAGGGGATGAGTGGCGGAACTATGTGAGACAGTTGACAAACTTAATGTTCCCCGTTTTGGGTGGCTTCAATAAAAAAAAGCCACCCCGAATTTGAGGTGGCTTTTTAAAACCTTCCACTAGATATATTTTATCTTCTAGATCTTGCTTCGTTTACTCTGAGTCTGCGTCCGTCTAACTCTTTTCCATTGAGGCCTTCGATTGCCCTATTGGCTCCTTCATTGTCCATCTCAACAAAACCAAAACCTCTGGACCTTCCAGTTTCCCTGTCCCTGATTAAATTAAAGGACTGAACCTCGCCATACTCAGAAAAAAAGTTCCATTACCTGTTCTTCTCTTGCGTTGTAAGGAATATTTCCCACATACAAATTCTTCATAAAAAAAATCTCCTAAAAAAATAAATTAAAAGTTACACATGTGTAAGCAACTGAAAAGACCCTTTCACATTTTAGTTATAATGTCAATTAAAATAAATAAAAAAATAATTTTTTATTATTTATTTCTAAATATTGACTAATTTAATCTGTAAATTTAACTTTTACAGTAAACGTTAGTAGGTAAATGAATGTGAAAATAGATAAATACAAAAAAATAATTTTTGTTCATAAAGGGGCATTTGGTGATTTTTTTGCAAATTTGGCCCTGTATTTGTAACATAGTAACAATTTTTAAAAATAAAATTGAATATTTTTTTTTACGGAAAACAACATTATAATTATTGGATAAGACCTTTAAATATAAATATTCTTCCGTGGAAATATAGGATACATCTGGACAAGATATATTCAAATGGGAAACTTTCATCAGAATTTGACGAGTGTTTAATTATTTGGTTTGTGTTAAAAAATTATAACAAGCAAAAAATACAATAATTTGGTCTTTTTTTAAAGGAATTTTAGATGACAAAGAAGAAAAAGTTTGGAGACAATACCTTAACCACTTGGTGGATTTGGGACTTAGACATCCTGTAGATTGGAAGAAAATATGGGAATCTTATTTTGTTGGGACACAAAATTCAAATTTTATAACAATTTTTCCAGGTTCAGGACATAGACTCAAAAACTGGCCTATAGAAAATTTTATGGGATTAGCAGATGCATTATTGTCCATGGGAGAGCAAGTTCGGTTTGTGGTTGGTCCTGTTGAGATAGAGAGGTTAGACCTAAAAGTTTTATCTAGATTCCCTGTTATAATATCTCAAGATTTTGAGACATTACAGAAGACAATATTGGAGTCTAAATTGGTTATAGGAAATGACAGTGGCCCAATGCACCTGGCTGGTTTTAATGGTGTTCCAAACATAACTATATTTGGACCTACAAATCCAAAATTATGGGCACCAATAGACTCTTTAGTAATATCACCAAATATGGATTGTTCTCCTTGCACGTCCATTATAGATATTAAATGTGATAAGATGTTGTGTCTTAGAAGTATAAGTTGGGAGATGGTGTGGGATAGCATACGTGGCCTTTTATAAAAGACAGATCCAGGGATTTTTAAGCATTCAATCTGCCTTGACATCCCCATATAAAGAAACTATTTGTTCTCCAGTTTAGTCAATCTGTCTGTTCTGGTGTTCTCTTTTTTTACCCCTCCTAAATATACTCAATTTGAAAAAAATAGGAGTCAACTTATGACAAATATCCTCTTTTCCTTTTCCCTTTTTTTCAGTGCTAGGTTGGTTGTTGGAAGTTACTTACAGGTCATTTGTAAATAAAAGGTTTATTAATCCAGGACTCTTAAAAGGACCATATTTGATATTGTATGGAACTGCTGCACTGGTTTTATGTGTAGTGGCCAACCTTATAGGTAACTTAAATATTGTCTTTAAAACACTGATATATGGTTTTATCACAACGACTTTTGAGTTAATATCAGGGGCGATTGCCCTTAAGTTGTTTAATATACGACTGTGGGATTATACTGAAAACAAATTTAATTATAAAGGGCTTATTTGTCTTAAGTTTTCTATCTACTGGACTATTTTGGCTCTATTTTTTTGACTACTTTATCTATCCAAGGTATACTAAATTTCTGACTCATGTTCCCCTGTCAACTAAGATAATCTTTGGTTTTGGTATGATACTCTGTATGGTAGTTGATTTTTCAAGGGTATTTAGGGAGCATTTTTTTTAGTGAAAAGGAGGAGGAAGTCCTAAAAAGGGAATTTTTGGACATTGTTTTGGATTATCTAAGAAATCCCGCTATATTAAAATTAAATGAGGCATCTCATCATAGGGATAAGACAAGGCTTATGCATGTGATGGAAGTGGCATATTATAGTTTTGTAATTGCCAGAAAGATGTCTTTGGATGTATCGTCCACAGTTAAGGGGGCGATGTTGCATGATCTATTTTATTACGATTGGTTAAGGGAGGGACCAAGGCTCCATGGTTTTAGACATCCAAAAATTTCCCTTGAAAATGCAAAAAAACTATATCCTCTATCTAAAAAGAAGAGGATATAATAAAAAAAGCACATGTGGCCGTTGACCCTAACTCCTCCCATGTATTGGGAGTCTTTAATTGTGTCAATTGTAGATAGTTTTTGTTCTTTTAGGGATTATCTCCCCTGTTTTAGAAAGTATCTATTTAAAAATGAAATAGAAAATTTAATTATGTCTAAATAATTTTTGAGTGAGAAATTTTTGGGAGGCATTTTTTTTCATGGCAAAATATATAGGTATTGATCTTGGCTCTACAACTGCAAAGATTGTGGTATATGACGAGGAATTAAATGTAATATTTCACAGATATATGAGACATAGGGCAAGGGTAAGAGATGTGCTTATCTCTGAGTTAGAAGCAAATAAAGATCTTTTAGAATCTGATTCACTATATATTGCCCTCACAGGTTCAGCTGCTATGGGCCTTTGTGAAGAACTTAATCTTCCCTTTGTCCAGGAAGTAGTTGCAGCAACTTACTATGTGAAAAACAACTATCCTCAAGTGAAGACCTTTGTTGATATTGGGGGAGAGGACTCAAAAATAGTTTTTTTTGACAAGGACTTTAGACCAGATATGAGGATGAACGGAGCGTGTGCAGGGGGTACTGGTGCCTTCATTGATCAAATGGCATCTCTTCTAAATGTGACTTTGGAAGAATTAGATGACCTTGCTGGAAAAGCAAAAAATATATATCCAATTGCCTCCAGATGTGGGGTATTTGCCAAGACAGATGTTCAGGCCCTTTTAAGTCGAAAGGTGCCCATTGAAGATATAGCAGGTTCCATATTTCATTCAGTGGCCTATCAGGTGATTAGTGCCTATCAAGGGGAAGGTCAATAGAGAGAAAAGTGTTACTTGGCGGTGGACCCCTTAGTTTTTGCAAAATTTGAAAAAGGCCTTTGCTAATATTATTGGCCTAACTGACGAGGATATGATTTTAGATGATACTTCCTACTTGATACCTGCAAAGGGTAGTGTCTTGGTACCTGGTCCCAAGGCACCAATTGGTTTTAAAGAACTTATGGATAGGTTAAGTGAATCCAGAAAATGTTCACAAAGGATAAAAAAAGGGTTCTTCCTTACCAGTGTTATTTGAAGATGAGGAAGAGTTTAATAACTGGAAGGAAAAACACGATAAATTTATGGTGCCAAAATTAGAGGATATTAGAGATCTGGGAGATCACCTTTTTCTAGGTATTGATTCTGGATCAACTACTACCAAGCTGGTGGTCATTGATGAAAATAAGAGAATAATTGGAAAGTTTTATGGGCCTAATAATGGGGACCCAATTTCAGTTGTTACAAAAGGAGTAAGTAAGATTGTAGACAGCCTTGAATCATTGAAAATTAGACCTCAGGTTGTATGCGCATGTGCAACTGGCTATGGGGAATCTTTAATAAAAGCAGCGTTTTCTATCCCTTTGGGCCTTGTTGAAACAATGGCACATTTTATGGCTGCTTCCTACTTTGAACCAGATGTTTCATTTATCTTAGATATTGGTGGTCAGGACATGAAGGCCATAAAGATAGAGAGAGGGGCCATTGTGGACATCCAACTAAATGAGGCCTGTTCCTCTGGGTGCGGGTCGTTTATAGAAACCTTTGCCAAATCTTTGGGATATTCTGCTGAGGAATTCGCAAAAATAGGTCTTTTTAGTAAGGCTCCCTATGATCTTGGAATAAGGTGTACTGTTTTTATGAATTCAAGGGTGAAACAGGCCCTAAAAGAAGGGTCCTCAGTCTCTGATATATCTGCAGGTCTGGCTTATTCAGTTATAAAAAATGCCCTGTATAAGGTTTTAAAATTAAAAGATATTTCCTATTTGGGCGAGAGAATAGTGGTTCAAGGCGGGACATTTAAAAATCCTTTGGTTTTAAGGGCGTTGGAAAAGATAATAGGGAAAGAGGTGGTAAGGCCAGATATTGTGGAACTCATGGGTGCCTATGGTGCTGCCCTTTTTGCCTTAGAGGAATATAAACAGGAGCCATCCAGGTTTAGTCCTATTGAAATGGGCGATATGACATCTCAGGTGGAATTTGAAACAAAAGAGGTCAACTGCAAGGGGTGTGAAAACAGGTGTCAGGTCTTAAAGATGAAATTTAAAAACAACAAGATATTTTATACTGGAAACAGGTGTGAGAGGATATTTACAAATGATGCAAATGAATTTGGTAAAAAGGGAAAAAAATTTAGTAAAAAAGCAGAGGGAGATGTTGTTTAATAGGGAGTATTTACCTTCAAGTGAACCAATTTTTACCTATGGAATACCCAGGGTCCTGAATATGTATGAAGAGTTTCCCTTTTGGTGTACCCTTTTAACTTCACTGGGATTTAAGGTAGAGCTTTCTTCTTCTTCAAATTTTGCCCTTTATGAAATGGGATTAAAGTATGTAATGTCAGAAAATGTATGTGTACCTGCCAAGATAGTACACAGTCATATATTAAATCTTATACAAAGGGGTGTTGACAGGATTTTTTTATCCAATAGTGGTTTATGAATCTACTGAGTTTAAAGGCACATTTAATACTTATAATTGTCCTGTGGTAACTGGATATCCTGATGTTGTAAAAAGCAGCTTGATAACAGATGGTCTGGATATTAAAATAGATAGCCCTCCAATTAGTTTTAAAAATTTAGATCTATTAAAAGATCAACTTTATATGTTCTTTAAAAAAATATAAAATTCCATATAAAAAGGTTTCAAATGCAGTTGATAATGCCCTATTGGAGCAGAAAAAGTACAGGGAAGAGCTTAGAAGATTAGGAAGAGATTTAATAGTTGAATCAGAAAGAGAAAATAGAAGAATAGTTATTTTAATGGGCAGACCATATCATATTGATCCACTTATAAATCACGGTATAGATGAACTCCTTGCAAATCTTGGTGTACACGTTATGAGTGAAAGGGCATATCCTTTGGATAACCAGCAAAATCTACAGGATATAAATGTGCTCACCCAGTGGGAATACTCCAACCTGCTTTATGCTGTGTCAAAAAAAATCTGCAAATCAGATTTTATAGACGCTGTTCATTTAACATCATTTGGTTGTGGTCCTGATGCAATAGTTAGTGATGAAATAAAAGAGATCTTTGATAGGAACAATAAGATATATTCCCTGATAAAAATGGATGAGATTGCAAATTTAGGAGCTGTAAAGATAAGGCTTCGTTCAATGCTTGAGGCCACTATTAGGAATAAAAGGAAAGAAGGTACTAAAACTGCTACAAAAAAAGACTTCATACAGGGTATTTCAAAAGCAAGACAGGACAAGGACGCTTATAGTGCCTTATTTTTCTCCATTTTATTCACCTCTGATTCCATACGGTTTTAAGCCCCTTGGCTATAGGGTTGAAGTACTTCCGCCCCAGAGTCAGAATTCTTTGGAGTGGGGGCTTAAGTCAGTAAATAACGATATGTGTTATCCTGCAATATTGGTAGCAGGGGATATTGTATGGGCATTTAAGTCAGGAAGATATGATCCATCTAAAACAGGGGTAATATTAACCAAACTGGGGGACAGTGCAGGGCTTCCAATTATGTTTCCCTGGTGAAAAAGGCCCTGTGTGCAATGGGTTATTCTGATGTTCCAATAGTTGCAATTGCCAATGAAGAAATAAATCCTCAGCCAGGCTTTGAAATTGATAGGGATGACTTTTTTTAAAAGAATGGGCATGGGAGTAATCTTCGGAGACTGCTTGGCCAGGATGTATCTAGCCCTTGCGCCAAGGGAGAGGATAAAGGGCTCGGCTAAATACCTACATTCTCTATATCTGAAGAAAATAGGTGAGGGGATAGAAAAAGGAGATTTTGAATATTTGCTTAATATATTGGATGGGGCAGTAAATGAGTTCAATAATCTTCCATTGGAGAGGCTCAATGTTCCAAAAATAGGAGTGGTTGGGGAAATTTTTGTAAAATATAATTTTTTTCTCCAATCAAAATATTATAGATTGGCTCACATCAAAAGGCGTAGAAGTTGAATTGCTCCTATTCAGAATTTCTTCGCACAACGGTTTATAAACGAGGCATATGATCAGAGGGTTTTATTTAAGAAATCAATTAAAGATTTAATCCACCACTGGATCTTGGAGATCTATTCAAGGTTTTATTTGCACAAGGTTGAGCGTATATTTAAAAAAATTTAGATTTGCTCAAAGGGACCTGGGACTGAGGAAGCTGGCAGGGCTAACAGAGGATGTGGTCAGTTTAGCTAACCAGGCAGGGGAAGGATGGTTGCTCACTGCTGAGATGATTTCAATGTTAAAGAGGGGCGTAAATAATATAATTTGTTTGCAGCCCTTTGGGTGTATTTCAAACCACATTACTGGAAAGGGCGTGGAAAATAGGCTCAAGGAACTATTTCCAGATTTAAATTTACTTGCAATAGATCTAGATTCTGGAACAAGTGAGGTAAATGTCTTAAATAGGCTCCATATAATGCTTACCCAGGTCACTGAAATTGAAGAAAAGAAACACAAAAATGGACTTATCAGGGCTGGAATTGATATGATCCCAAAGATATGGTTATATGACATGAGGGCCATTAATAATCATATCTTTTTGGATATTGAAAAGTGGAAGACATGGATGTGGAAACTGAGATCCTGGGATAAGACCAAAATTAGACTTAAATAAGCTTTAATTTCCATAAATAGATGTTACTTTTCTGATTTTTTTAAAGGGATTGTGCTTTTTTTTAATAAGGGTACAGTGTACACCTTTTTTTTTTAGCTGTGTCAAAGAAATCAAATGTCCTGTGCCTTTTGGGAGTGCATATATAAAATATCCCTTTCCTATTTAGGGTCTTTAAAATAAAATTTAAAATGGGTTCATGGAATCTTTTTTTCATACAGAATGTCTGATGCAACAATTATATCCAATGAATTTTCCTTGTAACAGACCTCTCTCCAGTCCCCTGGATACAAAGGGAGCTTTCTATCCTTATTTTTTTGAAAGTTTTTTTTGCAAAAATAAGGGATCTATAGGACAGATCCTGGCTAATTAGCCTTGCACCGCAAAATTTTAATATAATGGACAAAAGGCCAAGCCCACACCCAAGGTCTAAACATGTCTTGTGCCTGAACAAGTGTGGATTAGTTAGGATGAATTTTCCCAACAACAACGACGATGGCCAGAGTTCACACCAGTATGGTATTTTATCATCAGATAACTCATCTTTATTAGATAGTTCCTCCCAAAAACCCTCCAGGTCCATGGGACCTGATATAACATATGACCTGCCCTTGATTTTAACATTAAGTTCCATAAAAGATTATTTTGATAATCTATAAAAGTTTTCAGTTACCCCAGGTTTATAAAAAAAGATAAACTCGGTTAATACACAAGTAACTCCTGACCACCCACCAGTCAATAGATTTGTGAATCATCAAAATACAACTAACTGACAATTTTTGTAATAATATCAAAAAGTTAATTGTAAGTTTTTGATAGTAAACACTTTTTTTTAATTGTTTCGTTCATTTTACAAAATCCACTTGACAAATATACAGGTTTTGGGATTATTGTGGAGGTAAGTGGAGATTAGTGGAAATGTTTAGAGGACATGCCTATCGTACCTTAGATACCAAGGGTAGATTAATCCTTCCTCCTGAGTTCAGGGAGATTGTTTTATCTCAGGATGAAGGTGGTCGCATAATGTTAACCAATCTGGATGGATGTGTGGTTGGCTACACATATCCCCAGTGGCTTGAATTGGAACAGAGTTTTAATGAAATAAACCTGTTAAATCGTAGACTTAGAGATTTTCAGAGGTTTTTTTATATCTGGGGCAAAAGAGGTGGTCATGGACAGTCAGGGGAGGATACTCCTTCCCCCACATTTAAGAAAGTACGCCAGGTTAAATAGGGACATTGTTTTAGCTGGGGTGGGACACAAGTTTGAAATTTGGGATCAGGAGAGGTTTGAGATGCAGATTAGTAAGGTGGAAGAAGATTTTGACTCCCTTATTGATGATTTGTATCAAAATGGATATGAGTTGAAAATTTAAGATGTGTGAGCTTTATGGTCAAAATAAAGTGCACATTCCAGTTCTAACAGATGAAGTAATTAAATATCTAAATATCAGGCAAGGTGGATATTATTTAGATGGCACTGTTGGTTGTGCTGGTCACACAATAGCAATGTTGGATTCATCAGGGGGGAATATCTTTGTTTTAGGGGTAGATAGAGATAAAGAGATATTAGAAGTCGCAAAAAAAAATATAGAGGAAAAGGGATATACATCCAGGGTTATCCTCAGACATTCACGTTTTTCAAAGGTCTTTGACATAATAGAGAGTATTGGTTGGGGCAAGCTAGATGGGGTATTGCTGGACCTTGGGGTCTCATCTTATCAAGTAGATACTCCAGAAAGGGGGTTTAGTTTTCATTTGCCAGGTCCCCTTGATATGAGAATGGATACAGGAGATGAGAAAAGTTGTTTTGATATAGTGAATTTTGCTTCTTATGAAGAAATAAGAGATATAATCAAAGAATATGGTGAAGAACCCTTGGCAGGTAGGATTGCAAAAAAAAATTGTAGAGAGAAGGAGATCTGGGACAATAAAAACCACAGAGGAGTTGGCAATAATTGTCAAAGAGGCATATCCTGGGAAGTGGAGGAGAACAGCTAGAAGGCATCCAGCAACAAAAACTTTTCAGGCGCTGAGGATTGCTGTTAATAGGGAACTAGATGAGCTTAAGGAATTTCTATCCAAGGTGCTTGATTACTTAAGGCCAGGGGCAAGAATTGTAGTCATATCCTTTCACTCCCTTGAAGACAGGATAGTAAAACACTTTTTTTAAAACAGAACAAAGGGGATGTATTTGTCCTCCATCTCAACTTTTGTGTACTTGTAATCATGTTCCAAGATTGAAGGTCCTAACTAAAAAAACCAGTTGTTCCAAGTGATTATGAAGTGGAATTAAATAAAAGGGCAAGGAGTGCAAAACTAAGGGCTGCAGAAGTCTTATGAAAAAATATATTGTAATTTGTCTATTAGAGGTTGTTGTAACCATAATCTTATGTTTTTTTTATCACGTGGATGAATGTAACAGAAATATCAATTAAGTATGAAGTGTCCAAATTACGATTAGAATATAGAAAAAAAAAAAGAATTACATGATAAGCTAGAAACCGAAGCAAGTGTACTTTTTTTCTCCTTATGGGCTCAGGGAAATAGCGAAGAAGCTGAACCTGGAAAATATTGATCCATCAAGAGTCAGAAAGATAAAATAATGTTTTTGTCAAGAAAAAGTAAGACGGATTTATTCACTATAAATATAAAGATAAAAATAATATTTTTTTTACTATTCCTTGGCATTTTGATTCTTTGGATAAGAACATTTTATGTACAAATAATCTGGAGAAAAGACCTATTAAATAGGAGCAGGTCCCAATATTGGAAAAAAAGAGCTACTCCATGGGCTAAGAGGGGATATCTTTACATCAGACAATGTATTACTTGCAACCAGTGTGATATTAAATTCAGTTTTTGTTGTACCCCAGGAAATTGACAACTTAGATAGTACCAGCAAAAAATTGGCAAAGATTTTGGGTTTAAATCCAATATATATAAAAAAAAAGCTTAAAACAAAGAGAAGATTTGTGTGGTTAAAAAGGCGTATCTCAGATAAAGAGGCCCAACAAATTGAAGCACTTGGTTTAAAAGGGGTACATTTAACACAAGAGACTGCACGGGTATATCCTCAAAAAAATAATGGCTGGGCAGTTAATTGGATTTGTTGGAACTGATAACCAGGGGCTAGAGGGTCTTGAGAAGAGCTTTGACAGGCAACTTTCAGGTGAAAAGAAATACTTCTTAGTTCAGCGGGACGGCAAAGGACACCTGTTATATGCCCCGGGTCAGCTTACTGGGACCATGGCAGGTGAAAACCTGGTTCTCACTTTAGATTCCAGGATACAAACCATTTGTGAAAAAAACACTGGCACTAGGGGTAAAGAAGAATAAAGGGAATTATGGGATGGCCTTGGTGGTAGATGTAAAAACAGGTAATATTTTGGCCTGGGCCCAATATCCTTTTTTTTAATCCAAATTCCTTTAGACATTCATCCCCTACAGTGTGGCGGAACAGGATAGCCCTGGACATGTTTGAACCTGGTTCCACTATAAAACCCTTGGTTGTTGCAGCGGCAATGGAGAATAAAGTATGTGATTTAAATAAAATATATTATTGTGAAAAGGGTGAGTGGAAGTTTGAAGACGTAGTAATCAGGGACACACACCCGCACAAATGGCTCTCTGTATCCAGGATAATTAGATATTCCAGTAATATTGGGGCAGCGAAAATTGGGCTTGATCTTGGTGCCCCAAGACTCTTTACCTTTTTAAAAAAAGTTTGGCTTTGGAAGTACAAGCCATCTTCCTTTACCCGGTGAAGCCAAAGGGCTGCTGAGGGATGTGTCTCGTTGGAATAAGGTAGATCTTGCAAATATTAGTTTTGGCCAAGGGATATCAACAACAGCCCTGCAACTTGTTAGGGCTTATCTTGCAATTGCAAATCACGGTATTTTAAAACCCCTTAGGCTTACTATGGGAAATGAACGCGAGGATGGTGCAGGGGATATAAGAATAATCTCTAGGGAGGTGAGTGACGCCATCTTAGGGGTATTAAAAGATGTGGTGGAAAAGGACGGGACAGGTAGATTGGCGAGAATTCCTGGAATGGAAATTGGTGGCAAGACTGGAACATCTCAAAAGGTCGAGAATGGTAAATACAGTAAAGACAAATATGTTGCTTGTTTTGTGGGACTTTATCCAGCTATAGATCCCAAATATCTCACATTTGTTTTAGTTGATGAGCCTAAAGAGAACATATATGGCGGGGTGGTTGCTGCACCTATTGTAAGGGAAATTTTTAAGGGTATATTTCCTCTGGATAATTCTTCTGTGCAGGTCCATTTTAATCAGGGTGTTGTAAAGCCTTCTAACCCCAATAATGGAAAAAAGACCCATGAGAACTTGTCCAATAAATTGAGGTTAAATGGTTCAAAAATGCCAGATTTTAGGGGTATGTGTTTAAGGGAGATCATGGGAATTTTATCAAAGGACAAAATGGTTTTTGAGGTAAAGGGAGTTGGTCCTGTGGTGGTAAAACAATATCCAAAACAAGGATCGCCCATAAAAGGTAGAAAAATTATATTGTGGATGGGAATAAATTAAAAAACGGATACTCATATTATGGATTGGGAGGCCTTAAAACAAGAGGTTAGGCAGGGTCTAAGGGTCAGGATAGATTCCAGGGAAGTAGAACCTGGTGATTTGTTTATTGTATTGGAAGAAAACAAGAGGTTTGTAAAGGATGCCTGTATAAATGGAGCTAGATATTTTGTTGTTGGACCAGAACACAAGGATCTCATTCCCCAAATAGAGGATGTACAAATTGTATCAGTTCTAGATCCCAAGAGATCCCTTGGTGATCTTGCTGCTGCTTATTATGGGACTGAAAAGCAGAATTTTATTCTAATTGGAATTACTGGGACCAATGGGAAAACAACCACGTCCTATTTCCTTGAACACTTACTTACCCATGTTGGCCTTAAGGTGGGTGTTATTGGCACAGTAAATTATAGGTGGTTAGATTATGTGGAAGATAGTGTTTTAACCACTCCAGGATGCATGAAATTACATGAAATTATTGCAAAAATGAGATCACAGGGGGTGGACGCCATAATAATGGAGGTATCCTCTCATGGTCTTGCCCAGGATAGGGTGGCTGGGCTCAAGTTTGATTTTGCGGTTTTTACAAACCTCACCCAGGACCATTTAGATTATCACAGGGATATGGAAGATTATTTTTCTGCCAAGGCAAAGCTTTTTTATAAATATTTGAGACACAAGGGTACTGCTATTATTAATTTAGACGATCCCTATGGACAAAAACTTGTAAATGTCCTTGATAAAAAAATAATAGGTTACACAATTTCCAGTAAAAATATGGAAAAATCCATTTCCGCACACATACTCAGCAGTTTTAGAGGGATGCAGAAAGTTAGATTTTCATATGAAACTAGAGAGTGGGAGATCCAGACTCCTTTTATTGGAACACACAATGTATATAACCTCCTTGCAGCCCAGGGAGTGGGTCTTGCAATGGGACTTAAGCATGAAGTGTTTAAGTGTTTTGAGGAGAATTTTAAGATACCAGGGAGAATGGAAAAGGTGGAAAATAGTAAAGGGTTAAATGTATACATTGATTATGCCCATACCCCTGATGCCCTGGCAAGGGCGCTTATGGCTATGAAGGATATGAACTTTAAACGGACCATCGTGGTTTTTGGTTGTGGGGGTAACAGGGATAGGGATAAACGTTCCAAAATGGGAGAAGCAGCATCCAAATACAGCGATGTAATTGTGGTTACCTCTGACAATCCCAGATTTGAAGATCCAAAAAAGATAATTGAGGATATACTTCCTGGAATAAACAGCTCTAAACCCTTGGTAGTTGAAGTGGACAGAAAAAGGGCCATACAAAAGGCAATTGAGATAATGGAAAAGGATGATGCACTCCTTATAGCAGGAAAGGGGCATGAGACATACCAGGAAATAAAAGGGGTCAGGTATCCCTTTAGGGATAAAAAAAGTGGTTTTGGAGATATTGGATTCATGGAATTAAGGCTATATGAACTTGGTTCAATACTAGGCTCCATTGGAAATTACATGGAGTTTCAAGATACTGTATTGGGTTCCATTAAAACAGATAGTCGTCTAGTGGAACCAGGGGATCTATTTGTATGCTTACAAGGCAATAGATTTGATGGTCACAGCTTTGCCAAAGAGGCTGTAGCCAGGGGCGCCAAGGCAATTGTGTCCATGAAGATGTTACGGGAATTGGAAAAAAAGTCTACCAATAATTATAGTCAGGGATACCCAGGACGCCTTGCTGCATATAGCCAGACACTTAAGGGCAAAGTTTCAGGGAAAGGTAATAGGTATTACAGGTAGTTGCGGAAAAACCTCCACCAAAGAAGTTGTGTATTCAATATTGTCTGTAAGTCACAAGACAGGAAAGAATTTTAAAAACTGGAACAACCATATAGGAATTCCCCTTTCAATTTTTGAATTTCAAGGGAATGAAGACTTCTGGGTTTTAGAATTGGGTATAAGTAATAAAAACGAAATGGAAAAATTGGCCCAAGTTGTTGAACCTGATGTTGTGTGTATACCCAATATAGGCCCGGTTCACCTGGAAGGACTTCACTCAATTAAAGGAGTTGCCCAGGAAAAATCAAAGATATTAGATTTTATAAGACCAGGGGGATTTGCTGTAATAACTTCTGGTTATCCTGAATTGGTAAAAGAATGCAAAAAGAGAGATATAAATATTGTATATATTGGAGAAGGCACCAACTATAGTGTAAGGTATAATGGATTAAATGAAGATATGTTTGGTGTATTCAGTTTGAATTTAGATGGAAATAAAATAGATGTTATTAGCCCTCTAAATTTAAATACCTTTTCAGAAAATATATTAGCTGCCTCCACAATTGCATATAATTTAGGTGTTGATTTGCAAGATATTAAACAGGGTATAGCTGAAGTTAAATTGCCTGAGCATAGAAATAGATGGATTAAGGTTGGGAATTTTTTTTATATTAGATGATTGTTACAACGCCAACCCAATGGCAATGAAGAAGCTATTTGGGGATTTATTAAGTATAGAGATAAAAAGACCTTTGATTGCAATTTTAGGAGACATGTTGGAGTTAGGTGATAGGTCCTTAGAAGAACACATAAATTTAGGAAGACTAGTGGGAAACAGCAATGTAGATATCTTATTCTATAAAGGAAATTTTTATAAAGAAGTAAAGCAAGGTGTGCTATCAATTAAAAATGAGATGCCTATCTATAAAATTGAAGATGATATTGATTTTTTTTAAAAAAATTTGAGTCAATGGATTTGAATATGGGTACTATTATAGCGAAGGCCTCAAGGGGTGTTAGGTTAGAAACTATAGTAAAACAGTTAATATTAAAAATAAAATCTAAAGGTGAATTTAAATAAATGATGTACCATTTTCTTTTCTCTCTATCTCATTATATTTCTGTTTTTTAATATTTTTAGATACATTACTTTTAGATCCATCTATGCGATGCTAACCTCTCTTATAATAGCCATATATATGGGACCTAGGATTATAGAATTTCTTAAAGGGTTAAAGGTAAAACAATATATTCAGGAAGATGTGGTCATACATCAGACTAAACAAGGTACACCTACAATGGGAGGGATACTTATTGCATTTGCCCACTTGATTTCGGTGTTGTTATGGGCAGATTTAACAAATCCATATATATGGCTTTGTATTTTTGTGTTTGTGGGTTTTGGTTTGATAGGTTTTGTAGATGATTATTTAAAAGTAGTCCGCAGACGAAATATGGGCCTCACAAAAGGCACTAAGTTTTGGGCCCAGGTGATTATTGGTGGGATTGCCTTAGCCCTTTTGATAAAACTTCCTGGTTACTCAAGTAGACTTTATTTTCCTTTTTTTAAATGGATACATCCTGATCTTGGATGGTTTTATGTCTTGTTTGCTATCTTTGTGGTGGTGGGGTCTTCAAATGCAGTGAATCTAACAGATGGGCTTGATGGGTTGGCCATTGGCCCAACTGTTATTGTGGCCTCTTGTTTGGCTATATTTTTATATGTGGCTGGACATGTGAAAATAGCCAATTATCTCCAGGTGGCCTATGTGCCAGGGGTGGGTGAGGTCACTGTTTTTTTGTGCATCATTGGTTGGCGCTGGGCTTGGATTTTTATGGTTTAACGCATACCCCGCCCAGGTTTTTATGGGGGATGTTGGAAGCTTGAGCCTGGGAGGTACTTTAGGTTTTTTTGGCAATTTTGTGCAAGCAGGAACTGGTATTGCCAATAGTTGGAGGGCTTTTTGTAATAGAGACCCTTTCTGTAATTATTCAAGTGGCATACTTTAGATGGACTGGTGGGAAGAGGGTCTTTAAAATGGCACCTATTCACCACCATTTTGAATTGGAGGGAATACCAGAATCAAAGATTATTGTGAGGTTTTGGATCTTATCCATACTCTTTGCAATGTTGGCCCTTAGCACCTTAAAATTGAGATAGGTTTTATGAAAAAAAGAATTTAAAGCAAAAAAAATAGCAGTTATAGGTGCTGGAGTATCGGGAATTGCTGCTGCAAAACTTTCTTCAAAAATGGGTTTTGAGACTTTTTTTGTTTGAACGGGAAAAAGGTGTGATTGATTCTAATACACTAGAAAAATTGAAAAATATGTCCGTTCAAATTATTGAGGGACAACATATAAGGGATCAATTTACTCATATGGACCTTGTAATTTTAAGTCCAGGAGTAGTTGTACATAAAATAAAAGAGTTAGTTGGATCAGATGTACCAATTATTTCAGAAATAGAATTTGCTTATAGATATATGAATGGGGAAAAAATAATTGGTATAACAGGTACAAATGGCAAAACTACCACTGTTGGACTTATTTCTTGGGTATTAGATAAACTGGGGATTGACCATTTTGTTGGTGGAAATTTTGGAACACCATTGAGTGAATACGTAACTCAGGATAGAACAAAAATTGTACTCCTTGAACTCAGCAGTTTTCAACTCCAAAATATAATAAATTTTAGATCCAACATATCTGTATTATTAAATTTTTCAGAAAACCATCTGGATTTCCATAAAGACATAGATGAATATCTAAAGTGTAAACTCAATATATTTAAAAATCAGTTGGCAGGAGATGTTGCTTTAATAAATACCAAATTAAAATCCGTTTTGGATGGATATAGGTTGAAATCTACTGTTAAGTATTTCTCAAGGACAAATATAAAGTTAAAGAACTTAATTGGGGATCACAATCTTGAAAATATTGCAGCAGCATATTTTGTCTGCAGGGAGCTAGGAATAGAGAAGTCTCAATTTATAGAAGCAGCCTATGAGTTACACCCTTTGAACACAGACTTGAATATGTTGATGAAATAAATGGTGTTAAATTCTATAATGATTCTAAATCAACGACCTTAAATCCATAGAAGCAGCTGTAAGCTCTTTTGACTGTCCTGTGCTACTGATTTCTGGGGGAATATTTAAAGGTGGAGATCCATCTAAGACAGGGAAATCAATTAAAGATAGGGTAATAAGTGCCTGTGTCTTTGGTCAGAGTTCAGATATATTTTTTTGATAATTGGAAAAAGTACTTTCCAGTAAAAAAAGGTAAAAGATGTTAAAGAGGCTGTATTGCATCTTTTTTTCCTGTGCAAAAAAAAGGTGATATTATTTTGTTTTCTCCAGGATGTTCCAGTTTTGATATGTTTTTAAATTATAAAGAGCGTGGAGCTTATTTTAAAAATGTAGTGACAACCTTAATGGAAGAAAGTTAAATTAAAAGATATGCATAAAAATTTATCTTCATATAAATTTATTATTTTTCCTGTTTTAGTTTTAATGACAATAGGTCTGGTTATGGTATTTAGTGCCAGTAGTATTTATGCTACATCAAAATTTAATAATCCCTATTATTTTATAAAAAAAAGCAATCTGTATTTTTTATAATTGGGTGTGTAACCATATATTTAGTATCAAAGATTTCAACTAATTTTTTTCTATGCAACCAGATATGTATGGTTACTTATATGTTTAACACTAATTGTTTTAACCTTAACTTCTTTTGGAATTAAGGTTCACGGTGCATCAAGGTGGATACCCTTTTTGGGGTTTTCACTTCAGCCAATGGAGTTTTCCAAGATTTTTTTTAACAGTCTATTTTGCGTGGTTTTTTGGAGAAAAACAGGAAAAGATAAAAAAAAGTTTAGTATTGGTTTTCTACCTCCTATTTTAGTGACCAGCTTATTTGCCCTGTTATTAATCTTTCAACCTGATTTTGGTGGGGCGGTGTTTGTGTGTGGAATATTCCTTTTTATGAGTTTAATTGGGGGGACAAAGTTTCTCTATTGGATAAGTTCTCTGTTTCTCTTTATTGGGTCTGCAATTTTTATGGTCATTACCTCTCCATATAGGCTGATGAGGTGGAAGGCATTTTTGCATCCATTTGAGCATGCGCAAAAAGAGGGCTATCAGTTGGTACAGTCAATATATGGCCTGGCAAATGGAGGGATTAATGGTGTTGGCCTTGGGTTTGGGAAACAGAAATTATTTTTTTCTCCCTGAAGCACACACAGATTTTATCTTAAGTGTGTTAGGTGAAGAATTGGGTTTTTTGGGCCTTAGTTTGGTATTTTTATGTATTATCGCCATTTTGTATATGGGCATGAGACTTTCTGTTGATATCCCGGATATTAAGGATAAATTTTTAGTTGGGGGGATTACCTTTGTAATTGTATTTTCAGCCTTTTTAAATATGTCCGTTGTACTTGGTATGATTCCTCCAAAGGGGCTGGCAATGCCATTTTTAAGTTATGGCGGATCAAATTTTTTTGGCTATGTCCATGGGTATGGGATTAATTTTAAGTGCAATTAAGAAAAATGTCAGTGTCTAAAAAGTGTAGAATTGTTTTGGCAACAGGCGGTACAGGGGGGCACATATTCCCGGCTTTAGCTGTTGCCAGAGAAATTGAAAATTTTGCCCAAAAGCAAGCACAAGTTATTTTTGTAGGGGGCAAATATGGTCAGGAGAAAAAGCTAATCCTGGGGGCAGGGTATAATGTGTATTTGCTCCCTGTTAAAGGGATATTGGGTAAGGGAGTTAGATCAATTACAAATATGGGTTTGGTTTTGTACAGCTCTATAATTTGTTATTTGTGGCTAAAAAAAAATTAGGCCTAGTGTTATTGCAGGTTTTGGGAGCTATGCCTCATTTGTACCAGTGTATGTAGGGTATAAAATGGGTATTCCAACGTGTATCCATGAGCAAAATAGTTATCCTGGTTTTACCAATAGATTTTTGGGAAAAAGGGTGGACAAGGTGTTTTTAAGCTTTCCAGATGAGGCTGGAATATTTGAAAAACACAAGACTGAAGTTCTGGGAAATCCAGTAAGACAGGAGATAATTGATGCAGCAAAAAGGGAAAATGGGAATATAGATGGGGGACGGAAAAAGATCAATTTACTAATTGTGGGGGGGAGCCAGGGTGCCAAGGGGATAAATGATGCAGTGATGGATTCTCTTGTTTTATTTAAGACAATGGGAGTTAGTCTATACCATCAAACTGGTGAGTTAGACTATGAAAGGGTTTTGTCTGCATACAAGGCTGCAGGGATAGATAAATACAAAGTGGTGCCCTTTATAGAGGATATGAAAGAGGCCTATCTCTGGGCTGATCTGGTGGTGTGTAGGGCTGGTGCATCTACTATTTTTGAACTGGCAACAATGGGAAAACCAAGTATATTGATACCTTATCCATATGCTGCCAATGATCACCAGAGAATAAACGCAAGATTTTTAGAAAGGGTTGGTGGCGCCATGGTGGTGGAACAGCCTTTTCTGGAAAGCAACTCTCTGGGGAGTATTGTAGCAGATTTAGTTGCTATACCAGGCAAATTGAAGGAGATGTCAAAGGCCGCGCGCTCAATAGCAAGGCCAGATGCCAGTTTAAAATTGACCCAGAGGATAGTAGAGCTTGGTAGATGTTGAAAAAAAACAAGGGAAATAGAGGTATGAAAAAAAATAAAAAAAGGTGCATATGGTGGGGATAGGCGGATCTGGAATGAGTGGAATTGCAGAGGTGTTATTGAATTTGGGATATACGGTGTCAGGGTCAGATGTGGCTGACAGCGAGGTAATAGAGAGACTTAAAAAAATTGGGAGCCAGGGTTATAATAGGGCACAGTGCAAAAAAATGTAGAGAATGCTGAAGTGGTGGTTTTTTCAAGTGCTATTTCTGATGATAATCCTGAGATTGTAGAGGCAAAACAAAGATCCATTCCAGTTATCCCCAGGGCAGAAATGTTAGCAGAGCTCATGAGGCTTAAGACTGGTATTGCAGTAGCAGGGACCCATGGAAAGACCACTTCTACTTCCCTTCTTGGAACAGTATTTATGGAAGCAGGATTAGATCCAACAGTAATTATAGGAGGCAGGCTCAATGCCTATGGTACAAATGCTGTTTTAGGCAGGGGGAGTATTTAATAGCTGAAGCAGATGAGTCAGATGGCTCATTTTTGTGCTTGTTTCCCATAGTCTCCATGGTCACAAATATAGATGCTGATCACATGGATTTTTATCCTAATCTGGATGCCATTAAAGAAACATTTTTAAAGTTTATGAATATGGTCCCTTTTTATGGAGTGAATGTGGTTTGTGGTGATGATGAAAATATAATGGAATTAATCCCCCTGGTAAAGAGATCAATTATAACCTATGGCTTCAAAGAACATAACACAATAAGGGGCGAGATAATAGAAACAGGAGCCAAGTCTAAGTTTAAGGTGTTTATGGATGGTGAATTTTGGGGAGAGTGCATTATAGGTATCCCTGGAATCCACAATATCTTAAATGGCATGGGAGTAATTGGTGTGGCCAATCACTTTGGCATATCAAAAGAACACATAATAAGGGCATTGGAAGGCTTTAAAGGAGTTGGAAGGAGGCTAGAAAAAGTTGGGGAGATTGGGGGAGTTTTAGTTGTTGATGACTATGGTCATCATCCAACTGAGATAAAGACCACCCTTAAGACAATAAAAGATGTGTATCCAGACAAGAGACTGGTTGTGGCGTTTCAACCTCATAGATACACAAGGACAAAGGCACTGTTTGGTGATTTTTGTAAGTCTTTTGGGCTTGCAGATGTGTTGTTGGTGACTGAAATATATCCAGCTTCAGAAGATCCAATTCCAGGAGTTGATGGAGAGTCTCTGGCCAAAGGAATTAAACAATTAAGTAACACCAATGTAATTTATTGTGAGGATCTAACCAGCTGCCTTTTAAAGGTAAAAGAAGTATTAAATCCTGGTGACCTATTACTTACCCTTGGCGCTGGAAATATCTGGAAGGTGGGTGTCTCATATGTTCATGAAAGGGAAGAAATATGAAGATTATTTCAAGGCCCAGTCTTGATAAATTGACTACAGTTGGCATTACTTCGAGGTGCGAAGGTCTAATTGAGGTTAGAGATGTTAAAGACTTAGAGGAGACTTCCAATTTCTTTAAGAAGAAAGGTGTTAGGGGTATATTTTTAGGAAATGGTTCCAATGTGGTTCCGGGATCTAACTTTCTAGACTTATTCTTAGTACGTCTTTTTAACAATAAATTGGATATAGTTAAAGAAGATAAAGACCATTTAATAATTGAGGTTGGAGGAGGAGTACCTTTAAAGACTCTCATAATGTGGGCCGTAAAAAGGGGATATATGGGCCTTGAGAATTTAATTGGAATCCCTGGTACTGTTGGTGGGGCTGTATGTATGAATGCTGGATCTTATGGAACAGAGATATTTGATGCTATATCTAAACTCACCCTTTGGCATGAAGATAAAGGCTTAGTTACTTATGTAAAGGATGAGCTGGATTTTTCATACAGAAAATTTATTTCTCCTTTTCCTAAAGGGTTATGGTGTGTTTTTTTCCACAACTATATCTTTTAAAAAAATCAGATAAAAATTTACTTTTAAGCAAAATAAAAGAAACTTTTATAAAGAAAAAAAAACACTCAGCCAATTACATCAAAGACCTGTGGCTGCGTTTTTAAAAATCCCATACAATATCCTGCTGGATATTTGCTGGATAAAAGCGGTATGAAGGGTTTTTCAGTGGGAGATATTATGTTTTCCAATATCCATGCGAACTTTTTGATAAATAGGGGAAAGGGTACACCTTCTCAGGTAATGGAGATTATAGAAATAGCAAAAACAAAAGTATTTGAAAATTTTGGGATAAATTTGGATCTTGAAGTGAAGATATTATCTTAAAATGTCAAAGAATATATATAAAGGGGATAAAATATCCGTTAAAATCTTAAAGATATTTGCAACTTTTATAAAATATTTAATTTTATATAGTTTAATAATAATTTTATTTTTAGCTATAAGTTGGATATTGATAAAGAGTTATAGATATATAACTACTACAAGTATTTTTTCACTAAAATATATAGAAATCAATGGTTTAAGATATTTAAGAAAGAATGAAATATTACAGAAAATAAATGTTAATTATGGACAAAATATTTTTGATATAAATTTATTTGATATAAAAAAGAAATTATTAAAAGATAAATGGGTAAAGGATGTATTAATCAAAAGAATAATACCCAATAAAATAGTTATAAATTTAACTGAAAGGGATCCTATATTTATTTTACATGAAAAAAAAACATTATATTACATATCTAAAGATGGAACAAAGATAGACAGATATGGAGACAAAATACTTGATTTACCAGTTTTAGAGTTAGAAGACGAAAAATTCTTATCCAAAATAGATGATTATTGGACTTTTGCAAATACTACCATAAGCATGGATGCCATTGGTTGGGTTTATATTGGAAAATTATATATTAAACTTTATGATTATAAAAACAAAGTTCTATGGTATATAGATACAGATAAGTTAAATAGTAGTATTAAAACTGCGCATTTAATTTGGAATGACATAAAGAGACGGGGTGAGGCAACTAATGTTGCCAGGATTATAGTGATTAATAGATTGGCATGGGTAAAGATAAGGAATTGATGCTTAAAAATTAAATAGGGGATAGCCATGGCAAAGGGAGAGGTTATTGTGGGACTGGACATAGGCACAACTAAGATATGTACAGTTATAGGAGAGAATAAGGGTGGACGGGTAAATATAATTGGCACTGGTGTTAGTTCATCTTCTGGCCTCAGAAAGGGAGTGGTAGTGAATATTGAGCAGACGGTGAAGTCCATAAAGGACGCCTTAGACGAGGCAGAGCAGATGAGTGGGTGTGAGATTAGATCTGTTTATGCTGGGATAGCAGGAAGTCACATTATGGGGTTTAATAGCCATGGTGTCATCCCTGTGAGGGGTCAAGAAATAACGAGAAATGACATTGAAAGGGTCATTGATGCAGCAAAGGCCGTGGCGATTCCGTTGGATAGGGAGGTAATTCACATACTTCCCCAGGAATTTATTGTAGATGATCAGGGAGGCATTGAAGATCCCTTTGGGATGTCAGGGGTGAGGTTGGAAGTTAAAGTGCACATTGTAACTGGTGCAGTGTCAAGTGCCCAAAATATTATTCGTTCATGTCACAAGGCTGGATTAGACGTTTCAGATATTGTATTGGAACCCTTAGCATCTGCCTATGCCACACTCACAGATGAGGAAAAGGAAATTGGGGTAGCATTGGTGGATATTGGGGGTGGTACCACTGATCTTGCGGTCTTTTCAAATGACTCAATAAAACACATTTCCATTTTATCCCTTGGGGGGACAAATTTGACAAGCGACATAGCCTTTGGTCTCAGGACCCCCATGAGTGCCGCAGAAGAGATAAAGAAAAAAATATGGATGTGCCTTGTCAGATCTGGTTCAGGACAATGAGGTCATTGAGGTCCCAACTGTTGGTGGTAGGCCTCCACGGAGGCTTTTTAGAAAAATCTTGGCTGAGATATGTGAGCCCAGGATGGAGGAAATACTTGCCTTGGTGGATCAGGAATTAGAGAAGTCTGGTTACAAGCCAATGATTGGTGCAGGGGTTGTACTCACAGGGGGAAGCTCCCTTATTGAAGGAATTGTTGAGCTAGCAGAGCAAGTATTTGGTCTTCCTGTGAGGATTGGATATCCAATGGGGATTGGAGGCCTAAAAGATGTTGTCATGAGTCCCAAATATGCAACTGCTGTTGGTCTTCTAATATATGGGGCAAAGAAGGAAAATTTTGCAACAAGCTTTAGGATTAGAGAGCGTAATGTGTTTGATAGGTTGCTCTCTAAGATGAAAAATTGGTTTGTGGACATTAGTTAAAGAGAAGGTGGGATGGGCCACTAAAAAAATATTATCAAGGGAAATCAAAAGGAGGAAGCCATGGAACATATGGAAATAGTACCAGAAGGTAATGCCCAGATAAAGGTTATTGGAGTTGGAGGAGGTGGTGGAAATGCTGTAAATAATATGATTGATTCTTCTTTAAATGGGGTGTCATTTATAGTTGCCAATACAGATGTTCAGGCCCTTAAGAACTCAAGTGCAGAATACAAAATTCAGCTTGGAGAAAAGCTCACTAAAGGTCTTGGCGCTGGAGCAAATCCTGAAGTGGGAAGACAGGCAGCAGAAGAAAGTGCTGATACCATTAGGGAACTTTTAATGGGTAGTGATATGGTTTTTGTTACAGCAGGGATGGGGGGCGGAACAGGTACAGGGGCAGCTCCTGTTATAGCCCAGATTGCCAAAGAACTTGGGGCGCTTACAGTAGCAGTTGTCACAAAGCCCTTTTATTTTGAAGGACCCAAAAGGCAACAACAGGCAGAGAGGGGAATAAAAAAATTTAAAGGAAGTTGTGGACAGTATCATCACAATCCCAAACGATAGGTTGCTATCCCTTGCATCTAAGAATGCCACATTTGTGGAAATGTTAAAAAAAAGCAGATGAAGTGCTGTACTATGCTGTTAAGGGTATTTCAGATTTGATCCTTGTTCCTGGACTTATAAATTTGGATTTTGCAGACGTTAAGGCAGTTATGCAGGGCATGGGATTGGCACTTATGGGTACTGGCATAGCAAGTGGCGAAGGCAGGGCCAGGGAAGCGGCTATGAAGCCATAACCAGTCCTCTTTTAGAGGATGTTTCCATTGATGGTGCCCAGGGTATCCTTATGAATATTTCTGCAGGTCCAGATTTAAGGATTCAGGAAGTGGACGAGGCTGCCAACATTATCTATGAAGCTGCAAGTAAAGATGCACAGATATTCTTTGGAACAGTTTTTGATGAAGAATGTACTGATGAGATGAGGATTACTGTGATTGCAACTGGAATTGAAAAGGGGGAACAGCCAATTGACACAACTATAGAATCTTCTGGTGTGCATAGGATGGGAAATTTGAGGAGGATTGAACATAAGCCTAGACAGACAAATAGGCGTCCTGCTCCTGCAGCTTCAGAAGAGGAGAGACAGCTCCCTGCATACTTGAGGAAAAAAATCAGGTAAGGATGAAGATAAAGTAAGTCTCATTCAAGGTCAAAAGGTGGGTGTTGCAAGTGGAGAGGATGATTTTATATTTGAAGATGAGGAGGATTTTGAAATCCCATCCTTTATAAGGAAACAGGTAGATTAAAGGGCAGGGGGAAATCCCCTGCATTAATTTACCTTATATACCCTTGTCCAAGGAGAGTGGTCTATAACTAGACTAAAGTAGGGTTTAAATATTGATGGGCTTTTTAGGAGCATTTGTATCATATTTGAATAATATATAGTGGAGTCCATTATAAACATTTCCTTGGATATTTGATTCAATATTGCATATAAATCAGAGCCATAATCCCAGGTGTACTCATGGGATTTTCCCTTATTGTCTACAATAATCAATCCATCGAGCTTCATTTTTTTTATTGTTTACAACCAAAATACCTTCTTCTGTATTTAGGCTTATTCTACCTCTAAGGCTTTGGATCTTGCCTGGAAAGGCAGTACCTGTAACTATATCCCATGTCCCAAAATAACTTATCCAATATGCTAGTTTTAGGTTTTCCCAGGAAAAAAACCAGGTATTGAGGGGGGATATTAGAAATATTCAATTTTTTTCTTTTTAAGGGAATCTAAAAATAATTTTGCCTTATCTGGGCCCATTTTATCCAGTTGATTCACTGGATCAGATAAATATATCTGCCAGATTAAGGGAATATCTTTATATTCTTGCCCATACTTTTCTTTGTTGTTTTTGTAGTCTATTAATTGGCTATTTGTTACATATTTGATTATGTTGTTTGCAAGTAGAGGAGAATTTGAAGTGTGTACCAGGGCCAGGGGATATAAAAATGGACCATCGTGAATTCCCCCGTCTCCAAAAGAAGGCCTTTTTGCATAGTATTGGCATGCATAACCATAGTCCCACCATTGCCAAAGCCTTGCATCCTTAGGAACTATCTTTGATGCCTCAATAAATGTCTTAGCATATACCTTGGGAAAAATAGGAGTAGGATTAAATTTCAAGGCTATTTGTACAATGGGTATTAATATTAGAATTGATATCCCCAGTTGAAAGAGCCATCTTCCTGTCTTTGACAGGAGGTTTTTAAACATAAGCCCAGTTCCAAAGCCCAATCCAACACCAATTGCTACTCCACCATACATGGCAAACCTATTTCCAAGCTTTATGGACAAAATTCCAAGCAAGAAAAATACCAAAAATATCAAATAGGAAGGTCTTTTTATTATGAGATAAAACAGTCCTAAGAGTCCAATTAAGAAGGTGGGCCAATTGGATCCCATTCTCATAACTGCACCTGACAATTTTAAATTTTGGGCCTCTTTTATGCTCTGGACTACACTGGGTAGTTGTATGGAGTAGGTTTTGTTGGATCCAATGTAATGGGGTAAGATTTTAGAATATATTAAGAATTTAATTATTCCCGAATAGATAATAACATGGACAGATCCCTCAAAAGAGGCAGCTATAACACCCAACAGAACAATAGAATTGTAGACATTTTTGTTGATGCCCTTGGATTTATTAAGATACAAGCTCAATATGATTAAAGTTAATATACCGCTCAAAATGCCAAAAGTAAGAGTATATATTATGGCAAATCCATAAATTGAATCAAAAAAAAGGACGTTTTTCCCTTTTATTTTCAATTAATGACGAGATGAAGGCGAGGAAAATAGAAAACAAGATAACAGATTGCCCACTTTTGTAAAACCATATGTAACAGTATCCAATTAGTCCAATTATAATGGGTAGTTTAAGGTTTGATATATTGGGGAGATCTGACCTTTTTCCCTTTTTTTTCAAGCCAGATTACCATTGTGGCGCAAAATGAAACAAATAAAGTGAGTATTCCAAAGTCTGTGTCAAAGAATCCCAGTCTACTTCGTCCCAAATATCCAAGGCAACAGCAGCCAAGTATACTTGCTGCAAGGGCAGATTCCAACATATTGTTTTTGTAAGCAAGGATAACTAGAGGGATAGCCATAATGGAACAAAGAAGACCTGGTATATAAAATGCCAATTTACCTGGTGGAATAGTGGTTATTTTTGAAACATACCTCGTGATTACCCCCAATGGCTCGTTGGGATTCCTACTTGTTCCTGTGGCAGATGCAAGATAATAATAGGCATCATGTGTTGCCATTAGCTTCTCACCATTAATTTCAAAGTTCTTGTTTTGCCACTTGGGATATTCAATGAATCTGACCCCAATTGGTATTAAGAGACACATTAAAAGAACCAGAACGGTAGACAGCGACAATATACTCTCTTTAGGATTATCCTTGTTCTTCATAAGAATTATCATCCTCCTGTACATCTAGATCCTGTTCAGTTAGTTCCTTGTTTCCTTGTTCTTGCTTTAGATCCTTTTTCAAGACCTTTCCTATAACAGTCTTAGGGAGCTCGTCTCTGATTTCGATTTGTTTAGGGACCTTATAATTTGCCAGTTTTGCCTGCAAAAAGCTATTATTTCCCTTTTGTCTAACTCCATACCAGGTTTTGGAACCACATATGCCTTTACTATTTCTCCTCTGGTCTTGTGGCTAACCCCTATTACAGCGGCGTCAGCAACCTTGGGGTGCTCATACAATACTTCTTCAATTTCCCTTGGATATATATTGTATCCTCCAGAAATTATTAGATCCTTTTTTTCTGTCCACAATAAAGAAATATCCTTCCTGGTCCATATAGGCAATATCCCCAGTATAGAGCCATCCATCCCTTAAAGTCTCTTTGGTCTCCTTTGGTTTTTTTCCAATATCCCCTCATTACTTGAGGGCCTCTTATAATGAGTTCTCCTGGTTCATTGGGTGGAAGTAATTTGGTGCCGGTCTTTAAGTCTACAATGGCTGCGTCTGTGTCTGGAAATGGGAGTCCAATGGACCCAATCTTTTTTTTGCCTTTAAGTGGGTTTAAGTGGGTAACTGGTGATGCCTCTGTTAGGCCAAAGCCTTCTATTATTTCTGCACCTGTTAGTTCTTTAAATTTCTTTGACAACTCTCTGGGCATTGGAGCAGATCCAGTTATACAATAGTTAATGGAAGTTAAATCAAATTGTGATATGTTTTTTTTGTTGCAACAGCACCTTGAATATAGCTGGAGCAGAGGGAAAGATTGTTGGTCTATATTTGTTTATTGCCTTTAAAACCTCCTGGGGCAGAAACTGGGGATAGGGAATGGTTGTTGCTCCAAGTAGTGTTGGTAGGTTTAGACATACAGTAAGCCCATAGACGTGAAAAAAAAGGAAGTAATGAGAGGAAAGTTTCCTGTTTCTCTCCACCAATATTGTTTAATACCTCTGCTGCCTGTTGGATATTGGCAGTTAGATTGTCGTGGGTGAGCATTACTCCCTTTGAGAGACCAGTAGTCCCACCTGTGTACTGAAGGAGGGCCAGATCATTTGAAGGATCTATTTTCTCTGGTTCCATTATTGGAGTTTTCTTTAGAAGTATTTTCCATTTTAGTATATTTTTTTTCATTATAGGGCACATTAACATAAGTACCTTCCCTTTTAGCTTTAATGGGGTATAACAGGTTTAAAGGGAATGAGAGGCTATCTGATATGGATGTAAAAAAATATCTTTTCAATGGAAAATTTTGGAAGCAAGGGATTTAATTTGGGCCACAGTCTGTCTAAGGCAATCAAAAAACGGCTCTCTGAATCATTGAAATGATGGATAAGTTCCTTTTCCATGTAAAGGGGATTTGTCATAACACCAATTGCCCCTGCCTTGAGTACCCCAAAATAGGTTATAATGGTCTGAGGGAGGTTTGGGAGCATTATGGCCACCTTATCTCCTTTTCCTATCCCCTGTTTTCGCAAGTTGGTGGCCACTAGGTCGGTTAAGTAATTAAGTTTTTTTGTATGAAATTTTTTTTATTTTGAAAGACCACTGCCAGCCTGTCTGGGTATTTTTTTCGCAGACCTCATCAAATACCCAAAAACAGGAAGATGTTTATAATCAATATGGGGTCTTACTTCTTCATCGTAGTGGTCAAGCCATGGTCTTGAAATGTTTTCAAACATATTAACTCCTATAACCAATTGTTTTTAACAATAAAAATATACTATTCCATTTACCTAAGTTTATCAAAACTTGGGTTAAGCTACATAAATTACAGTTAGAAATTTTTTTCACCATTAAATTTAACATATATCAAAGTCAAGGGTATTTTATGACAATTTAATATGAGGAGAAAAGTAGGAATATCCTATGGGAAATGAACATCTCCGCTTAAAAGGAATCTTCCGTATTGAAATATTTAGCTTCTTGTTTTATTGACCTGGTGTTTAAAAAGAATTACTATCTCCTCGGTTTTGTTTTATTATCTTATGTAAAAAAGGTATATCCATATGAAGCAACGAAGGCACCTATTTTTTGATTTCATAAGGTATCCTGGAAGTTTGTCTGTTGGATTTATACGAGAATTAGGGGCAATTTTTTTTGTTCTTTCTAAAGGGTATTGTTTATTCCATTACCCCTCCTTTCCAGGTCAAAAAAAATTTTACAGCAAATATATTTTATAGGCTTTAAGTCTATTTTTGTAATTTCCCTGGTGGGTTTGTTTACAGGCATGGTATTGGGACTTCAGGGTTATTACACCCTGGTTAAATTTGGTTCTGAGGGAGTTTTAGGAGCTGCAGTGGCCTTATCAATAATAAGGGAGCTTGGTCCAGTTTTAACTGCCATAATGGTCATTGGAAGGGCAGGCTCAGCCATGGCAGCTGAGATAGGAATTATGAGGATCACTGAACAGATAGATGCCCTTGAGACCATGAATATAAACTCCATTAGATACCTTTTTTTCACCAAGGATGTTGGCCTCCCTTCTCTGTTTTCCATTTTTGACATCTCTATTTGATGTAATAGGAATAATAGGTGGATATATAAGCGGGGTACTTTTACTTGGCATAGATTCAGGAACCTATTTTTCTAGAATGGAGAATTTAGTGGACATGAAGGATATAATGGGTGGGTTTTATAAAGCAATAGTTTTTGGTATATTGGTGGTTACAATTTGCTGTTATCAGGGATATTTTGTAAATAAAAGAAAAGATGGATTTGGGGCAAGGGGTGTTAGTTTTGCCACCACAAATGCAGTGGTGATATCCTGTGTACTTGTCCTAGTTGGAGATTATGTCTTAACATCTTTTCTACTATAAAAGCAGGTTTATTACAATATGAAGACACCGCTTATTGAATTTAAAGATGTATATAAACGATATGGAGAAAAGGTAGTTTTAGAGGGAGTAAGTTTTAAGGTCTATCCTTCTGAGATCACCACTATTATAGGAAAAAGTGGGGTTGGAAAGAGTGTTACCTTAAAATTGATGATAGGATTGGAGAGGCCAGATAAAGGGACATTCTCTACAAAGGTCAGTCAATACACAGGATGTCAAAGTCCCAGTGGAGGGAAGTAAAAAAAAGAAATCAATTTTATGTTTCAAAATAATGCCCTTTTTGATTCACTGACAATATATGAAAATATTGCCCTTCCCCTTGTAGAAACTACAAACTTATCTGATAAGGAGATAAGAAAAAGGGTCATCAGTGTTATGGAGACTCTGGATATTTCTGGTCAGGAGAATAAATATCCATCTCAGCTTTCTGGGGGCATGCAAAAAAAGGGTAGCCCTTGCCCGTGCAGTAGTTACAGACCCTAAAGTGGTGTTATTTGATGAGCCAACTACAGGTCTTGATCCAGTTAGAAGAAATAGCGTACTTGAAATGATTTTAAGAAAGCAGCGTGAATTTGGGTTTACTGCGGTGTTGGTGAGCCACGATGTGCCCCATGTATTCTACATATCCAGCAGGATAGCTGTTATTGATGAAGGTGAAATTATTTTTGAAGGAACGCCCATGGAACTTGAAAATAGCGGCCATCCTGTGGTTCATGAATTTATAAATAGCCTGGAATTTTTGAAAAATAACGTTGCAGGGATGATGACCAGTAGGGATTTTGAGAGGTTCTTTGAGAAGATTAAAAGAGATAAAACAAAATCCATGTCACTAATTGTATATGAAATAGACAAATACAATGAGCTTGTGGAAAAAGTGGGTTATATAACTCCATACAACATTGTAAGCGAGATAGTTTCCATATGCAGGGATAGTTGTGGAACAGCCATTGTTGGTGTTGGGAAATATGGTATAGATAAAGTGGTTTCTGTTGTAACAGTTTCTGATGCAAAGGAAATAGAAAAACATTTGGGCTTGATTGGAGAAAAACTTAAGGTTAAAGACTTTATGCAGGAGGAATCTTATACAGATTCATGTGTGGAATTTTCCGTTTATGCAGGATCTGTATCCATAGACAGTGAAAAATCTTTAACTCAATTAGTAGATGAGGCCAGGGGCAACAGGCTTTTACTTGCAAAATTACTTTGTGGTAAAAAAGAGGTTTAATTATGGCAGACAAAAAAATATTATATTGAATTTACTGTTGGAATTTTTGTTTTTATTTCACTTATTTGTATTGGATATTTGACCATAAAACTTGGGAAAATGGAACTTGTGGGTAGCAAATACTACCCAATTAAAGCCAGATTTAGTAATATTACTGGCTTAAAAAAAAGGAAACGAGGTGAGGATATCTGGTGTAGAAGTTGGAAGGGTTAAAGATATTATTTTAAATCCTAAGGATTACTCAGCAATAGTGGTTATGGAAATTAGAAAAGACATAAAATTGAGCGATGATTCAATAGCATCTATTAAAACCAATGGACTTATAGGTGATAAATATGTAAGTATATCACCTGGTGGTTCTGATATCTATCTCTCAGCAGGGGATATGATTGTAGATACTGAGCCACCTGTGGATTTTGAAGCACTTGTGAGTAAATATGTCTTTGGAAATGTAAAAAAATAAGTGGGGATCTATATATGATGAGAACTATTATTTTGGTAATTGTGTTATCTCTGGTTTCAACATTTACATGCTTTGCAAAGGAGCCTTCTGATACACTTAGTAAATATATAGACAAAACTATCCAGGTATTTAAGACCTACGACAATTCAAATAATTCCACAGAGTATAAACTCCAATTTGAAGAAAAGTTGGTTGACCTTGCAAAGGAGATATTTTCATTTCATATAATGGCACGGATGGTTTTAGGTAGGAATTACAGAGAATTCTCAAATGAGCAACAAAAAGAATTTGAATGTCTATTTATAGATTTACTCACCCAGAACTATTTTGACAAGATATTGGCCCATGTGGAAGATATTAAAAAAATATCCAAAAAATAATATAGAAATCCTTGACCAGATAATATTTTCATCTAGAAAAGCAGAGGTAAGGACAAGGATAAAATATAATGACAAATATATTCCAATAAATTATAGGTTTGTCTTAATAGGAAAACAATGGAAGATTTATGATGTGTATGTTGAAGGTGTAAGTTTAATCAAGAATTATAGAAGTCAATTTAAGGATATGTTATTAAAAAAATCACCCAAAGAGGTTATAAATGAATTGAGATTAAAGCTAAAGGACACTAAATGTGGGAAAGGTGGTGAGATTGGGATTTTAAAATTCCGCGTTATGTGTGGTATGTTAAAAAAAGGAAAGTTTGTATGAAAATTAATAATAGAGTTTTTTTGCATTGTTTTTATTGCAATTTTATTCTTTTCTCAGTTTGTGTGGGCAGCTGATAATTCAAGTGTTGATGACATAATGTCTGAGCTTGATTCAGAATATAGTGATAATGTAACACAGGTACATGACCCCATAGAGCCAATTAATCGTTTTATGTTTAAGGTAAATGACAAGTTATATTTTTATGTCTTTAAACCAGTAGCTAAGGCTTATTCTGAGGTCGTTCCTTTGAATTTTAGACAGGGAATATCCAGGGCATTTTCCAATATAAAATATCCCATTAGGCTGTTAACCATCTCCTGGAATTTGAGTTTGTAAATTTTTTTAAAAGATACAGCCAGGGTAATCTTAAATACAGCACTTGGATTTGGGGGCCTTCTAGATGTGGCTTCTGGAGTAAAAGCACTGTCCCCCCCTCCAAAGGCCGATACTGGACTCACCTTTGCTAAGTGGGGGATAGGTAATGGAATCTATCTGGTCTTGCCTGTGCTTGGTCCAACCACTTTAAGGGACGGTATAGGAATGGTTGGCGACCATTTTTTAGATCCTGTTACATATGTTGAGCCAATGCCAGCATCTATTGCAATCAAAGGTGAAGATAGATTAAATTATTTATCCCTTCATCTGGGTGAATATGAAGATATAAAGTCTTCAGCAATTGATCCATACATATCCTTTAGAAATGCATATATCCAGTACAGGGATTCTCTATTGTCCAAACACTAGTTTTTCTATTTTAGCTCCAGTTTTGATAAACTTGTGCTGAAATAGGTGTTCGTTTCTATTCATTAAATAAATCACTTCAGATTTAAATCCATGTCCAGATTTATAAAAATAAGAAATGCCCATCACCATAATTTAAAATCCATAGATTTAGATATTCCAAGGGACAAATTCATTGTTATATGTGGACCAAGTGGATCTGGTAAATCCACCCTGGCCTTTGACATTATCTATGCAGAAGGACAAAGAAGATATGTTGAATCCCTATCTGCCTATGCCCGACAGTTTTTACCTCAACTGGAAAAGCCAAAAGTGGAAAAAAATAGAAGGCTTACTCCAGCTATTGCAATTGAACAACACAATATTTTAAAAAATCCAAGATCCACAGTTGGAACAGTTACAGAGATATACGATTATTTACGGGTATTGTTTGCAAGGGTTGGAAATATTTTTTTGTCCTGAGTGTAACATTGAGGTTAAGTCCCAGAGCGTAGATGAAATAATAGACTCTATTTTGCATAAAAGTAAAACAGAGAAATTCATGGTCCTTGCACCTGTTGTTGAATATAAGAAGGGAGGATTTGTAGAACTATTTAAGAAATTGAGGTCTCAGGGTTTTGTGAGGGTATATGTTGATGGTGAGATACACCTACTAGACAATCCTCCTAACCTGGATAAAAACAAGAAACACAATATTTCAGTAGTAGTAGATAGGTTGGTTCTAAGGGATAACATAAGGAAAAGGCTGTCTGATTCAATAGAGCTGGCCCTAAAAATGGGAGATGGAAAGGTAGTAATAAAATACATAAATGGGCCAGAGGTATTTTATTCCACTGAATCTGTGTGTCCCAGATGTAATAGAAATTTTCCAAAACTGAGTCCACAACTCTTCTCCTTTAATAGTCCACAAGGTGCGTGTAATACCTGTTTTGGTATTGGAACAATTGAGCGCTATCATGTGGACCTTATGGTTCCAAATAAAGGGCTTTCTGTTATAGAGGGGGCAATACTCCCTTTAAAAAAAGCCAAAGGTGTTTTCAAAGGTCAAACCATATTTATCAAGGATATTTGAAAAATATAATGAGGATATAACAAGACCATTTGGTGAGTTGTCAAGGGATATTCAAGAGGCAATCTTTTTTTGGTGACAAGGAGTTGGGGTGGCAAGGTGTGATAGGCCTCATTGAAAAAGGTAAGAATTTTATATCAAATTCCATGTGGAGGGACGAGTTTTCCAGGTATAAACACAAGGTTACCTGTCCAATATGCAGGGGTAGCAGACTGAAAAAAAGAGTCCCTGGCAGTAAAAATTAGTGGGGCTTCAATTTTTGATCTGTGCTTATGGTCTATTAGACATTTATATGAATGGTTAGATAACCTAAATTTTAGCGGTATGGAATCTCAAATAGCAGATCCCCTTTTAAAGGAGATAAAATCCAGATTAAAGTTCTTAAAACAGGTTGGACTGGACTATTTATCCCTATCCCGGGAGATGTCCACCCTTTCTGGTGGGGAAGCCAGAGGATAAGACTCGCAGGGCAATTGGGATCAGGTCTGGAAGGCATAATATATGTTTTAGATGAGCCAAGTATAGGACTGCATCCCAGGGATAACAAAAGGCTCCTTGGTTCCCTCAAGGAATTAAAAGACAGGGGAAATACAGTAATAGTTGTTGAGCACGACCACGACACAATAAAGGAGGCTGATTATATTGTGGAATTAGGTCCTGGTTCTGGCATGTTAGGGGGAGAAGTGGTCTATTTCGGACATCTTAATGGGCTTTATATGAGCAATACACTCACAGGGAAATATTTAAGGGGTGATTTAAAGATAAATTTTAAGTCAAAAAAAAGGGCTCCCAGGGGATTTATTAGGTTAAAGGGTGTTAGTACTAATAATTTAAAGGATATTCATATAGACATTCCCCTTGGAGTTCTGGTATGTGTAACAGGAGTTTCAGGTTCTGGAAAGAGCTCACTGGTATGTGATACCTTGTATAAACATTTACTTTTGTCTAAAGGACAGGCCGTTGAAAACCCTGGAAAAATTCAGGGAATTGAAGGTGTTTCCCTTATTGAGAATGTGATTTTTATAGACCAGTCCCCAATTGGAAGGACTCCCAGGTCCAATCCTGCAACCTATACCAAGGTCTTTGATCATATACGTGAGTTGTTTGCCAGGACCAGGGAAGCAAGACAAAAGGGATACAAACCTGGTCGTTTTAGCTTTAATGTAAAAGGTGGAAGGTGTGAGAGGTGTGAAGGAGAGGGATATATCAGGATACAGATGCATTTTTTGCCAGATGTGTATGTTAAGTGTGATGTGTGTAAAGGCAGACGTTATAACAAAGAGACTTTAGATATACGCTACAAAGGATTAAATATCGCAGATGTACTGGATTTAACTGTGAGACAGGCAAAAAAAATTTTTTGAGACCCACCAGCCATTAAAGAGAAAGTTGGAGATATTGGAGGCTGTTGGGCTCGAGTACATAAAGCTAGGCCAGCCTGCAACTACTCTGTCTGGAGGAGAAGCACAGAGGATCAAAATAAGCAGGGAGTTGAGTAAAAGGAGTTTACCTGGAAACCTATATATTTTGGATGAACCAACTACTGGACTACACATGCATGAAGTGGGAAAACTCATAGAGGTACTCCATGAATTGGTGGATAAAGGGGCCAGTGTAATAGTAATTGAACACAATCTAGATGTAATAAGGGCAAGTGATTATGTGTTTGACCTGGGTCCTGGTGGTGGAGAATATGGGGGACAGATAATTGCCCAGGGTAGTCCTGAAGAAATAAAAAAATAACCCCCATTCAATAACCGGGAAATACCTGAAGGAGGTATAGAAAAGTGAAAAAAATATCCTATTCAATTAATAATTATTCTCTTTTCTGCATCTATTGTTTATGGGGGATGGCTCAAGATACCATTTGGATTTATTTCTTTTTATACAGGATGTCCTCTGGTAAATAATGGGATAGTTAAATTAAAACAAAAAAATATACATAGGTGATGAAATCAAAACAGATGCAAATTCCACCATACAAATAAAGACAAAAAAAGGGAGATGTTCTTTTTATTGGTCCAAACAGCCACATTACAATAAAAAAATAAGACCAATGTTAATATAAAGAGCGGCACCTTGAGATCCATTATCCATAAGCTTAAGCCAGATGAGGCATTTAATGTTGTTAGTGGTGGGGGAGTTGCTGGGGTTAAAGGAACAGAATTCATAGTGTATGCAAAGGACAATGCATCTGTTGTTTTCACAAAAAAAAGGAATAGTAAATCTTAAGAATTCTGGATTTTCAGTGGATACTAAGTCAAAAGAGATGTCCCAGAGTGCAGTGAGTGTGCCTCCAATACAACCTGTTAATTTTGAAAAAGATAAGACGTTGAAGGATATGTATCAATTGTTATATCAGGTAACTGGTATGGTGATACCCAAGGAGATGAAAAAAATTAAAAGAGCTTCCAGAGATCATTGCTCGTTGGAATATAAATTACACCAGTTATTTAATAGATAAAAGGGAATTTAATGAAGCCCTAAAATATCTTGATATTGCGTTTTTATTTACTTCTATTCCCAGTGTAAAAGCAGAGATTCTATTTCAAAAGTCAATTATAAAAACAAGGTTTTTAAAGGATTATAATTCTGCTATAAATTATTTAAAAATAGTTGCAACCACCTATAAGAACACAAAATTTTATGAGGATGCCATTTTTGAATTGGGTTTTATTTATCTTGAAATAAAAGATATTGACATGGCAAAAAGATACTTTGAGTTATACAATAAACTTTTCCCAAGAGGAAAATACAAAAATCAAATCAAATTACTGTTAGATAAACAGAGAAGAAATAAATAGAATCTAGATGAAAAGGTCCATTGTATATATTTTTATATGTGTGCTAATTATTATAACAGGATATTTTTTATACTTTTTTTCAATTTGAGGTTTTTCAGACAATAGATGATAGGATACAGGATGTTAAATTTAGATTTAGAAAAAAGATTAAACCTTCCCCTGAATGTGTTTTAGTTGAAGTTGATGGTAAAAGTATTGATAAAATTGGGAGATGGCCGTGGAAGCGAGATATTATTGCAAAGTTGATACAAAAGATAGACAGGTTAGGTGCAAAGACCATTGCACTGGATATGGTATTTTCTGAAGTCTCAAATGAGAGGGACGATAGACTACTTGCAAAATCAATAGCCGATTCCAGAAAGGTTGTTCTGGGTTTTTTTCTTTAGAAAGGAAAAGAAGAAAAATGAAGAACAAATAGCCCTCCTGAATTTACCTGATTTTTCTATACAGGACATACAACTCATAGATGATGTAGAAGACATCCCCATTAAAAACTTTCCCACTGCAGAGACAAATATCCCTATTATTTCAAAAGCCGGAGCAGGAAAGGGTTTTTTTTCTGTTTTTCCGGACAGCGATGGGATATTGAGGCGTTTACACTTGGTTGCTGCCTTTGAAGGATATTTGATGCCTTCTCTGTCCCTTGCTGCTATATCAAATTATCTTTCTAAGCCTATTTCTGTTGTAATTGACAGATATGGAATTCTTGAGCTTAAGGTTGGGAATAGAAAAATTCCAGTTTCAAGCACTGGAAGCCTTCTTATAAACTTCTATGGAAAAGGGCATACAATAAGCCATGTTTCTGCAGTGGATATTTTAGAGGGAAAGGTACCGAAAAATTTTCTCAGAGATAAACTGGTCTTTTTTTGGTGTAACAGAAAAGGCAGTTGGAGATTTGGTGCCTACCCCCACAGATCCCAATTTTCCTGGAACTGAAGTCCACTGTACAATGGCATCAAATATACTGCAAAATTTCTACCTGGTAAGAAACTCCTATACTTATTTAATAGATATTTTATCCATCTTGTTAATTCCCTCAATTCTTACGATCATTTCAATGAAGACAAAAAATACATTATTTTCCCTTTTTGGATTTTTTTATATTTGGAGGGCTTTATTTAGCATTTAATGTTTTCTTGTTTTCAGTAAATAATATAAGGGTGGCCACAATTTATCCCATTTTTCAATTTATTTTGTGTTTTATCCTGTTAGAGTCATATAGAAATTTTGTGATTGAACAGAGGTCAAGGTATCTGAAAAAGGCCTTTAGTAGTTATATTTCAAAGGAATTGGTAAATGAAGTCTTAAGATCTCCTGATAAATTAAAATTAGGAGGGGAGAAAAAGACTGTAACTGTACTTTTTTTTGGATATAAGGGATTTTACTTCCATTTCTGAAAATTTAAGTCCTGAAGATCTGGTTAATCTACTAAATAGTTTCTTTGGTCCAGTTACAGATATTATTTTAAAAAAATAACGGGATGTTGGATAAATATATTGGTGATGCAATAATGGCATTATTTAATGTGCCTGTTGATCTTGAAAATCATGCAAATGCAGCTGTTAAATCAGCAAAGGAGATTGTTGATTGTGTTAAAAAAATTAAATATTTCTTTTGAAAAAAAAGGGTCTTCCTGAAATAAAAATTGGAATTGGCATTAATACTGGGGAAGCAGTTGTGGGTAATCTTGGAACAAGTACCAGGTTTGACTATACTGCTATAGGTGACACAGTGAATCTGGCAAGCAGGGTAGAGGGTTTAAACAAATACTTTAATACAAATGTACTTATTACAGAATACACAGCAGAGAAAATATCACACGAAGATTTTCCTATTAGATATATTGGGAAAGTTATTGTAAAGGGCAAGACAGAACCAGTTAGAATGTATGAATTAATAACTGACCTTGATTTAGGTATTGAAGATATAAAAGATTTTGAAAAAGCCATACAGTATCTGTCTCATGGGAATATGCAGGAGGCGAAAAACATCTTTGAAAGACTGTATAGGGATTATAAAGATTACTTAAGTGGATATTACTTAAATATAATATCCAATACAAAAGATATGGATAGTGTAAATAGTGATTTAAGTGTTATTCAATTTGATAAAAAAATAAGGCTAACTATGGATATAATTAAATACTCTATGGATTTTATTGAACAGGTGTTGGTTCACAAAAAAAGATATTATATTATTTGCGGTTACCTTTAGTATTATACTGTCTCTCAGGATTTTTGTTGGACTTTTAAAGAAGAAATTTGATTGGCCTTCTCTTTTAACCAAGATTTTAAACTATGTAATAGTGTTAATCTTTATAGAATTTCTCAAGGACAAAATTCAGGGCGTGTGGTTTTTAAAGATAATTTTTGTCTTAGAAACTGTTTTTATATTTCTAATTGTCAGGTCACTTATTGTCGATCTATATATAAATGAATATCTATTGGGCAGAAAGAAAAAGAAAATTAGCTATATATTAATTGATATTATTAAATTTACAATTATCTTATTGTTTATAATGGTCTTTTTGAGAAACGTATTTAATGTTGATCTGGTGACAATCTTAACTCCATCAGCAATAATGACTGCTATAATAGGTCTTTCAATGAAGGACACCATTGGCAATTTAATTTCAGGTATAGTTATTCAAATAGAAAAGCCCTTTGATTTAGGTGACTGGATTCAGGTTGGAGATCTAATAGGTAAGGTAGAAGAGATAAATTGGAGGTATACAAAGATAAAGACCATTTTAAATATGTATGTAATAATTCCAAATAACACAATATCATCTGAAAATATAATTAATTATAGTAAACCTTCAGAAGAGCTGGAAGTGCAAATTGATATAGGTATTAGTTATGAAGTTCCACCTGTAAAAGTAAAGAGGGCCATTTATGATGTATTAAATACAAATCGCTATGTTGATCAAAGTATGGAAAAAAAAAGTCTTGCTCATGGAATATGGAGCATCATCTATTAATTACAAAATTATTTTTGGTGTGCAAAACTACTATGACAAAAGGCTTGCAATTGATGAGATATATAGCTCAATCTGGTACCAGTTTAAAAACTTTGATATAGAAATTCCCTTTCCAATTAGAACTGTTATAATGAAGGAACCAAGGCCAGGGACAGTGGATTCCAGAGTACTCTCTGTGCTCAGGTCAAATGAGCTATTTCAAAATGCAAGGGTGGACGTGTTGGAGTTTTTGGCCAGGTATGGAAATCTACTGAAATACCATCCTGGAGATAGAGTGATAATTGAGGGTGATATTGGAGATACAATGTATATAATTATTAGTGGTGAATTTGATGTGATTAGACAAAAAAAAATTAGTGGCAAAATTAAAACCAGGTGATTTTTTTTGGTGAAGTTGCATTAATATCAGATCAAAAGAGAAATGCTTCTGTTGTTTGTGCAGTGGACGGAGAGGTACTTGAAATAGACAGGATGCTCTTTAGGCTGATACTGGAAAAGGATAATATACTACGGGAAGAGGTGTATAGAAAATTTAGGGACAGGGTTGTAAAGGAAGTAAAAAAACAAAGGACCAGGTCCAGGGAGGAGAAGATAAGTTTATTTGAAAATTTAAAGAGATTGTGTGGATTTTACAACTAAAGGGGTGATAGATGGTTTTTATAATAATTGTACTGCTTATTTTATGGTTATTAAATTTTTTTTAGTTTGCCTGGTAACTGGCTCATGCTTGGTGTATTACTTGTTTTTGACATATTAAGTGATGCATTCTCACCCCATATTTCCTGGTGGATAATGGTAATATCTCTCTGTGTGTTAGGGGAAGTTATAGAGTGGGCAGGTCAGTTTCTTGTGGGCAAAAAAATATGGTCTATCTGGAAGGGGCAATATAGGTTCATTTATTGGAGCCATAGCAGGTGCCATACTGGGAGTACCATTTTTATTTGGAATAGGAGCATTAATTGGTGGAATCCTTGGTGCTTATGTGGGTGGGCTTGTTTTTGAACTTCTGGGTGGAAAGACTTTTTCCCAGTCAAGACAGGCTGCCCTTGGAGCTATGCTGGGAAAACTACTTGGCATTATAGCTAAACTCAGTGCTGGAATAGGTATTATTGTCCTAACATATTATTCTTGATAAGGATTTAAGCTCCTGCCTATCCATTAATTTTCACAATATTTACCAAATATTGTGCTTTACCAAATAACTTCTTTTTTTTGTTTAACCTTCCTCCATGTCATAACAGGTATCACTGTTTCTTTTTTTAACTTTAAATGGAGGAGGGTAGTATTATGAGAAATTTGTCAGCTTTTTTTTGGGTAATTACATTTATATGTTATGGTTGTGCCAGTATTGTGAGTAAATCTGATTATCCTGTGTCCTTTAATACAACTCCATCTGGGGCAATTGTAAAAATTTATGACGTTAAAAAAAGGAGTTGAGGTATATTCAGGAACAACTCCAACTACTGTTACTCTAAAGGCAAAGGCAGGATTTTTCTCTCCTGCAAAATACAATGTTGATTTTCTATTTTCAAATGGGATAAAGAAAAATATTACATTAACGGCATCAATTGATGGATGGTATATAGGAAATCTACTTTTTGGTGGAGTCATTGGTATGTTAATTGTTGATCCGGCTACTGGAGCAATGTGGAAACTTCCATCTGCTATAAAAATGAATTTGTCTTCAGACCTATCTATTATTTCTAATGGTAAAAGGCTAAGTATTGCAATGCTAAATAGTGTTCCAGAGAATTTACGTATGAAAATGATTCCAATTAGATTTTAAAAATTTTATTTAAATGGCCTGGTAAATTTCCAGGCATGAATATGGAGGTAAAATCATGCCAAATTTTATTGTTTCTCCATGTGGGACCAGTCTTTTAACAGGTAGAGCAGATAATGAGGTTAGAAGTCTAATATCAAAATATGCTAATTGCAAATACTTAGAAGACATTGATGATGGGGATAGAAAACTTTTACAAAAAAAGGATCAAAGAGGTAAAAGATCTTATTTTATCCCTTTCTCCAAAAGAAGTAACAAGGTATTCAGCTGAGTTAAATGCCATTGTTAAATTTTATAATGGCCTTTTACAAGAAGATGACTACCATTTTTTGTTGTGTACTGATACATATCTTGGAGAGCAGACTGGTAATATGATAAAGGAATGGCTTGAAGCAAACAAAGTAAAGAATGTCCAGTTATACAGACAAATGGATTTACAAACCAATGATATAGATGCATTTCAAATGGCATTGTCTGAGATGGTAGATATGTTTGAAAGGCTGATCCCTGCATTTAAAAGGAGAAATTTTAAAATTATTTTTAATCTTACAGGTGGATTTAAAAGCGTACAGGGATTTACAGACAATAGGTATGTTTTATGCTGATGAGATAATATACATATTTGAATCTGGATCATCTTTATTAAGGATTCCCAAACTTCCTGTAAAAATAGATACACATGGGGTTATTGAACAAAATATCACCATTTTTAGACTACTGGAGCTTGGAGAAATAACATATGAGAATGTCTTAAACATCCCTGAGATATTTTGGGTTAAAATAGATGGGGAAGTGGGTTTTTCCCCTTGGGGAAAAATCGCATGGTTAAGGGCAAAGGATAGTCTTTATGAAAAAAAGGCTGTGGCCAGAGCCAAATAGCAAGATCAAATTTTCAGAGAAATTTAAAAAAACAGGTAGCAGGGCTTTTTCCAGATAAAATCAAGGAAATAAATATAAGGATAGATGACCTTGCACTGGCCTTATCTGGAAATGAAAAAATACTTAACAGACTTAGTTTTAAGCCAATTAAAGGAAAACCAAAAGAGATATCTAATTATGAATTTTATGCATTTACAGGCACAGATAAAAGGTGTTATGGACATTTTGAGGATGAGGTCTTTGTAATTGATGAACTTGGAAGCCATCTTTAGCCCAAGTTTATTGTCATAATAAACTTAAGCTAAGTAAAAGGTTATGCTAAAATATAGTGAGTTAGATTTTATTTGTGAATTTGAAAGTGAGGGAGTTTTACCTCTCTTTAAGGGAAATTTAATTAGGGGAGCACTTGGAAATAGCCTTAGAAAGATATGTTGTCCCATTAAAAATGTAGAATGTTTTAAGTGTATTTTATCCTCTAGTTGCATATATTTTTTTTGTTTTTGAGTCAAAAAAAAATAAAAAGACCAAAGGGAAGTCCTATAGCTCCACATCCATTTGTTTTAGAACCAATGGATATGGAAAAGACATTGTATATGGCAGGTGATGAATTTAAATTTAGATTAATATTGATTGGAGATGTTATAAAATGGATTCCATATCTGGTCTATGCAACAATTAATATGGGTGAGATGGGGATTGGAAAAGGTAGAAAGGATGGACTTGGAAGATTTAGATTAAAGTATGTAAAACAGGACCAACAAATCATATATACAGATCAATCAAAGGAGCTATATCCTAAAGACTCTGGTAGATACATTCAACTAGAGAATCCCCAGCAGAAAATAAATAAACTTCAGGTGGATTTCTTGACTCCATACAGGGCAAAATTCAAAAATTCCCTTGTTACCTCTTTTGATTTTGGTGTTTTGATTAGGGCAGCATTAAGGAGAATAGCAAATCTAGAAGATTATTTTGCAGGAAAAGAGCCAGATTTAGATTACAGGGGATTAGTGCATCGGTCAAATGGTGTAAAAATGATTCTGGAAGAAAAGAAATGGGTTGATATGCCCAGGTTTAGTTTTAGACAGAGAGCTAAGATGAAATTGGGCGGGCTTGTTGGAAGGGCTGTTTATGAGGGGGAGTTATTTGAATTTTTCCCAATATTAAAATATTGTGAAACAGTACATGTGGGTAAGCAAACTTCATTTGGCTTTGGTAAAATAAGGCTTTCAATTTTATAATATATGCCTATTTCTTTAGCTTCGATACACATACACAGACACATCAAAGGTTGAGACTTCGAAGTTAATGAAATAAGCAGAATGTAATAAAAAAAGGTGGCTTTATATGAGATATCTGGTAATTTATGATATTTCAGATGAAAAACGACTTTTAAAGGTTGCCAAGACAATGGAGGATTTTGGGAAAAGGGTTCAAAAATCCAAGTTTGAGATGGAGCTTACAAAAAAAGGAATTAAAGAAGCTCCAGGCAAGGATCGCCTCAATAATTGATCCAGAAACAGATGGGGTCAAATACATCCCTCTTTGCAAAAAGTGTGTAGCAAAGATTGAGATAATAGGAGAAGGGGAGTTTGTGAATCCTGATTTTGAATATTGTATTGTGTGATCTCAGAAAAAAGTGCGCAAATTTAGTCTCAGTTTATAATTATAAACTAGGGATAAGATAAATAATTGTAATATTCCCATATTTTTGTATTTTTTTTAAGCAAAACATACTACGTATCCCATTCCTCTTCATCCCACTTGAGAGTTTACATAAAAATAAAACTCATCAAAACAGAAACGAAGTGTCTGAGTTTTCATCCCTGGGAGGAAGAGCCATGAAAATGTTTTGTCCAGCATATGAAGAAAAAAAAGAAGTAAAAAAAATAACTTCTACAAAAGTAAAGGTGCGAGGGGAAGTATTTGATGTTCCTGTCAGTCTTTACCAATATATGGACTGTGGCGAACAGTTTGATTCCATGGAAAAGCCATAAGATGAGCTTGACAAAGCTTATCGCCTTTATCGTGAAAAATACGGCTATCTTCAACCTGAAGAAATTAAATCTTTGTTCAATGTTCGAGGTTCAATGTTCAAGGTTTAGGTGTTCTTCATCCTTCTACCTTTCACTAATCACTAATTACTAACAACTAATTACTAATCACTTGCTCCATAACCCAATCAATAATTCGGAGCTAAAGAAATAGGCAGTTCGACATATTCTCTGATATTTTTTCTGACAGTTTCCGTGAAAAGAAAACAATTTGACAAAACCTGATAAAGAAGTATTGTTAAACATAAAAATATACGTATAGGAGGTAATATGCCCGTTAAATTAACTCTCTCAGTTGATAAAACTTTAATAAAATCAATAAAAGAGTATTCTGTTAAAAAGAAAAAAATCTGTCTCTAAGATTGTGTCTGAGTACTTTAAATATATTTTAAGTAAACAACCCAGGGAGAAAGAAGAATTAACCCCTACTGTGGCAGCATTAAAGGGAATATTAAAAGGGAAACAGGTTACTGAGCAGGATTACAAAAATATTTAGAAGATAAATATTTAGAAAAATGAGGGTGTTATTTGATACAAATATAATTTTAGATGTTTTACTGGACAGAGAACCATTCACAGAACCAGCAGCGATGTTGATGTCAAAGGTGGAACGGTCTGAACTACAGGGATATATCAGTGCTATAACTCTAACAACAATTTACTATTTACTCTCAAAAAATCTGGGGAAATCTAAGGCTAGAAGATACATAAAGTTAATTTTATCTCTATTTGAAATAGCACCTGTGACCAGAATTGTTCTAGAAGATGCCTTGAATAGTGAATTTGCTGACTATGAAGATGGTGTAGTATATCAATCAGCCATTCATTCAGGTGTAGAATTTATTATAACTCGCAATGTAAAAGACTATAAAAAGTCGAGTATTCCAGTTTGTGAGCCTTTAGAGTTTATTGAGTTAACCAAAATTTTATAAAAGAGGACTGTTCTCATTGGACATTAAGAGTTGTAAACGAACCCTAATTGAGGAGGGGAGGTGTTTCAAAAACTGTGTAAATCCCTTTTTAAGGCAAGATAGGGGAAAGGAATAAGATATTGCAGGAAGGAGAAAAAAAGAGATAGTCAAGCTCCCCTAGGGGAGCTTGGGGAGAGAAGCCTTAAAAAGGAGGTTATTTTTTTATGTTAGTAAACAAAGAAGAGATAATCAAATTGTACAAAGAGGGGAAAGTTAAAGATTCTGAAGGGTTGGATGGTATTCTCAAGAAGG